>JBEGOB010000030.1:0-8463 GCA_041182265.1 Verrucomicrobiota bacterium | reverse complement strand
GTAGGCATTCGCTCCGGTTCCGATGATCCAGCCGTTGTCGCCGCCCACGGACAGTTTCTCCCGATTGTGTTTGCGCACATAATCCGCGGCGTGCTGCCGCGCAACAGGGAGGTAGGCCTTGAAGAAGGCGATGTAGGCTTCGAAGCACTCTGGCAAGTTGGTGCTCATCGCTCCCCAGTAATTCATTTGCACATTGATGTTGTGCCAAAAGCCGCCCGACCACGGCGTGTGATGGTAGGCGCTCCATGCCCCTTGCAAGTTGGCGGGCAGGCTCTTTTCCCGCGAACTCGCAATCAGCAGATAGCGGCCATGCTGGAACATCAATTCTTCAAGCCAGGTGTTAGCCTCGCCCTTTTTATATTTCTCAAGGAGAAGGTGGGTCGGATCGGCCGAAGGTGCGGAGTTGAGATTCACCGACACGCGACCGAACAGGTTTTGGTAATCCTTGAGGTGTCTTTCCTTCAGCGCGGCGTAACCCAGAGACTGCGCCGCATCGATCCTTGATGAAACCTCGTCGTGTGGGAACTGCTTGGCATCGAGTTTTTTTTCAGGGGGATTTTGGAAAGTCTCCGGATTGAGCCGGTAGTTAGTTCCAGTGGCAATCAACAGTGTCACAGCATCGGCCTTGTCGACCTTGATGGCCGTATTTCCAGGGTCGGCGGACACGGATCCGCCTTCGTTTAGCACCTTGATCTGACCCTCGTAGTTGCAGTTGAACAGAGGAACAGTTCCCTTGAGGGTCACTGTATTTTTCTCCACCGAGATCGTGCCAGTGCGATCTTTCGCCTCGAGGTATGGGATCTCGGCGCGCACGGCAAATGAGAGCGCCGCCTTTTGATCCGAGGTCAATCGCACAACCATCACATTGTCCGGGTAGGAGGCAAAATACTCGCGTTTGTAAGTGACCCCGTCCTGCTTGTAGGAGACATGCGCGATGGCTTCATTCAGGTTGAGTGAACGGCGGTAGTCCCCAGCAGCCTTGTGGTTAAAATCGAGATAGACCTCCGCGAAGTTGGTCAAGCCGCCATTCCCATAGATTCCTTTGTTGTGAAGCGTCTTGTCGGTGATCTGGATGCGCTCGGTGTCCGTGCGCCCAAAAACCGAAGCGCCTACATAACCATTGCCAACAGGGTAGGACCACTGCTCCCAGTCCTTGTCGTAGGATTTTGGCTTGGCATCGGATTTCGTGCTCGCCCAGTTGCTCCCGCGATTCGGCGCAGGCTCCGTCTCCCAGATCTCATAGACTCTCGGCGATGGCACCGCGAATGCGGGCAACATGAGAATGAGGACAAGTGCAGGCAATAATTTAAAAATCATTTAACTAATAACTGATGGATATGTTTTTCTCCAAAATAGACCCCATTTTCCTGGCCTCTACATGCCCGTCCAGAAAGAGGACATTGGCGTTGCCTTGATGGCGGTAGCGAACACACGCACCCCCTGTGGCGATATCCGAGTTAGGGGCGGTTATCGGCTTGCCTTGGAGTGGAACATTCGCAGTGGCGGGATTCGTTGCTCCCTTCACCATCATTTGATGGAAGGCCCACCCGCTCGGTGTTCGCTGCCCGGCATCGATTAGGGCAATCACTTGGTCCGGACGTTGCACGGCGGCAAGACGCAGGCCTTCGGTCGGAAAAACGCGTTCATTTGCCGAGTAGGCGGGAGTAAAGGGTGAATCCCTAGCTCCTTTCTTAATCGACCGTGCCGGACAGCACCAGGCAAGGTCCTGCCAGTTTCCTCCCGACCACCCCGCGACCAGCTGCCAAATGGGGACGCCACTCTCAGTCGCGGGATAATGCCCCTTGTCGAGGGCTTCGCCGGTGATTCGCACACCAAGGTCCCTGAGGTTCGCCATGCACTTAACCGAGTGCCCTTTGTTGATCGAAGCCCGGGCAAGCGGAAAAGCGATGGCGGCGAGGCTCGCAATGATGAGGATGACAACGAGAAGTTCGACGAGTGTGAAGGCTGCCAATTTCGCCGGCGTTGGTCGTCGGGTTATTTTTCGTTCCGTGGATCCGGGTGATCTGCTTTTCCCCCGGACTGGGCATGGGTTTGGACGGAGTGTTCCACCAACGCCTATGGCAGCATTGGCGTGGATGCGGACGTTTCTTCCGGCGGCACCCTGTAGGGTTACAAGAAGGTTAAGCGCGGCTTGAGGGAATCTGATCATATCGTGGATTGCTCTATTGCTTGGGCCAGACCTTGATTTCATGCCTGCCGGGCTTCAGTCCGGCGAAAGGGCCCGCGCCGGGATGCCGGGGATCGCGGGGCTTGCCGAAGTAATCGGTGGCGAGAGTCATCGGCGTGCCGTCCGGATTCGCGAAGGTGGTCTGTGAAACGAGCGTTTTACCGAGGCGTCCGGCGGTCACCGGTTGTGTGTGCTCCGTTTCCGGCAATTCGAAGGACAGGTAAACCCCGTCATCCTTCTCGAGAATCTTGGCGGATTGCATCGGCTGATTGCCTTCCACCACCATGTTCGTGATCGTTTTTTTGATCGAGCCGAAGGGGTCCGACTGCGTCATCAGGTTGTTGAAATACCGGTCATCCCCACCGGATATACTTGAGAGTGCTAGTACTTCGGTGGTGTGAGGACGGTGGTAGGGCGTCTCCCGCTTTTGCGGTGACACGGTGATCGCGCCGGGGAGAATGTTGTAGCAATACGCCCCGCCTTGGGACCAATTCTTGAAGTCCGATCCTATGAAAATGTTGTTATCGAACAGATACGGCCCGTGGTTGACCTCCATGAATACATTCTCGTCGAAGTTGTTGTAAAACAGGTTCCCGGAAACCCTTGTTCCCTGCGCCATCCAGTCCAGCCAAAGCAGCCCGTATCCTCCACATTGGCGGACCAAGTTGTCCTTGATGATCATATCGATCGGCGCATGGAACTTAATGGCTGCTGTTTCCGCGCCGCTGAAGAGCTTGTGCGTGTGGATGTGCTGAAATTCGTTCCCCTCCAGCGTGCTGAAAACGCACCCGAGGCTGCCCACGATGCCGGCTTGCTCGCAGTGGGACACGGTGTTGTTACGCACCAAATGGCTGCCGACGGTCTCTTTGTTCCAACTGTTTTTCAGCGCGCGCTCGATCGTATCATTGTAGGCCGTCGCCGTCGCGGATCGGTTGTCCCATTCATCGCCGTATTTGCCCAAAGTGATCCCCACGCATTTCGAGTGGCTGATGGTGTTGTTTTCGATGATCCACCCCTTGCTCCAGTGCGTGCCGATCAAACCGACCTGCTCGGCGGTCGGAGGGGCCCAAGGAGTCGCGGCATGCATCATGGTGAAGCCGCGCACCGTGATGTAATTGCGCCCGGGTTTGCGTGGATAGAATACCGTCCGCCGCACATTGATCTCGGTGTCCCGTTCGTTCGGATCGAGATCCTTGAACTGGGCATAAATCGTCGTGTTCTTGTCGTCCACCTCGCCAAACCAGAGGCAGGATTGATATAGGCCCTTGTAATCGAGCACCTCTTCTGCGTTCGTCGTATCGTCGTTTGTGAAGACTACCGCGAAGTTGTTCACGCCTGTCAGGACATCGATGCCTACCTTCACGGTTTTCCACTGATTCCATCCGCCGGTGTCCGGGATGATGGCGCTCCCCAGAACCGCGCCGTCGATGTTGTCTTTCCGGATTTCCAATTGGGAGGAGCCCACCGAGGCTACATGGAAGGCGAGTTCGTAGCTTTCGCTCCCGCAATCGACCCCCTCAAACTCTAACCAATTCCCGTTTTTGATGTTGCCAACGACCTGCCCGAGTTCCCCCCCGGGCACGTCCTTGGCTCCCTTGCGTCCAGTTGCGGAGGTCGCCATGACCTTGCAGGCCGGATTTCCACCTGGTTGCAGCCACGCGATGTTCAGGAGATCGGCTCTGGGCTTGGCATTGCTTTTCAACGTCGTTCCCGCCGGCTTGAGCACCATTTCCTTGCTGGGCGCCTCCTTGAGCCAGTGACCATCGAAGTAAACCGCTCCCGTGTGGTGCGTCCGGCCTTTGCCATTGAACCAATCTCCGCAGATTGGGTCGGCGTAGGGATTGAAATCGCCAAAGAAGCTATTAGAAAGCGTGACCTTCCAAGTGTCATTTTGGACACGAGTCCAGCATCTAACGGGTTCCGAGCCCTTGATTACCACCTTTGCGCCCGGTGCGGCCGTGTAGATGATGCGCTGGGTGCCTGACAGCCCACCACGCGGCGGGTTGATCTCTTCGCGGTAGATTCCCTCGTGGACCATGATGGTATCTCCCGGTTGCGCGAGTTCCGCTGCCGCCGAGATGCTTTTCAGCGAGTGCTCGGCTCCGACATGGTAGTCTTTTGCTGATGCGATGGCTGCGGCTGAAATCATGGCCAGCGCGATGGAGATGATTTTTTCAATCATGATCAGTCGGCGAGAGCAAGGCTGCGAGCATTTCTGCGGGCACATCGGTGATGATGGCGTCCGCGCCTTGGGCCCGGTAGGTGGCGGCGAGTTTCGGATCGTTGATCGTCCAGACATAGTGCTCGATGCCGGCGGTTCGGATTCTATCGAGAAGGTCCTTGCCCACATCCCCTCCACCGGACATGAGGGCGACGGCCTTGATCTCCCGCAAGGTCTTCATGACTCGTCCCGGGGCGGTGCGGGGCTTGCCGTTAGCTCTTTTTTCGAACGAGCAAAGCCAAGCGGTCTGCCATTTTGGATCGCGCTCTTTGAGGAGTTTAAGAACGGCGCTCTCGAAGCAGATGACAAAAACTTGGTCGGGGGACAATCCGCTGGACGCGAGTGCACGCAGGAGGGGATCGATGATTTCGGGGCCGCACTTGATTTCGATGAAGATCTTCTTTCCCGGGGGCACGGTGGCGAAGACCTCGGCGATGGTCGGGATGCGGGTACCTTTGTATTTGTCGCCGTTCCAGGAGCGGAGGGCGCGCTCAGCGGCTTGGGGCTGAATGCTGCCCACATCGAGTTGGCGTAGTTCCTCCAAGCTGGCGTCGGCGACAGCGAGTTGCCGCCCGGCGAGGCGCTTCGTGTCCTTGTCGTGGAAACAGACGATGTGCCCGTCCTTGGTCAGCAGGAAGTCGGCTTCGATGCCATCGGCCCCTTGCGCCCACGCCAGTTGGAATGCGGGCAGGGTGTTTTCCGGAGCCTGTGCCGAAGACCCCCGGTGGGCGATGATCAGAGGGTTTGGAGCGGTCGCTGTCTGGGACATGGCAGGCAACTCGGCAAAGGCGATCAGGAGGAGAAACAAGGTGGATGCGCGGATTGTCTTCATTATTATACCCATTTTGATTTTCCCCAAGAGAGCGGGGTTGAGCGTGATTTCATCAGAGGATCGGCGAGACATCGGTGTCATCTTGCTACTGCTTGGCCGCAACTCCGAGCGGGATGGCGGTGGGTTTTGGATAGCTCACCATGAAATGATTTTCATCGATGAGGTTGATAAAGGTGTGGGTGGCCTCCGGTGGGAGGGTTCCCTTGAGTTGGCCGTTGTTGATCTCGGTGAACGCGCGGAACCACTCCTGACTCTCTTCCCCGCGCTTTCCGGGGATCTTGATTGCGTAGATCAAATCCGCACGGACGACGCGGGTGCCGTTTTCCTGGTAGGTCGCCGTGACTGTGTGGCCGTCCACCGAATGCGCCGTAACGGCGGGCACTTGCTTTTGGTTGGGAAGCGGGAATTTGCAGTTAGGATTCCAGTAGGGCAGGCTCGCCTTCATCTCGGTGAGGATTGCTGTGAGGCGGGTATTCATCGCGGTGGCCTTTTCGGGCATTTCCCCGGCGAGGTTTTTTGCTTCCTCGATATCCACACGCGCCGACTTGCCGGCTTTGGTATCGACGAGGCGGTAGAGTTCGAGAGCCGGCGCTTTTCCGCTAACGGTGTCGTAGTTGCGGATGAGTTTGAAATCCCCGCTGCGAATCGTGCTTTGGTTTTTGCCGTGCGGGTAGTGCCAAATCATCTCCGTGCGCGGCTTGCCGTGTTGGTCGAGAACGAGCGAGGAGTCATCCTGCGCTCCGGTGAGCAAGGCTTGGAGATTGGCGCCGTCGAGGTTTTTGTTGTTAGGCTTTTTAACTCCGGCCAGCGAAAGAATGGTGGGATAAAAATCGAGGCCGTTGACCATGATATCGCTTTCCTTGCCTGCGGGAATGTTAGGTCCGGCGACGAGGAATGGCACACGGACACCGCCTTCGCGCGGTGAGGTTTTGCCTTGGTCGAGCGGGGCGTTATCGGTGAAGACTTCCCCATGTCCACGGCCACCTTCCGCACCGCCGTTGTCGGAAGTGAAAAAGATATAAGTGTTGTCGATGAGCTTGTGGCCGGGATTGCGCGGGTCGTCGGTGGCTTCGAGAAACTTGATGAGCTGGCCGGCATAATGGTCGAGCGTTTCCACCATGGCGCAGTAGTAGGGGTTTTTCTGCCCCTCGAGTGACCACTCTTTGGGATTGGCGGGGTCCACACCGAGCTTTTTGCAGTATTTGTCGAGGAGCGGTTTGCTGCGGGACTGGATGGGAACATGGACGAGCCAGGTCGCGTAGTAGAGGAAGAACGGCTTGGCCTTGTTCGTCTCCATGAACTTCAGCGCGGAGGTGGTGACGGGATCGGTGGGGAAGCCCTCGGCATCGAGGCGGTAGGGATCGCCGGGCTTGTCGGTGGCAAAATTGTTGAGGCGGTTCGGCATTCCCTGCTGGATTCCGCGGGGCCCGCCACCTTTCAGGGAGGTGAAATCGAAACCTTGGTCCAACGGGCCCGGGAAACCAAAGTGGGAAGATGCCATGTGCCACTTGCCGGTGTGTCCGGTGGCATAACCGTTTTCACGGAGAACTCTAGCGACCGTCTGCTCGTTGGCAGGCATGCGCCCGCTGAACCATGGCGTGATCATCCGCTGGTTGGCGTTTGCCCCGGGCGGTCTGCCGCCGGAAACATGGGTGGTCTGAGCGCGGGCGGGATGGTTGCCACTCATGATCGCGCAACGGCTCGGTGTGCAACTGGGCGCGGGAGAATACGCGTGGCGGAAGAGGATGCCGCGCTTGGCAAGCGCGTCGATATTCGGCGTCTCCATCGGGCTCGGCGCGTCGATGTCGTAGCACTTCACATCCTGCCAGCCGAGGTCGTCGGCGAGCATCAGAATGATGTTAGGTGTGGGTGCGGCGTGGGTGGGAACGGCTAGAGCGATACCGAGGGCGAGAAGTGTGTGTTTGATCATGGTTTTTGTCGAAGTTGCCGACCGAGGCTTCCGGTATTTCACTCGGCAAACGAAAGGGCGAGCTTATCCAAAATCGGCTTGGTGGCGTTCTCTGTGGTATCGGTCGTTTTCAACTCGATTTGAAATCCATACCCTGCGGGAAGCTTCGAGAGATCCAGCGTGGCTGGCGCCTTGGCGACCTGTTTAGAGAATCCGGGGATGCAGTTATATTTTTCGTGGATCTCCTGCCAAGGCGTCCACTCGTTAATTTTGCCATCGTTGTCGGTATCGACACCGACTCTTGCCTCGACGCGCTCCACCCATGGTCCGGGGCTGATGTAATCGTTTTTCGTCTGGTTGATTAGATAGAACCGGCCTTCAGCAAAGCAAATATCAGGGTCGGGATGGCCGCTGCCGAAGCTGCCGCAAAAGGCGAAGGGTTTGTTAATGTCGGAAGAAGTGAACCGCGCGACACTCATCTTTTTGGACCCCGCCGGTTCGAAGTCGCTAAAGAGATAATATTGCCCGCCGATCGAGATCGCCGCCCAATCGCCATAGGCATTTTGTTTGGGTTCGTGGATTTCATACTCCGCCACATTTGACGGGAAGTTTTTTGGGTCCTCTTTGGTCCAGTGAGGGTGCTTGAACGTGCCCATCCTGCCGGTCGGCTTGGTCCGTTGATCGACGGACGGCGCCAAGAGTTTGAAGTTCCCCAGTCCATCGGAGCTGACCGCGTGGCTGGCCAGCGGCGAATCCCAAGCATGCTTGGACGCATCGATGGGACTCCAGTCTTCGGAGATCAGGTGGAATTTTCCATCCAAATCCCGAATGATCGCGCAATCCGACCCATGGGACGGATCATCGAAGGCCATCCCCATATCCTTGCCGGGTTTTCCGTCGGTGAGGTCCTCGTCAATCATCAAGTGGGGGTCCTTATCATTTGGAAAATCATAATACAGATAGGCTTTCCCATCGACGAACTCGGCGGTCGTCATCCATCGCGCCCGCTTGTCGCTAACCGGTCCATGATGCACCCAATTGACCATGTCGCGGCTCTGCCAGGCATGGTAGCCACCGAGGGATTTCTTCAATCCGCCCGGTGCATTGAATTGATTGGGCCACTGCGTCGTTTGGAGAGGTGTATCAAATCCTTCTAACTTAGCATTCTGTGGAGTGAAGTCTTTCGCGAGCTTCCTGTCCATTTTCAGCCCGAAAATCCAATAGTCTCCGGGGCCCTTGGTCAGCAGAACCGGGGCGTCGTCCAAGTTCGCAGGAGCGATTTTCGGAACCGCCTGCCAGTTGTCCCACACCGG
>JBEGOB010000029.1:0-7182 GCA_041182265.1 Verrucomicrobiota bacterium | reverse complement strand
GTGGCGGCAGCCTTGGCGATGACCAAGGTTCCGGTGGCGGAACCTGTGAGAGAAGGATCATCGACCGTGGCGTGGACCGTGTAGGAGCCAGCGGCACTTGGGAGAGTGGGGGAGCCGTTGTAGGTGATCGAAACGGGGACTCCGGGTGGAATGGTGGTGACACTGGGTGATTTCTGGGTGCCGTCGTAGGTGGTTTCCAAGTTAGAAAGAGTGATGATTGCCGAGCCGGGTGGTAGAGAAAACTCGTCGGCACCGACCCACTCCAAGTCGTCGATGGAGAAGGCGACAGGAGTGGAGTTATTGACGACGCGGCTCTCGATACGGATGCCTGTGAGGTCGGAGATATTCGAAATTCCAAGATCCGCGAATGGAACGATCACGCGCTGCCATCCGACGGTGGCAGGGGTGTTGATCGGGATGGTCTCTAGGGCTATGCCGCCGCGGGAAATGCCGATTTGCAGGGGAGGTGTGTTGGATTCACCGGCATGGATCCAGAATGCGAAGGCGGCGAAGCCCTGGAGCGAGCGGGCGGGTGTCGTGATAGAAAATGATTTTCCCGAGCCGGCTGGAATGGCGATGGCATGGCTGCCGCGGCGGACTGGAGAGGTGCTTGTGAGCGAGGTGTCGCTGGGGCTGGTGTGGGTCCATCCGCTCGCGAGGGCGTCGTCAAAAATGACTTGTGAGACCTGCGACGGCGGTGCGGGTGGATTGGCGATTTCACCGATGATGATGCCGCGTCCGCTGGTGGCGAGATAGAGTCTGCCGTGGACGCGGGGATCGCCTGCGATGTCGTTTTGATAGCCGAAATTGTGAGAATTGTCATTGATGCGCGTCCAAGAGGCTCCCGTGTCATCGCTGCGGAAGAAGCCGGTGGTTGTGCCGATTTTTCCCCAGATGAAGATGGCGGGGTGGCTTGCTCCGGGGGCTGCCTTGCCGAAGTCGAATTGATGGACCTCCGAGACCGCGGAAATTTTGGTAAACGATGCGCCGAAGTTGGTGCTGCGGTGGAGCCCGCTGGCACCCGCGCGTGCCCAGAGGTGGCCGTTGTGGCCGGGGACGCTGCGGATTTGAGTGAAAGCGGAGTTCAAACCGGTGGCGATGACCGAGAAATTTTCTCCGCCATCCGTTGAGCTTAGTATGCGTTTGAGCGTGCTATCCCAGAGATAGAAGCGGAGGGGATCGACGCGATCTGCGATGGGGAAAAGCGTGTTGTAGGCGGTGGCGCGGCGGATGCCGTGGTTGGTTGCGTCTGCGATGTAGAGATTGAAGCCCGAGGCGTCGCTTGCGATGCCGGACGGGCTGTTGAAGCGTGCGCTGGTGCCCGAGGCGTTGGTGGTTCCAGAAATGCCCACGCCGCCGGCGATGGTGGTGACCGATCCAGCCGGGGAGATGCGGCGGAGCGTGTGGTTTCCGGTGTCTGCGACGTGGAGCGTGCCAGCGGTGTTGATGGTGATGCCGGCGGGAGACCTGAAGAGCGCGGGGCTGTCCGTGCTGCCGCCGGTGCCGGGAGTGCCGGAAAAAGTGGTGACTTCACCGGTGGTGGAAATTTTCCGAATGCAGTGATTTCCGGTGTCTGCGATGTAGAGAGTCCCTGAGCTATCGATCGCGATGCCGCGTGGATTGTTAAAGCGAGCTGCGCTGCCGGTTCCGTTGTTTGTGCCGGTGAGACCGGGGCTGCCGGCGAGGGTGGTGACGACGCCGGATGCGGTGATTTTGCGGATGGTGTGGTTGCCGGCGTCGCAGACGTAGAGATTTCCGGCGGAGTCGCTGGTGATTCCTACGGGCGAGTGAAAACGTGCGGCGGTGGTGGTGGCATCCGTGCTGCCGGTGAGCCCCGGGCTGCCGGCGAGCGTGGTGACGGCTCCGGCAGAGGTGATTTTCCGGATCGTGTGGTTGCCGGTGTCGGCGACGAATACGGTGTTGGATGGGCCAGTGGCGACGCCGGAAGGGGCGTTGAAACGAGCTGCCGAACCGGTGGCGTCGGTGGTGCCGGAGAGGCCCGCAGTGCCGACGAAAGTGTTCACTCCGGCGTTGGCGACGATTCTGCGGATGGCGTGATTTCCGGTGTCGGCGATGTAGCGGATGCCGCTTGCATCGAGGCAGATGGCGGAAGGTGTGTTGAAGCGTGCGGAGCCGCCTGTGGCATTGGTGGTGCCAGCGGTGCCGAGCGCGCCGGCGAGCGTGGTGATGTTTGGGATCTCGTTGGTGGAGAGCGAGTTTGAGCCGATTGAGGGTGACCAAGTGAGGCCTTGGTTGGTGGAAAAATAGGCGGGCGAGTTCGGCGGGCACCAGAGGACACGCTGGCCATTGGTGGAGAAAATCGCGCGGTTGTGGCCATTGATGACTGGCGGCGGCGACGTGGGGAATGTCTGCCATGTGGCAGCGGCATCTTGTGAAAAGTAGGTGGCGCTGCTGTTTTGGCGGATCATTTTCGTGGGTGCGAGATCCGCCCCGGTGATGATGCTGTTGGAGCCATTTCCAGGTTGGTGGCGGCCGCGGAGAGGCGAGCGATCGAGGCGGTCATGGCGGAAGCCTGTGTAGTCGCCCGTCACACTGATGAGCGGTGGTCCGGCGGTCGGGCTATGGAGTCCGAGCGGCACGAGTTCTTCGAGACCGTCGTTGAAGAATGTCCAGAGTCGTGTGCTGCCGGTGGCGGCGAGATTGGTGGATTGGAAGAGGCCGAAGCCCGTGTTGAAAATCGCGCGGTCCGAATTGAAGGGGTCGATGTCGATGTCCGTCATCCAGTGAGGAGTGACGGAGGCGGCCCAGGGAGAGTTGCCATTCGAGCGGGCGGCGGTGGTGAGCGCCGCGGTCCAAGTGGCGCCGCCGTTGGTCGAGCGATAGACCTCGTCGCGCGGCCACCAGCGGTGGATGGTGGTGGTGACGATGTGGCCGGGGACGCGTGGGTCCGCGCTGATGCCGCTGAATCCGCCTTGGCCGGCGGGCGGTTGGATCTGGGTCCAGGTGGTGGCGTCGGCAGAGAGTTTCCAAACTTGCGAGCGCGTTTGGAAATTCGTGGGGCCAGTTTGGTCGCCCCAAGTTGAGTAAAACACGCCGGCGGCATCGAATGAGCCGTGGAGTGGCATCATTTCCGCACCGATGGATTTTCCGGGATGCATTGGGACTTCTGACCAAGTGCTGCCGTTGTCGTCCGATCGCCAAAAGCTGGCACCGCTGAGTGTGTTTGCTGCGGCATAAACACGGCGGTGGGGGCCGGGATTGGCAGCGCTGGGGTGGGCGTAGATGAGGAAATTGCACGAAGTTGGCGTGAACTGCGTCATGCGTGTCCAAGTTGCGCCGTGGTCTGAGCTGCGCCAAATCCCTTGTCCGCTGGTGCCTACGAGGAGGTTTGCGCCGTTGAGAGGATCGACGACCATACGCTCGCCCGTGCCGCGGGCCTCGCCGTTGCCTGCCATTTTGAAGCCGGGGGTGACGAATGGGAGCCAGCTTGCGCCACAGTCTGTCGAGCGGTAAATGCGTGACGGGAGTTTCCAAGTTTCCGAGCCGCCGTATTGGCCGGTGGCGATGTAGAGGCGCTTGGGATCGTTCGGGTCGAGTGCGATGCTGAGCACGCCGAGGTGCTGGAATTCATTGTTGATGCCGCCGATCTCGTCGTTGAGCGGGACCCAGCGTTGGGTGGAATTTTCGAGTCGGTAAATTCCGCCGACGTCCGTGCGAGCGTAAACGAGGCCAGGGGATGTTGGGTGGAAAACCGTTCCCGTGACGAAGCCGCCGCCGCCAACTTCCGCCGAGCGCCAAGTGGTGCTTTGGCCAGTGGCGGGGGTGATGTAGAAAGCGATGAGCGAGGCGAGGCAGGCGAGAGTGATGCGGAAAAGTGAGGCCATGTGCGGATTGCGTGTGAAGCTGGAGTGGCTGAGTCCGCGTGATTTCCGAGTCTGGCGACGAGGGTTGGCGAGCGCGGGCGGCCACGCGATTGGCAAAAGGGTTTTTCGGCCGAATCGTTGGAATTTCATCACCTTTTTCCCTGCACGGCGACCTCGTTGATAGGGGGAATCTAAATCCCCCGGTTGGGGGGGGCTTAGCGTTTGCCGCCGGCGGCGAGCCAGGCTTTTGGATCGTCCGGCCACGGGTGGCGTGGGTAGCGGCCGGCGACCTCCTTTTTCATTTGGGCGTATCCCGAGGCCCAAAATCCCTTGAGGTCCTTGGTGACTTGCCAGGGTTTTTGGCCGGGCGTCAGGATGTGGATGAGCAGTGGGGTGCGTCCGTTGGCGATGCACGGAGTTTCCCAAATTCCGAAGAGGTGGGAGACTCGGAGCGAAATGAAGGGGTCCTTGCCCTCGGCGTAAGTGACTTTCGCCGATTGGCCGTTGGGGAGTTGGATGCGTTCCGGGCAGTAGGAATCTAAGGCCTCGCGCTGGGCGTGGCTGAGCCACTCGCGGAGGATGCGCCAGACGTTTGCCTCCTTGATGTCCTTGTAACTGAGTGAGCCGTGGCAGATTTGTGCGACGGCGTCCGCGCGGTCGTCCTCGGACCAGGTGGGCATGCCGAGCTCGGGCATCCAAGCGCCGAGGGAGGCGAGGCGGGCGGTCCACTGAGTGACGGAGTCGTCCCAATTCTTCAGGATCCACTCGCCGGTGAGGACGCGGCGTGCGAGGAGCTCCGCGGCTTGGTCGAGGTTTACGCCGTGGTCACTTTCCTTGGCGTCGAGGACGAGGTCACGGAAGCGAGTTTCCTTGCGGGAGACGATGCGGCGGCGTGTTTCATCGTAGGCGGCTCCGTCGGTGATGGTGAGGTCCGTGGGGAAAATTTCCGCAAGCCAGGTGGGGTCGATGGCGGTGGCGCGGCGGAGGTGGACGATGATTTCACGTGCCTCGACTTCGGTGATTTCCGCGGCGACGAAGGCGGGTGCGTGGCGGACGCAGGAATCCTCGTCGAGTTTCCCTTTGCGGTTCCCGACGAGTTTGCAGGCGAGTGAACCTTGGCTGACACGGATGGCGAGTTGGTCGCTGAAGGCGGCGAGCATCGCCTTGCCGACAGCCTCGCGGTGGAGCTTGAAATCCACGGCTTGGCAGTCCCAGCCGAAGCGTCGTGCGAGAGTGCAGAGCCGCTCGAAGCCTTGTGCCGTCTCGCGAGCGCCGCGCGCAGTGATGCCGAGGGCGTCGCAGCGGCGGGGGTCGAAGTGCATGGCTTCTGCGGACTCGAAGGCGCGCCACTCGCCGGCGAAGTCCGAGCCGTCATCCGGGAAAATGAAATCTTTGCGGCCAGTGCTGCCACGTTTGTGCGTGAAGATGCCGTCGCCTTGGACGCTTGCGGCGATGAATGCAGTTTCCGCGATGCAGCCGTGTTCTGAGCCGGCGAGCATGAGTCGGGAAAATCGAGGTTCGAGAGGAAGGGCGGCCATTTTCCGGCCTTCTTCGGAGAGTTGGCCGTGGGCATCCAGTGCGCCGAGGTCGTGGAGCAAGCGCTCGGCGCGGTGGAGGGATTCTTGGGTGGGCGGAGTGAACCAGCGGAAATGGCGGATTTCTGCGACGCCGGCGGATTTCAAGAGCAGGGTGGCCTCGGCGAGATCCACGCGGTGGACTTCTGGCGCTTCGAATTCTGGGCGTCGGCCGTGGTCCGCCTCGCTCCAGAGGCGGAAGGCGCGGCCGGGTGCGGTGCGGCCGGCGCGGCCAGTGCGTTGCTCGGCGGCGGCGCGGGAGATTTTTTGGATGAGCAGCGTGTTGATGCCGCGGCGGGGATCGAAGGATGCGGTGCGGGCGAGGCCGGAATCGATGACCGTGCGGACGCCGTCGATGGTGAGTGAAGTTTCCGCGACGTTGGTGGCGACGATGATTTTCGGGCGGGGGCCGCGCGAGATGGCGGCTTCTTGTGCAGCGGGCGGCAGGGCGCTGTAGAGTGGGAAAACGTCCCAATCTCGGGCGAGCGGACTATTTTCCAAAAGCTCGATGGTTCGGCGGATTTCGTGGGTGCCGGGGAGGAACATCAAGACGTTCCCGGGCTCAGGCATGGCGCAGGCCTCGCGACAGACGGCGAGCATTTTCTCCCAGATTGGGGTCTCGCGGGGAGGGCCGCCGCGGCGATCGTTGACACTTGGTCGGTCTTGACGGTAAAGGACTTGCACGGGGTGGGTGCGGCCGCCGGCTTCGAGCGAGAGGGCGGGGGCGAGGTAGTCCGCGAGGCCGGCAGTCTCAAGCGTGGCGGACATGACGACGAGGCGGAGATCGGGGCGAGTGCTGTCTTGGAGGTCCAGGCAGCGTGCGAGCGCGACGTCCACGGCGAGTCGGCGTTCGTGAAATTCATCGAAAATCACCGCGCCGATTCCGCTGAGTTGGGGCTCGTCTTGGAGCCAGCGTTGGAAGACGCCGTCAGTCATGTAGATGATGCGGCTGTCCTTGCGGTATTTCGTGTCGTAGCGGACGGCGTATCCGACCTCATGGCCGATGGGGGAATTCCGCTGTTGGGCGACCCACCCGGCGAGGAGTCGTGCGGCCATGCGGCGTGGCTCGATGACGAGAATTTTCCCGGGAATGTCCGAATCGGCGAGCATTCCGGGGACCATGGTGGATTTCCCCGAGCCGGTGGGGGCCTTCAGGAGAACGCGTGATTTCTCGGGGCTGGCGATGGCGGCGCGGAGGGATTCGGCAATTTCAAAGACGGGAAGCACGCGGCGAAGATTGTCGATTGCAGGCTGCATGAAAAGGATGCGTTTTGGGTGAGTGTGAATCGGGTGTGGGCGGTGCGAGCCGCAGGGGGTGGAGGGTTTGAAGCGTTGATGGTGAGTGGGCTATGGAAATTTTCCAGGGCGATAGATGGGCGTGGCATGGCGGCTGCGAGACGCGGTCCCGTTGACCCAGAAACTTTTATGAAAACATATTTATTCAAATGGCTCGTCCTTGGTGTGGCATCGTCCGCGTTGTTGTTCTCAGCGACATCCTGCAAGCAGGAACAGACTGAGGAAGGTGCGGAAGTCAAAGAGGCACCTGCCGAGGAAGCCAAGGAGGCGGCACCGGCCGAGAAGGAACCGGCGAAGACTCCCTGAGAATCTTGAGTTTTAGTGAAGGTGAGAGAACAAGCACCGCCGGGGGCGACTCCGGGGGTGTTTGATTTTTCGTGAAATTTCCGGCGCAGTCTTTGTTCTTGGCAGGCATGCGTGGGGCGCTTGAATGGCGGGACTTTGGAGAACGCAGCAATTTACCCACCGTTTGAGCATTGGATTTGGCT
>JBEGOB010000028.1:0-6532 GCA_041182265.1 Verrucomicrobiota bacterium | reverse complement strand
CACACGCAAAGGATGGAAGTTCAAAGACTCCCTAACATTCACTAAGAAAACTTTCCTCTAATCGCAAAGTGCCGCTCCGTCACACTCTCATCGCGGCCGCAGCCATCGCCGCCACATCCGGCGGCATTGGCTATCAGCTAGGGAAACATCGAGCACCTGCCAACCTTGTCGGCACGTCCCACGAAACACCCAGCCTGCGGCACACCATTACCCCACGGCTTGATCCAACAAAACTCCGTGCCACTCTGGATGCCGAGTCCAAGCCACTTGCCCGCTTCCAACTCGCCTTGCGAAATCTCGACGCGTGGATCAAGCACGACCCACTTGACGCCCTCAACTGGCTCGCCAGCCAAGCCCCAAGCGCGCGCCGAGACGAGGTGATCCGGATGGCACTCCATCAAATTTCCGAGACCGATGCGAGGACGGCGGCGACTTGGGCGGAGACCCACCTCACCGGCCCAGAACTCAACAACACACTCATCGCCATCGCCGCCAATTGGGCCCGCCAAAATGGAGCCGAAGCCGCATCTTACTTCCTAAAGCGACCGACCACCGCCGAGCGCGATGCTGCTGCAGAGCAAATTTTCTTCTCATGGGCCACCAACGAGCCGGCCGCCGCCATGGAGGCTTTGAAATCCGAGTCCGGCTGGGGCGAGCTAACCCCGACGCTGCGCCGCGCCGCACTCGCAGCGTGGGCAAAAAGCGAGCCTGAAGCCGCTTGCGCCGCCAGCTTGACCATCAGCCGCTCACTCCAAGACCCTGCCACCTTCGCGAACACACTTGCGAACTGGGCGACGATGGATCTGGATGCCAGCTCGACGTGGCTGCTAACGAATCTTCCCGCCAGCCCGGAACGCAGCGTCGCCGCCGCAGAGCTCGCCATCATCTTCGCCCACCAAGCCCCTGAAACCGGCGTCGCGTGGCTGGAGAAACTCACCCCAGGCCCGGAACGCAATGCCGCGGCCAGCGCACTTGCCAGCGCATGGGCGCGAAGCAGCGCCGCCGAGGCCGCGCAGTGGGCAGCTTCCGGAACCAGCCCCGATCTATCCGATGAGGCGCTCTCTCAGATTGCCCATCATTTTCTCATGAAAGACCCAGCCGCCTTTGCTGCGTGGCGCGCCGCACTCCCGGCCAGCCACCTGAAAAGCCAACTGGAAACACTCGTCCCGCCCCCCGCCGCAGACGAGTGATCCGCGGGCAATCCGCTCATTTCCCAAGCACCCAGGAAATATGCGGCGTGTATAAATCCGGCTCTAGCAGGAATGAATCATGCCCCTTGTCAGAGTGCACGATGATGTGCATGACCTCCACTTTCGCATGCTCCAAGTGCTTGACCAACTCGGCCTGCTCTTCCGGATAGAAACAAAAATCCGAGTCGATTGAGAAAACCAACCACCGCTGCCCCGCAAGCCGTGCGCGCTCAAACAAGTCCGCAGGCGTCTCAGCATCGCCCTCATGCGTCGCATCATAGCGCGACCATAAATCAATGATTCGCAGATAGGTATTCGCATCAAACCGCCGCACAAACTTCTTCCCCTGATGCAACATATAACTCTGAAACTGGTCGCGCACACGATACCACGCCAAGACATCATCCGGCTGCACCACATCCTGCCTTGCACGCTTTTCAATCGCATCCAAGTGCACAAATGTCTTGTGCGAGATCATACGCGCCAGCGCCAAGCCATACAAAGGAGCCGCCCCTTCATAGTAGTCGCCCCCATTGAAATGCGGGTCGTTCTCAATCGCTAGAATTTGCTCAAACAAAATCAACCGGTTCAACACCGTCGTCTTAAACCCGGAAGCAATCACGATCACATTGCGCACGCGCTCGGCAAACCGCGTCGCAAAGGTCAGCGCAACCAAGCCACCCACGGATGGTCCTACGACCGCATGCAGCGTGCCGATTTTCAAATGGTCCAACAAGTGCGCAAACACCTCGACCTGATCCGCCGCCGTCACCGCCGGAAACGAAGAACCCCACGCCTTCCCAGTATCAGGGCGCAGCGAAGACGGCCCGGTACTGCCATAACAACCACCCAAATAGTTCGCGCAAATCACAAAATACTTGTCCGTATCAATCGCCTTCCCAGGCCCGATCATCGACTCCCACCACCCGTCGTGCAGCTCCGTTTGCCAAAGCTCACCGACGCCCTCAATCCCCGGATTGTGCCCAACCGCATGATGCGAGCCCGAGAGCGCATGAAACAGAAAAACCGCGTTCGTCCGCTCCGCATTCAGCTGGCCCCACGTCTCATACGCAAGCGTCACGCTCGGAAGAACGCCGCCATCGCGTAGCCGGATCGGCTGCTCCGGGGTGCCGGTTTGGAAAAATTGCGTGAGTGTCTCTGCGGGCATGCGCGGAGCCTAGACCGCCACCGCCGCGCAAAGCAAGGGCGGGCGCAAGGGATACTTGCCAGCCGCGAATCAACCGGATAAATCATTAGGACTTCATGAAAATTTTGCTCGCCAGCGCTCTCACCCTCTCGCTTGTCGCCTGCGGCCCCAGAATTCTGCCTAGCGTCGAGCCCGGCCGCGACCCGCTGGAATTCGGGACGCCCTGCATCCCCTTCGAATCCGAAAAAGGCGTGCTCTTTCATTATTACCGCGCCAACGGGAAATCCAAATGGCGCGACAACTGGACCGCCGCCCTCGACCTCACCGGCGTCTCGTGGAACGACGCATGCACCGGCACACTCATCTCGCCGTCCCACGTCATCATGGCCACTCACTTCAAGCACCCACCCGACGAGCCACTCGTGTTTCATGACAAAAACGGCAACCCACACAAGCGCTTCGTCGTCGCCGTCCACGACATCCGCAACGTGCGCGACGTCTCCGTCGGCAAGCTGGACCACCCGCTCCCCAAGGAAATCAAATTTTACCGCCTCGCCGATCCCAGCCGCGTCTGGGTTGGCAAGCCCGTCCTCGTCACCGACCAAACACGCACGCTCAGCGTGCACCGCGTCGCCGCCATTTCACGCAAAACACTGCGCATGAAATTCGTGGACGGCATGCACCCGGTCTATCGGCGGACTTTGGTCCGTGGCGACAGCGGGCACCCAAGTTTCATCTGCGAAAATGGCCGTCTCACCCTGCTGGAAACCCACACCACCGGTGGCCCCGGCGCAGGACCGTATTATGGCGACCCCGCCGTCAAGGCCGCCGTCTATGCTGCGATGGCGGACCTCGGAAATTGATCCTCACTCCCGAGCCAATTTCCGCACCAAAACCACCGTGCCCCCGGCAACAATCCCCCAAAACGCCGAACCGATTCCAGCCACGGAAATTCCCGACAATACCACGAAATAACTGATCACCGCCGCCTCACGATACCGGGCATCCGCCGTCGCGGACGCCAAGCCGCTCCCAATCGTCCCCAGCAAAGCCAATCCCGCCAAAGCAACGATCAACTCGCTTGGAAATGCCGCCATCAGGCCCACGATGGTCGCACCAAACAGCCCGATCACGCCGTAAAACAATCCCGCCGCCATCGCCGAAACATAACGTTTCGACGGATCAGGATGCGCGTCCGGCCCCATGCAAAACGCCGCTGTGATCGCCGCAAGATTCAGAGTGAAGCCACCGCAAGGAGCCACCAACAAATTGGTCACCCCGGCCCAGCCGATCAACTTCGAGACCGGCGGCTGGTAACCATTCACCCGAAACACCGCCAGCCCAGGCAGGTTTTGCGACGCCATGGTCACGATGAAAAGCGGCACCGCCACGCCAATCCACACCGACAGCGAGAACTCAGGCATCACCCACACCGGCCGCGTCAAACCCAGCGGCACATGCTCGCCATGGAAATTCCCCTGCGCCACCGCGATGCAAACACCCAAGGCTAAAATCACGGGCACATTCGCCCGCGGCCAAAAAACTCTCCCGATGACGTAAGCCACTGACATGGAAAGCACAAGAACTGGGCTCTCCGGCAGCGCCACGCACGCTTCCAACGCAAATTTCGATAAAACCCCAGCCAACAAGGCCGAGGCCAGCGGCATGGGCAGCCGGTTCATCACGCGCTCGAACGCCCCGGAAAATCCCGCAAGCGCCATCATCGCCGCGCACATCATGAAGGCTCCGATGGCCTGCGGCAGCGACAAGTTCCCGTCCGCCGCCGCCCCAGCAATCACCGCCGCACCCGGCGTGGACCACGCAATCAAAACCGGAATCCGGTATTTCAAAGAAAGCGCGACGCTCGCCACCGCCATACCCACACCCAAGCCCCACAACCAAGAGGCAGTCTGGTCCGGGGTCGCCTCTAAATTTCGTGTCGCTTGGAAAATCACCGCCACCGAGCTGGTGAAACCCACCAGCACCGCAACAAAACCGGCAAGCACCGCAGAAACAGAAAAATCCTTCAGCATCGACGCCCCATCCTCCGCAGCCAAGCGAGCACACACAAGGCGGGATTGGGAAGAATCCTTCGCAATCCCGCACCGCTACGCCGGGCAAGCCGGTTCCGCCAAACCCGCACGAATGAGCAACGGCTCCTGCGCGGGATCACGCCCCATGAAGCGCCGGTAAAGCTCATCCGCCGCGACGGAATTCCCCTTGCTCAGAATATGCTCACGGAAAGCCTGCCCCGTTTCGGGATTGAGCACGCCTTCGCGCTGAAAACGAGTGAAAGCATCGGCATCCAACACTTCCGCCCACTTGTAAGAGTAGTAGCCAGCGGCGTAGCCCGTGGAACTGCTGAAAAGGTGATTGAAACGACGCATCATCGAGGGCGACTGAGTTTTTAGCGGCGAAAGGTAATCTGCTAGAACTTCGCGATCCACCTCATCCAAGTCTTTGCCAAGGTGATCCGTTAGGTTGATGTGCAACTCAAGATCCAACTTGGCAAAGGCGAGCTGCCGCATGAACGCGGATGCGCTGAGGTAGTTTTTCGCCGCGATCATTTTCACGAAAAGATCCTCTGGAATCGGCTCGCCCGTCTCGAAATGACGCGCAAAAAGATTGAGCGACTCACGATCCCAACAGAAATTTTCCATGATCTGCGAGGGCAGCTCAACAAAGTCCCACGGCACGTTGGTCCCGGCCAAAGATTTGACGGATACCTCGCTCAAAAGCCCGTGGAGAAGGTGACCGAATTCATGAAAAATCGTCTCAACTTCCCGATGCGTTAGAAGCGCGGGCCGTCCATCGACGGGCGGACTCATGTTGCCAATGATCAAGCCTAAATGCGGCTCGCCGAGGCCTCCCGTGTGCAGCGAGTTCATCCACGCACCGCCACGCTTCGACTCGCGCGGGTGCCAGTCGGCATAGAATGAGCCAAGATGAGCCGCCGTCTTGGAATCATGAATTTCGTAAAATTTGCACTCTGGATGCCAAACTTCGATCCCCGATGACTCGCCACCCGGCGCGATGTAAGCCGCTTCCAATTCACGGATGGAGATGCCGAACAGGCGCGATGCAATCTCAAACATGCCAGCCATGACGCCGTCCACCGGGAAGTAAGGACGCAGCGCTTCCTCATCAAAATCGTAATTTTCCTGACGCTGTTTTTCTGCCCAATAAGAAACTTCCCACGGCTCCAAGGCCTCCAATGGCGCTTGCGTTTTGGCCGCCTTGTAGTTTGCAAGTTGCTTATGCTCAGCAAGGAAGGCCGGAAGAATCCGGCGGTGGATGTTCTCAATGAAATCCAATGCGGTCGCCCCAGTTTTCGCCATCCGGCGGAGCAAGGTGAGATCCGCGAAATGAGCGTGCCCCAGAAGCGTCGCCTTCTCATGCCGAAGCGTCAGAATTTTCCAAACCAGCGCAGTGTTGTCGTAATCGCCCACGGCTCCCACCTGCGACGACGCCTCCCAGACTTGGCGACGAATCGAGTCGTCATCGAGATGCTGCATGATGGGCGACATCGATGGAAATTGAAGGGTGAAACGCCATGCCGGAGCCTCGATGCCCTTCGCGCGGGCATTTGCGGCGGCTCCCGCCTTCGCAGAATCTGGCAGTCCGGCAAGCTTCGCCTCGTCCGTGATGACGAGTTCCCAGGCATTGGTCGAGTCGAGAACATGCTCGGAATACTCCTTCGTGTGCTTGGAAAGCTCGGCCTCGATCGCGGCAATCCGCGCTTTTTGCGCCGCCGGAAGATCCGCCCCAGAGTTCTGGAAATCCGCAACCGTTTCCTCGACAAAACGTTGCTGCACAGGCGTCAACGTGGCAATTTCAGGGCTCTGCGCGACGGCTTTGATGATGGACCAAAGGCGGTCGTTGAGGGCGATGGACGAATAGAAATCCGTAACCTCCGGCAGCATTTTCCCGAGGGCTTCGCGCTGCGCTGGCGCGTCGCAGACCGAGTCGAGGTGGTGCAAGCGTCCCCATCCGCGGCCGAGATCTTCGGTGGATTTTTCGAGGGCTAAAAAGGTCGATTCATAAGTCGCCGCAGCAGGATCTTGCGCGCAAATCGCCTCGATCTGGTGTTTGGCAAGCGTGAGTGCATGGCCAATGTCCGGCTCGACAGCGGCGGGAACAAGCGTGGACCAACGGACGTGAAATTCAGGAGCAAGGAATGGGTGCATGAGAACGG
>JBEGOB010000027.1:0-35433 GCA_041182265.1 Verrucomicrobiota bacterium | reverse complement strand
TACGTCATCGCCTACATCAACTGCTCCGGCGGCGTCAAAGCGCTCTGCGACGTGATTTGCACCTCGGGAAATGCCGTGAAAATCGTCAACCAAGCCCCCGCCGACCGACCCATCCTCTTCGTCCCAGACGAGAACCTCGGCGCTTGGGTCATGGAACAAACCGGACGTAAAATGGATCTCTGGAAGGGGAATTGCTACGTCCACGTCGAGTTCACCCGCGACTCGATCCAACGCATCAAAACGGAATTTCCCTCCGCGCTCGTCGTCGCACACCCGGAATGCACCCAAGCCGTCCGCCTCCTCGCAGACGAGGTGTGCTCAACGGAAAAAATGATTTCCTACTGCCAAAACGCTCCCGTCAAAGACATCATCGTCGTCACGGAAAGCGGCATGCTCCACCGCCTGCGCAAGGAATGCCCGGACAAAAATCTCATCGCCGGCCCCACCGACCGCTGCGCCTGCGCGGACTGCCGATACATGAAAATGAACACTTTGCAGAAACTTCGTGACTGCTTGGACTCGCTCCAACCTCGCGTCGAAATGGAGGAATCTCTCCGCGCACGCGCAGAAATACCTCTGCTCCGCATGCTCGAGCAATCGAAGTAAATCCCGCAGAAATACGCTCGCGGCGCCGCCCACGCCGCCAAGCACCGGCAATCTTGCAATGTCCGAACTTCACGGCTTTGTTTCCCCCATGCAGAACCCGATCACCTCAGACAAGCTGGCCGCCCTCGAAAAGCGCTTGCTCGCCCTCGGGATCACCGATGTCCAATTGCTGGAAAAATTCATCCGCGGCTCGGGCGCTGGCGGCCAAAAAATCAACAAAACCTCCAACTGTGTTTTCCTCAAACACCTGCCCTCCGGCGTCTGCATCAAGTGCCAAGTCGATCGCTCCCGCGAAATGAACCGCTTCATCGCTCGCCGCGAACTCTGCGAGCAACTCGAAGCCATCCGCGATGGCAACGCCGTCGCCAAAACTCAGGCCATCGAGAAAATGCGCCGCCAAAAACGACCCAGATCCCGCAACTCGAAACTCCGATCCGTCGCCGATAAACGCATCCTCTCTCAGAAAAAATCTCTCCGCCGCTCGCCATCCGGCGACTGATCCTCCCGACGGCCCAGCCTCCCCCAAATCAGTCTTCGATCCGAATCTGCTTCGGATCCCAATCGATCGCCGGAAACTCCATGTTCAAGCCCTTCAAGGTGTCCAACATGATTCGCGCAACGCACAAATTCCGATACCACTTGCGATCCGCCGGCACCACATACCACGGTGCTAAATCCGTCGAAGTTTTCGAAATCACATCTTCGTAAGCGCTCATAAACTCACTCCACCGCGCACGATCCGCCAAATCATCCGGATTGAACTTCCAATGCTTCGACGGATTCTGCAAGCGGGACTCCAATCGCCGCTTCTGCTCATCCTTGGAAATATGCAGGAAAATCTTCACGATCGTCGTCCCCTCCTCCGCCAGCATCCGCTCAAACTCAATCACATGCCGCTGCCGACGCTTCCACACCTCGTCCGGGAAAATCTTCTTCACGCGCACCGCAATGATGTCCTCGTAGTGACTCCGATTGAAAATCACCAACTGACCCCGGCTCGGCACCTGCGCATGCACACGCCACAAAAAATCATACGCCAACTCTTCCGCACTCGGCTTTTTGAACGACCTAACATGAATCCCCTGCGGATCGATCCTTGAAAAAACATGCTTGATGCAACCGTCTTTCCCGCCCGTATCCATCGCCTGCATCACCACCAAAACCCGGTGCTTATTCTGCGCATACAATCGCTTCTGTAACTGCTGAAGCTGGCTCTGCAATAAATCAAACTGCGGCTCGAAATCTTCCTTCCCTCCCCCATCAAACAACGCCTTATCACAGCTCTCCAACTGATCAAAATTTAACTTGGCCCCGGTTTTCACCCGGTAGCGTTCCAAAGCTCCTCTGACTGGCATGTGACTTTTATCCGCCCCACCCTGCCTCATGACAAGCCCGGACTCCACGAAGATCCACCTCGTCACATTTTGGAGGTTGAAATTTCACACGCCTCGCGCTGTGTTTCCCCGATGCCGAACGCAGGGAATTCTCAAACACGTCAAGGAACTGCGGAAAACCTCTTCACAGCCCTCCACATCGGCGCAAGCTCCGTTTCGATGATGGTCGCCGAGCGTGCCGAAGACGGATCTCTCACTCCCATCGACTTCCTCGAAAAACCCGCACCTGTCGCACGCGACATCTTCCGCAGCGGCAGCGTCAGCCCCTCCACCACCGAACGCGTGGTCTCCATCATCAAGGGCTATCAAAAATCTCTCGCAGAACTCGGGCTTAACCCCAACGCCGTCACGCGCGCCGTCGCCAGCAATATCCTCAGCGAAGCGGTCAACCACGAGACGGTCATGAACCGCATCCGGATCGCCTGCGGCCTCAGAATCGGCACCATCGACGACGGGGAAATGACTCGCCTCATCTATCTGAAAACACGCCGCCGCCTCCAACACCTCCCCGCCATGCGCAAGGACACGACCCTTGTCCTCCACGTCGGCCCCGGCAACACGCGCGCACTCCTCTTTCAAAACGGCCTCATCACCCGCTACACCAGCTACCGCATGGGCACCCACCGCACCCGCGAGGCCGTTGACGGCTCACACGCGGAGGGCAACGCCATGCTCCGCGTCATCCGCGAACACGCCTACGGAAACCTCGCCCAAATCCGCTTCGACTTCTCAGACGTCTCCATCGACGGAATCGTCATCATCGGCTACGAAATCCAATCCATCGCCCCCTCGCTCACCCGCTCCAGCCAAGCCTGCTCGACCAAATCCTTCCGCCAATTCACCGCCGACGCCGCGAACCTCAGCGATGTCGAACTCGTGAAACGCTTCCAACTCGACTACCAAACCGCAGAAGCCCTCCTCCCCGCCCTCGAAATTAACCTCGCCATCGCGGAAACCCTCAAACTCAAGGAAGTCCATATTCCTAACAGCGAATACGAACAAGGCCTCCTCCACGACCTCCTCGTCTCGCGCGAACTCACCGGCGCCTTCGCCTCTGAAGTCCTACGCTCCGCTCGCATCCTCTCGGAACGCTACCAATCCGACCCCAGCCATGGCGAGCATGTCGGAAATCTCTGCACTCGCTTCTTCGAGGAGCTCACGGACCTCCACCAGCTCACCCCACACGACGCTCTCCTCCTCCAAGTCGCCGCCATCCTCCACGAAGTCGGCACCTACGTCAGCCCACGCGCCCACCACAAACACTCGGAATACATCATTCTCAACTCGGAGGTCTTTGGCCTCGACCGCCTCGACGTCACGATCGTCGCCCTCGTCGCGCGCTACCACCGCCACTCCGGCCCTCGCCTCGACCACCCAATCTACGGCGCACTCTCCACGGAAGACCGCATCCGTGTCTCCAAACTCGCGGCTCTCCTTCGCGTCGCTGACGCCCTTGAGCGCACCCACGCCCAACGCGTCTCGCAACTGGAATTCCACCGCAACCAACCGAGCCTGCGCCTGCGCCTCCCCGGCCTCGCAGACGCCGCTGTCGAACGCCTCGCCATGGCCTCCAAGGCCGACCTTTTCGAACAAGTCTTCGGCCTCTCCGTCATCATTGACGAGGACAATTGACCCCTCTCTCATCCCGCACCTTCACTCGCCTCACACGCTCCATGTCCACTCCCTACCTCAACCGCGAGCTCTCTTGGATCGAGTTCAACCAACGCGTCCTCAACGAGGCGCTGCGCGATGACCTGCCTCTGCTAGAACGTGTAAAATTCCTCGCCATCACCGCTTCAAACTTGGACGAGTTTTTCCAAGTCCGCATCGGCGGCCTCATGCTCCTCCGCCGCAGTGGCCGTAAAAATCCAGACGCCTCCGGACTCACCCCCGCCAAAAATCTCACCGCTCTCCGCCAACGAATCCTGAAAATGAGCGCAGACCAATACTCGCTGCTCACCGGATCCATCGTCCCCGCACTCCAAAATGCTGGCATCCACCCACTCCAAATCCACGAACTCACACCCACCCAAGCCACCCAAGTCTCCGCCGTTTTCGAGGATCTGATCTTCCCCCTGCTCACTCCCCTCGCCGTCGATCCAACAGGCTCACCTCCCAACGTTCCCGCCCTCCAAATCATCGTCGCCTGCCGACTGCTCGACCCTGAAACTCAGTCCACTCGCCACGCACTCATCCCCATCCCCGAGTCTCTGAGCCGCCGCCAAAACGTCGCCACTGAAAACGAGGACACCGCATTCATCCTCATCGAAGACCTCGTCGCACACTGCGCAGAACAACTTTTCCCCGGAGAAGCCGTCACCGCAACCACCGCATTCCGCGTCACGCGCAATGGCGACATCGCCGTCCAAGAGGAGGACGCCACCGACTTCGCCGAGGAAATGGAAGACGTCCTCAGCGCCCGCCAATTCGCCGACACCGTCCGCCTGGAAATCCGCTCGGACGCCCCACGCGACCTCGCACGCATGATCAAATCCGTCACCGCCGTCACCCCTCAGGAAACCTATCGGGTCGACGGCCCCCCCGGCCTCGCATCATTCATGGAACTCGCATTCCTCTCCGGATTCGACCATCTCCGCGATGCAGACTGGCCCGCTCAAAACTCACCCGCCATCACGCCCGGCGCATCCCTCTTTGAAACCATCGCCGCCAAGGACGTCCTCCTTTTTCACCCCTACGAATCGTTCGAACCCGTCCTCCGCCTCATCGAGGAAGCCGCCGAGGACCCCGACGTCATCGCCATCAAACAAGTCCTCTACCGCACCGCTCGCAAATCGAGAATCATCGACGCTCTCATCAAAGCCGCTGAAAATGGCAAACACGTCACCGCACTCGTCGAACTCAAAGCCCGCTTCGACGAAGCCCGAAATCTCACCCGCGCAGACGAACTCCAACGCGCCGGCGCACAAATCGTCTATGGCGTCAAAGGCCTGAAAACCCACGCAAAAATCTGCCTCATCGTCCGCAGAGAGTCCGGGCACCTCCGCCGCTACGTCCACCTCGGCACCGGCAACTACAATGAAACCACCTCCCGCCTTTACACGGACCTCTCCTACCTGACCTGCAAACCGGAATACGGCAACGACGCCTCCCTCTTCTTCAACGCCGTCACCGGCCGCTCGAAGCTCCTCCGCTTCCAACGCCTCGTCCCCGCACCCACCGCCATGAAGCCGGAACTCCTCGACCTCATCGCCGGAGAAGCAGAACGCGCCAAACAAGGCCTCCCCGCCCGCATCATCGCTAAAGTCAATTCTCTCCAAGACCCGGACATCATCAACGCTCTCTACAAGGCTTCCCAAGCCGGTGTCGAAATCCGCCTCAACGTCCGCGGCATCTGCTGCCTCAAACCCGGCGACCCAAAATACTCGAAAAATATCGAGGTCATCTCCGTCATCGACCGCTTCCTCGAACACGCGCGCCTTTTCTACTTCCACCGCGGCGGCGACCCCGGAGTTTACATCTCCTCGGCCGACTGGATGACACGCAATCTCGAAAAACGCGTCGAACTCATGATCCCCATCGAGGAACCCGCCCTCAAACGCCGCCTCGTCCGCATCCTCGAAGCCTTCTTCCTCGACAACACCCAAGCGTCACGCCTCATGCCGGACGGCACATCTCAACGCATCACTCGCACCAAAGGACAAAAAGCCTTCCGCGTCCAAGACCACTTCTACCAAGCCGCTCGAAAGGCATCCAAAGCTCGCGAACACGAACTTTCCATGACCTTCGAGCCCCACGTCCCTTCGTCGTGATCCGCTCACTGCGCCTCATGGATTTCCGATGCTTCGAATCCCTGGACATCTCTGTCCCGGCCGAAGGTGCCATCCTGATCGGCGACAACGCCCAAGGCAAAACTTCCATCCTAGAAGCGCTCTGCGTCCTCATCCGCCTCCACTCTCCCCGCACCCACCGCATGACCACACTGCCACGCTTCGGCAGCGCCGGCTTCGGCATCGCTGCCGACCCATGGGGCACGGAACGCCAAGTCCGCCACTCGCGCGACGGACTGACACTCAAGACGGAGGGGGCCATCTCACCCAGCCAAACCCACTACCTCGCCGATGGCGGGCTAGTCGTCTGGATGGGCAACGAAGATCTCGAACTCATCCGCGGCCCCGGCGAGGGCAGACGCAGATTCCTCGACTTCCTCGGCGCGCAACTCGATCCCGACTACCGCCGCTCTTGGTCACGCTACCGGCGCGCCCTCAAAGCCAAAAACCTCCTCCTCAAAGAAGGCCGCCCACGCGATGCGGAAATTCGCTCCTACGAGGAAATCATGGTCACCCACGGCACCGTCCTCATCGATGCCCGCACCCGCCTCATTGCAGAGCTCAGTCCACTCGCCTCAGAAGCCCAACGCATCGTCAGCGGTAAAAACGAACCCCTCACCCTCCGCTACCTCCCCGCCAGCGGCCCCGATCTCCGCGAGTCCATGCTCCAAGCCAAAGAACGCGAGACACGCACACGCCAAGCCGTCATCGGCCCCCACCGCGACGAACTCGAACTCCGCCTCCACGGCATGCCCGCCGCGGAATTCGCCAGCGAGGGCCAACAACGCACACTCGCCCTCGCCCTCAAACTCGCCCAAGGGAAATTACTCGAACAACGCGGCGGAAAACTCCCCATCTACCTCATGGATGACATCTTCGGCGAGCTCGACCCCAAGCGCCGCAACGCCCTCATGAGCCACCTCCCTCCCCTCGCACAAAAGTGGATCACCACCACTCACCTCGACTGGCTGCACGAGACTCCCGCCCTCGCAGACATCGCTCGTTTCACAGTCTCAGAAGGAAAAATCAGCCGCTAAGCCTCACATCCAAGTCGGCCCCCCACCGAGCATGACGAAACTTTAAGGTTGCAAAGTCGCACCTTTCCTTGAATTTTCCGGAAGTTTCATCGCTTCAGACCCAGCGTCTCCCAAGCAGAAACCGGAGCCCCCCACCCACTCCGGTCTCTCTTTCGAGCCCGCACTGGGCGCAAGCTGTGAGGCCTCCCCCCCATGAAAACTTCTGTCGTCTTATATTCGTACGCCTTGATTCTGTGCACATTAGGCTCCCTGAATGCCCAGAACTTGTCTCGCCCCAAGAGCATTCCTCAGCCCACATCCGACTTTGAAATTCTCGAGACCCCTGCCGACAAAAAATTTCCCCGCGCAGACACTCCCCCCGGAGAATCCAACACCACACGCGCTCAAGACGAAGATTTCCAAACCGGTAAAACTGTCTTAGCCAGCCAAAACTCGACGCTCCACCCCGGGATTTCCAAACAAAAAAGCGTCGAGTCCCTCGTGGATCTCCGCGTCCTCCGCGAGCCATCTCCCTACCGGAATATCGCGGTCAACACCTCGATCAAACCCACCGATTTGCCGGCTGAAGAGATTGAAAACGAGCTCGCGCACCTCTCCGCCATTTACCGCCAATCCGGCAAAACTGAAAACACCACGGACTGCCCCATCGTCGCACTCTCAATCGAGCAACACATCCAGCTCGACCCCGCCATGATCCTCGAAATCGTGGACACGGAAATCCGCGCAAACCCAGCCTGCTCCTGCGAAATTACAAAATCCGCCATCATCGCCAGTGAGGCCTCCGTCCCCCTCGTCGTCGACATCGTCGAGACCGCCATCGCCTCATCCCCAGAGCACATGCGCATCATCTCCCAGTGCGCCATCGCAACCCAGCCAGAAGCCACCGCCGCCATCCAAGTCCTCCTCTCAAAACTCGACCCCGGCAAAAAAATCGCCCGCAGCTCAAAATCATCCAAGGACTCCAAAGACGCAGCCAACGAGGAATCCGATGAATCAAGCGAGGAATACCTCGATCCAAACCAAGACCCAAACAACATGGTCAGCGCCGGCCCGCCCAACCCGCTCAACCAAATCTCAGAATTTCCCGCTCTTCTTCCCACCACTCCTCCACCGACAGCCATCAGCCCGCCATCCATCACCACCGTGGATCCCACCAGCGGCACACCCAAGGTCATCAGCGGCCCCAGAATCCCACGCGTTTCCCGCTAAGCCCTGAAAAAAACACCACGCGGATTTTGACTTCCCCCCGCGCCCTTGTTATCAGGCACCCGCGTAGCGCCTGTAGCTCAGTTGGATAGAGCACCCGCCTTCTAAGCGGACGGTCACTGGTTCGAATCCAGTCAGGCGCACCATAAGTCTTTAATGTTTAAAGATTTCCCCAAATGTTCCGGGTCTACACCAAAGTTTGGGGAGTGGGCGTTTTTTAAGGTTTCAAATGAGTTGGGGATTGGCGGAGTTCACGCAATTCCCTCCCAGGGCAACGCAAAACGCCGCCCTGGGATCCATCCTCATGCTCAGCGCCCCATCCAACCGCCATCGACGACGAGAATTTCTCCCGTGACATAGTTGGAAGCAGCACTCGAAAGGAAAATCACCGGCCCTTTGAAATCATCGGGATCCCCCCAACGCCCAGCAGGGATGCGCGCTAAAATCTGCTGCTGCCGCACCGGATCATTTCGCAGAGCTTCCGTGTTATCCGTCGCGATGTAACCCGGCGCAATCGCATTCACCTGCACTCCCTTGGATGCCCATTCGTTGGCAAGCGCCTTGGTCAACTGACCAATCGCCCCCTTGGAAGCCGCATAACCTGGAACCGTAATCCCTCCTTGAAAGGTCAAAAGCGAGGCGGTGAAAATAATTTTCCCTGAACCGCGCTCGATCATCTTGGCGCCGATCTCACGACTGAGAATGAACGGCGCATTGAGATTCACGTCCAACACTTCAAACCACATCTCATCGGGATGCTCGGCTGCCGGCGCACGCTGGATCGTCCCAGCGTTGTTCACCAGAATGTCGGGCGCTCCATGCTCCGTTAGGAATTTAGCGGCGAATGCCTTGACCGCCTCACGATCCGAAAAATCACACTGATACGCAGTAAATTTTCGACCCAACGCCGTAACCGCCTTCTCAATTGCACTACCACTTGTCTCAAGCGACGCACTGACGCCAATGATATCCGCACCAGCTTCCGCCAGACCTTCCGCCATGGCGAATCCGATACCACGCTTGCAACCGGTCACCAGCGCCGTCTTGCCGCTGAGAGAAAATTTCGAGAGAGAATTCATAATTTCGGATAAGTGATGTTAGCGAAGCTCACGGATGGCGACCTTATCCATGTCCGTAAAGGCTTGGTTCTCCCCGCCCATCGCCCACACGAAGCGATACGCCGCAGTTCCGCAACCGCAGTGAATGGACCACGCTGGCGAGAGCACGGCCTGCTTATCGTGAACCCACAGCGGCCGTGTCTCGTCGGGCTCACCCATCATGTGCAACACCGCATGGGCCGCCGGAACGTCGAAATAGCAATAAACCTCACTCCGCCGCAAATGAGTGTGCGCCGGCATGGTGTTCCAAACACTGCCCGCCTTGAACTCGGTGTAACCCATGACCAACTGACAACTCTTGATGCCATTCTCATGAATATACTGGCAAATCGTCCGCTCATTGCACTCTTCCTTGCTCCCCAACTCCACACGATTGGCGTCCGCTGGCGTCGCCTTGGTGGTCGGATAGACCGCATGTGCCGGATAGCTGATCAAGTAGAACTCGGCGGGCACGCTCGCATCCGCACTCGAGAACGTAATTTCCCGACTCCCGCGGCCAATGTAAAGGCAGTCGCATTTTCCCATCTCGAAGACAACTCCATCAACCGTCACAGTTCCCAATCCCGAAAAGTTCAAAATCCCAATTTCACGCCGCTCGCAAAAATACTCGGCGCGCAGTTCATCCCCTGCATCCAGTCGAAGAAGCTCCGACGTAGGAACCACCGAACCGACAATGGCACGATCGAGATCAGTGTAAATCAGGGTCAATTCCCCCGCCACGAACAACTCTTCCAAAAGGAAGGAGTCGCGCAGACCGGCGGTATCAAGAATCGAAGTTTCATGCGGAGATGGAGCGTGGATAACTTTCATGAGTGATTTTCAAATTTGAATAATCCCTGAGACGACTTTCGTCTCCCCCGGGCGCGCCGAGATTGCGGTTCCGACAAAATTTGTCCAGAAGATGCCACGCTCGCTCTGGTAACCTAAGCCTTTTTCCTCGTCGCCCCGTCGGACAGCTCCCAAGTTGCCTCACCCTTCAATCGTCCAATGTCACGCCTCGAACTTCCCATTCACGCCGCCTCGCAAACCGCAAAAGCCCACGGCGTCACGCCGGACCGCTGCGATATTTTGCAGGACGGCAACACGCTTGTCCTCCGCCTCACGGAAACTCTGGTTGCCCGCGTCATCACCGATCTCACCGGCCCACGCCAAGGCAAAGAGTGGTTCGCCCGGGAAATCGCCGTGGCCCAACACCTCACCCTCCACGGCGCTCCCATCATTCCACTGCACCCACAAATCCCGCCCGGCCCCCACGAACACTCGGGATACACGCTCAACTTCTGGCAATATGTCCACCCGATCCAATCCCCAGTCCCGCCAGAACTCATCGGCAGCACGCTGCAACAATGCCACCTCATCCTCCGCACATTCACTCAGCCACTTCCTGAATTGGCGATTCTGACCGAAAGCCTGCAACTCCTCGATACTCTCGATCAACGCCGCCTTTTCCCACTCGCCACGCTCAACCTGTTGAAGGAACGCATGACTTCATCACTCGAAATTCTGAAAAATTTCCCGTTCCAAGCACTCCATGGCGACGCACATCCGGGCAATCTCATGCTAACCACGCAAGGGCTCTTATGGACGGATTGGGAGGACACGTTCCTCGGCCCCATCGAGTGGGATCTTGCATCCATCATTTGGAACGCTCGCATTCTTGACGAGGACCACTCAAGCGCAAACGCCATTCTCAAATCCTACCAGAATGCCGGCGGCAGCTTCGACACCCTTGCCCTCCACCACTGCCTCATCGCACGTGCGGCAGTGATGAGCGCGTGGTATCCCATTCTCTATCCAAACGCTTCGCCTGAGCGCCTGGCCAAACTCGAAAAACGTTTGGATTGGCTCGAAAAATCAATCCACCAAAACCCTAGCGACCTAACACCCTAAGAATATTCTCATTCATCACGAATCTCCCATTTCTTAAAATCCCACACACGCGACCGCGCACCCGCTTGGATTTTCAACGGACCACCAGACTCCTGCAAGACACCCGGAGCACGCAGCAGCGGAAATTTCGAGTAATCCACCGGCTTGCCATTCAACTTGCACTCATCTTTCAAAGCAGAGGCCAAAGGCTTCCACGTAAGATCCAAAGTGTGCCCCTTCAAATTCTTGAAAACAAGCCGTGGAGGACTCGCACGCACATCCCCTGCAACTTCCGTGCGCGCCAAAACCGCCTCAGAGAATCGCTCAAGCTCGGCGTCAACACCACCACCCGCGAAGGGGCCAAGTGCCGAAGTCTCCAAAATCCATCCACAGCGCTGCACATCGCAACGCAGCAACTCCAAGTTCTCCCGGCGGTTCGGCGCATCCCAGCGGGATGGCTCAAGAAAACGAAAAGCGAATAACAAACTCCCGCCATGGCAAAACACCCAGGCATCTTTCTCCAAACGCTTTATGATCGATCCCGCCGTCGTAAACGGTGCACGCGTGACCCAGTAACCATAATCATCCGGAACATCATACACACCTAACAAGGTGCCTTGATATTGAAAAGTCTGGCAGTAGGGATTCTCGCCGTAAGCAAATGCATTGCCCCTTTTCTCGTTGGGGCGACGCCGATTTTCCTGAATCACCGTAAACGTGCTCGCGGGCTTGGAGCTTTCCCACTTCAACATGGTTCGCCTGCATTCCTTGAATAAAAATGACTCAAACGGTGAACCATCCTCACGCTGACTCGCCAAAGCATAGCCCCCCGAAAACCATGCCATCTTCTGCACAATCTGCCGATGGCTTGGCCAAATCTGATTGGCTAACACTGTCCTTTCCTTAGGCAATGAAGCCTGCCAACGACCGAGAAATCCCGTATCCAGTGCCTTCCCGGGATGTGCTAACCAATAGGCCTGCGGCGCTGACGCGAGGTTGAACAATTGTCTCGCACCAAACAGCAAAAAAGCCATCCCGTTGGTCGGCGACGCAGAGTGCGGACTGAGATTGAGTGAGCCCCAATACTTCCCACGCCCAGCCGTACTCACATGATAGCCACCTTGCCAATGGGCACCCGTTTGAATCAGCATGAAATCCAAGGTCATCTTCGCTGCGCGAGCAAGCTGCACATCTTTACTAAACTCAGCGACCATGCGCGCTGGCGCAAAATCCGTCCCATAGTAAACTGGAGCATCATACTCACTCGCATTGCGCGAACATGTCCCCTCAAACTGACGCATCAAATAATAACGACAGCGCTCTTGAATCTTTGCCGCCCCATTTCCCACAGAATCCACCAAATCAGGCCACTCTTGGGCAGCAAGATACCCCGCTCCACCACGCATCAATTCGTAATTTAAAGAAACTCCCGCGGGACGGCTGAAGTTGGAAGTGGAAACAATGCGCTTGATCTTCTCACGCATTTCAACAGTGAACGCATCACGATTCAAAAAATACGCATGCATCACCGCATGCATGTTGAACGGGTCCGGCCGCGCCCGAACCGTTGCATCCAACATCGTGTCGATCTGCTGGCGCGTCTTCTCAACATCCACACCTAACTGAAGCCGTGCAGCATAGTATGGCATCGCCTCTTTCGGGAAATTTGCATTCCGCGGCGTAGCGGACGCCAAGTAGCGAACAAACGCAGCCGTCCGTTCTTCGTAGGTTGTCCCCGCAATCTTGGATGATAGAACCTCCGCTTGTAGCACACCCAAGCACAAAAAAATGATGAACCCCATCACGAGCGCCGCAACCCCACACCTCCGCGGTTGATCCCACACCCACAAATCGGCCCCCTGAAGCCCCGGCGCCTCACACCACACGCGCACGCGCTTGTCCTTCACACAATTCATCACTCGCACTTCCAATTTCATCATGTCTAAAAATCGCCTGACTGGGTGAGCCCATACGCAGACCCGAAGGGAATTCTTGCACGCACCCAGCATCCTACGACTCTGATTCGGTTCACAAGCGCCCAACAAATTTCCAAACAATTTGTTTTTACCAAAACCAATGGCTTTTGTAAAAGATCACTAACACCTTCATGAAACCCAACTTCCTGCGACTCCTCGGCTTTGTTCTCGCCATTCACGCTCTCCCAAGCGAAGCACAGAACGAAAAAGTTGACTCAAGCGGCGGTCAGAGCCCTCAAACTCCTCCTGGATTCACAGCACTCTGGAACGGACGCGATCTCACGGGATGGTGGGGCGCTGACACCGAGGACCCTCGCTCCTACATGAATTTACCCGACGCCGAATTCGAAAAAAAGCACGCCGCCAGCCTCGAAAATATCCACACGCATTGGTCGGTCAACAAGGGTGAGTTGATCAATGATGGAAAAGGACTCTTCCTCAGCACAGACCGCTATTTCGGAAACTTCGAACTCCTCGTGGACTACAAAACCGTCCCCAAGGCCGACAGCGGCATCTATCTTCGTGGCTGCCCCCAAGTCCAAATCTGGGATTCCTCTGACCCAGAAAAGTTCACTCATGGCGCTGACAAAGGCTCCGGCGGACTCTGGAATAATTCTCCGGGCACACCCGGTCAGGCACCGCTCATCAAAGCGGACCGGCCTTTTGGCGAGTGGAACAAACTCCGCATCATCATGGTCGGATCCCGCGTCTGGGTCTGGCTCAATGGCCAACAAACCGTAAACAACGCAACGATGGAAAACTATTTCAATCGCAAGTTGCCCATCCCAGCTCGCGGCCCCATCCAACTCCAAACCCATGGCGGAGAAATCCGCTGGCGCAATATCTTCATCCGGGAAATTGGCAGCGACGAAGCCATCCAAACGCTCCGCACAAGCGACCCCGCTGATTTCAAACCCATCTTCAATGGCAAGGATCTATCAAACTGGTCCGGCCCGACCGACTGCTGCCGCGTCGCCAACTCATCCATCATCTGGCAAACCGGAAAAGGTGGCACGATCCACTCGAATCAAACCTACGGAAACTTCGTCGCACGCTTGGAATTCAAACTTCCTCCCGGCGGAAATAACGGTCTCGCCATCCGCTACCCTGGAAGTGGCAACCCTGCATACTCCGGAATGTGCGAATCGCAAATCCTCGCCGAAGACTACGAAGTCACCCAACGCGCCAAACTCGATCCCCGCCAAACACACGGCTCCGCCTACGGCATGGCCGCTGCGGAAGTCGGATATCAAAATCCAATCGGCGATTGGAATTTCCAAGAGGTCACCGTCATCGGGTCAAGCATCGTCGTCGAACTCAATGGCACTCGAATCCTCAACGCAGACTTGCAGAAAATTCAAAATTTCATGGCGGACAGCGCACACCCGGGCAAAGACCGCACGCACGGACACTTCGGCCTAGCAGGCCACGGAGATCCCGTCGAGTTTCGCAAACTATCCATCAAATCTCTCGATTGACTCACCGTCCTAACATACCACCTTCACCCCTTACCATGCCATTCCGCTCTCTCGGCCTCGCACCTAACATCACTCAGGCTATCGCGGCCACCGGATACTCTGAGCCGACTCCCATTCAAAAGGAAACGATCCCCGCTGTGATGGATCACAAGGACGTGTTAGCGATCTCTCCCACCGGAACAGGAAAGACTGCAGCCTATGTTTGGCCCATCCTCCATCAACTCCTCACCCAAGTTGCCCCTCGATACCGCGAACCCACAGTCCTGATCCTCGTTCCCACACGCGAACTTGCCGACCAAGTCCACGCTGTATTCCAAGCTTTCATCCCCACACTTCCCATCCAACTCAACTGCCAAACCGTTTATGGAGGCGTCTCGATCAACCCTCAGATGCAGTCGATTGGAAACACAAACATTCTCATCGCTTGCCCCGGCCGACTTTTAGAATTGCTCGAAAAGAACGCCATACGCCTGACTTCCGTCTCCACGCTCGTGCTCGATGAAGCCGATAAAATGTTGAACCTCGGCTTCAAGGATGAGATGGACCGAATCCTGAATAAGCTCCCGAAAAAGCGCCAAAACCTGCTATTTTCCGCAACTCTCAGTGAAGAATTAAGCGATCTCCAGCGCGTCATTCTTCACGAACCTCGGGTCATCAAAATAAGCACAGTTCCCCAATCAACTGAATTGATTCAACAAGTTGCCTATTTGGTTTCGGAAGAAAAGAAAGGCCCGCTGCTAAGATACCTGATCAAACAAGGTGAAGGAAAACAGGTCCTTGTGTTCGCATCCTCGACAGTCAAAGTGGACAGCATTGTCAACAAGCTCCTGAAAAACAAAATCCACACAGCCCCCGCACACTCCAAGTTGAGCCAACAAACAAGAACCTATACCTTGCAACAGTTCAAGAATGGAGAACTGCACGTTCTCGTTGCCACGGACCTTCTTGGCCGCGGCATCGACATCGAGCGCCTGCCTTGCGTGATCAACTACGAACTTCCGCGCTCGCCGAAAGATTACATTCACCGCATTGGTCGAACAGGACGCGCGGATTCCCAAGGGCACGCCATCTCACTCGTCACCCCAGACGAACTTCCTCACTTCAAGATCATTCAAAAAAAGATCGGCCAGCGCATCACCTTGCTCCACGGAGACTCGCTCAATCTACACGGCCACTGACACGAGCCCTCCAACTCGTGAGTCATGACAGCTTAAGCATCCAGTTCCGCACCTGATGACTTGGCTGAAGTCTTCATTTGCACTGATTCCATTTGTAGGCGAACTTCCAGCCCACGACTTTGGCTGACTGCATGAATGGCCCCACTTGAATTGCAGACAGGCAAGGCTCACTCCCCCTCAATCGATTGAAGGGCAAACCATCAACTGGAAGGAAATGCAATATGAGCGATTCAGTAACTCGAAATATAAACTCTTCTATTCAAAAAACCTACGAATGGCTGGTTGATATGGAAGATGAACTCCTAACCGCAGACCGGCAAATCGCCTACCATGCCTTGCGCTCGGTCTTGCACGCACTTCGCGACCGACTCTCTGCGGACGAAGCCGCGGATCTGGCGGCGCAACTCCCCACCTACCTCCGCGGAGTCTTCTATGAAGGCTGGAGACCCGCGGATAAGCCGGAGAAATTCAAACTGGATGAATTTCTTGACCGCGTCGCCACCACCTACGACGCCACACTTCCCGCCGAGCCACTCCGCTTCACCGAGGCCGTTCTAGCCGTTCTCGAAAAACGGGTCTCCGCTGGCGAGATGCACGACATCCGCAGCACACTACCTAACGACATCCGCCAACTCTGGCCTGCCTAACTGATCAAAATTGATCGACTCAACATTGACTCATAGGTCGTGCCGAGAAGCATGGCTCCAGGCAACAGCATTGATATGAATTGAAAGAAGACGGACACCGCAACACCTAACTTATTGATATCATGTTTGGGAACCGCATCAAATTGTTCACGCTTCTCGGCTTCGAGGTTTATGTGGATTTCAGTTGGCTGATCCTAGCCACTCTCATCACATGGACGCTTGCAGTCGGCTTTTTCCCAACAGAATTCCCCGGCCTCGAAGCGACAACCTATTGGTGGATGGGCCTAACCGGCGCCCTCGGACTTTTTGCATCGATCATCGTTCACGAACTCGGCCACTCGTTGGTCGCCCGCCGCTATGACATCCCCATGAAGGGAATCACCCTCTTCATTTTCGGAGGAGTGGCGGAAATGACCAAAGAACCTCCCAATGCGAAATCTGAATTTCTCATGGCCATTGCCGGCCCCATTGTCAGCGTGTGCGTGTCAGGCATCTTCTTCACAGTCCACTGGGTGGGCGTAGCTGCCGACTGGCCATTACCGGTCCTCGCACTTTGCGTTTATCTATCATCGATCAATCTCCTTTTTGCGGCATTCAACATGGTTCCTGCTTTTCCGCTTGATGGCGGGCGTGTCCTCCGCGCACTCCTCTGGGCACTTCGGCGTGACTTGGCTTGGGCCACGCGCATCTCCTCCGCTCTCGGCGGCGGCTTCGGCATTCTCCTGATCATGCTTGGAATGATCAGCCTTTTCGCCGGAAACATCATCGGCGGGATTTGGTGGACAGTTCTCGGTATGTTCATCCGACTCGCCTCGAAGACGTCCTATCAACAAATGCTGCTCCGGCAAATTCTCGAGGGCGAACCTGTCCGCAATTTCATGAGTCGAAATCCAATCGCAGTTCCGTCATCACTGAGCATTCGCGAATTTGTGGAAAACTATATTTACACCCACCACCACAAGTTTTTCCCCGTGATCTCAGATGGAAAACTAGCGGGCTGCATCACACTCAACCGTGTCAAAGAAGTTCCCGTGGAAGAATGGCACTGGCGCAAAGTTGAGGATTTCATGAGTCCTTGCGATGCAGACAATACCATTTCTCCCGACACGGACACCATGGAAGCGCTCGGCATCATGCACCGGACCGGCGCGAGCCGCCTGATGGTGATGGACCATCATAATTTGCTAGGCATTCTCGCGCTCAAGGACTTGATGAATTTTCTCGCTGTCAAACTGGAACTGGAAGGCGAAAAGCACCTCATTCTGCCCCCTCAGACCCATACGCCAAGACACGCGCCTCGGCCCGCACACTGAGCTCCGCCGCCGCATAAACGCAATCCACTTGCAATGTCGGAATTTCGCGGCACCTTTTGCGCATGTTCCGCGCCTTTTTCGCTACGATCCTCCTCGGCATCCTTCCTATCTCCGCTGCAGAATTGAAAGTCGTCGTCCTGCACCCTCTGTTGGTGGACCTAGCTCGTCAAGTTGGCGGGGATCATGTCGAAATTATCGATTTAATCGGCCCCAATGGTGACCCTCATCATTTTGAGCCCATGCCCGCCGATCTCAAACAGGCGGAAGATGCGGATCTCTACCTTCTCGCAGGCATGGGACTGGAGGGTTATTTGCCCAAACTCAAAGCAATCGTAGGAAATCGCGCCAAAATCATCGAAGTCGGCGCGACCCTCCCCGCGTTGGAAGGTGCATGCGATCATGAAGGCCACGATCACGACCATGCGCATGAAGTCGATCCTCACTGGTGGCACTCGATTCCCCTATTCAACCGCGCAACGCGCATTGTTGCCGAGGCACTGACCGCCGCGGCTCCAAGCCATGCCGAGTATTTCCAAAAGAATTCAGACAATTATCGGAAAGAACTTGATGCCCTAGAGCGCTGGGCCAAGCGGGAAATCGCGAAGGTCCCTCGCGAGCGCCGCCACTTGGCGACAGCCCACGCGGCTTTTAATTACTTCTGCAATGACTTCGGATTCACGCCGCATCCGGTGCAAGGCATCAACCGCGAACAAATGCCAAGCCCGAAGGCTTTGGCAAAACTTGTTGCGGAACTTCAGAAAGAACAAGTCGTGGCCATATTTCCTGAAAAGGAATCCAATCCGAAAATCCTCCAATCGCTCACGCGCGATACGGGGATCAAACTCGCGGGAGCCCTCATTGCAGACGGAACCGGTGGCCTGACCTACGCAGAGATGGTGCGCCACAATGTGAACACCATCACCCAAGCGCTCGCAAAATAACTTGCGACGCGGGCCCACACTGGAATCCCCCCCATCAACGCCCGTGAACTTGTGTCCACGAACCATTTGCCTTGGAGGATGCCACGGCGGCTTCGATGAACGCCATGCCCTCCACGCCGTCGTCAACACTCGGGAAATCATAGCCCTCAGGACGCGGAAATTTCCCTAAAATAGCATCGGAAATCGCCTCAGCCGCAGCGAGATACACATTGGCGAACGCCTCGATGAATGCCTCGGGATGACCGAAAGGAAGTCGGGTGTTTTTCGTCGCTGCCACGCCATTGTAGCTATTTCCACGGCGCCAAACCTGCCGTGGTGCATCGGCGAATTTCACGACCAACTCATTCGGATGCTCCTGATGCCACTCGAGGGACGCCTCAGTGCCATAGACGCGTATGTTTAAGTTATTTTCGTCACCTGTTGAAATTTGCGACGCGAAAAGCACGCCACGCGCGCCCCCCTCGTAGCGGACCAACATGCTGCCATCGTCATCCAGCTGACGCCCTGGGATGAAGGTGTTCAAATCCGCGGCGATTTCCTCCAATTCCAATCCTGTGATGTAACGCACAAGATTCTCAGCGTGCGAGCCAATGTCTCCGATGCAATTTGAAACTCCAGCCACTGAAGGATCCATCCGCCAGTTCGAAATCGAGCCATCCGCCTGCTCCTTGAGCGCGCTAATCGCGTAGCCTTGTGGATACTCAGCGACCACCTTGAGGATACGCCCAAGCTTGCCCGCTTTGACCATTTCACGGGCCTCTTTGACCATCGGGTAGCCTGTGTAGTTATGCGTCAGCGCGAAAACCAAACCAGATTGCTCGACCCGCTGCTTCAACTCTTTCGCCTCTGCCAGTGAAAACGCCATCGGCTTTTCACAGACAATATGAATCCCCGCTTCCAGAAACGCTTTAGCCACCGGAAAGTGAAGATCATTGCGCGTCACAATCGATACAAAGTCAATTCGCTCACCAAGCGGAAGCGCCGCCTCACGCGTCGCCATTTCCTCGTAGGATGAATACACTCGCGACGGATCCAAAAAGAAATCCTCCCCTGAAAGCTTCGACTTCTCAGGATTCGAAGAAAAACAACCCGCAACCAACTCGATCTTTCCATCAAGATTTGCCGCCATCCGATGAACTGCGCCAATAAACGCGCCACGTCCACCGCCCACCATTCCCATACGAATTTTACGATTCATTAAACTATTTGGATTCGAGGTTAAAATTATTGAATGGAAACCGGCTTGGCTGTCGTTGCTGACTCGTAAATCGCATCGATGATTTTCATGAGACGCAGGGCTTGAACCGGAGTGTTAAGAGCCTCCGCGACCCCCTCAATCGCCTCAATGAAGTTTTTCGCAGAACTGCTCCGGCCCATATCTTCACAAGCCGGCACCACAATGTCGCGATTCACGCTGTTGCCACTCTCCTGCACATAGAGCTCACAGGCATCAATTGATGTCTCATCCAAGCCATCACGACCAAACAAACGTTCGACCTTACCACCAGCCTGAGTCCCTTGGAAAACAACAGAAACCTCCTCGCGCTTCACCATTTCCGCCCATGACACTTGAAGCGTGAGCACCTGCCCCGTTTTGAATGTCACAAAACCGTGGGCCGCCGCCTCAACATTGTTAGTCCCATCCGCACGATCAGGAATTCCCCATGGCCCCTTGAAGCCCTTGTCCGTGATGAAGGTATCAAAAGTATTCGCGAGCACGTGCGCAGGCTCGGGATAGCCCATGAAATACAGCGCCAAGTCAATCATGTGCAGCAAGTCGATCACCGGACCACCACCCGACAACTCTTTGGTCGTGAACCAACCACCAAAACCTGGAATGCCAGTCCGACGGATCCATTTCGCCTGGGCGGAGTTGATCGAACCGACCACGCCAGAATCGATGTAGGCCTTCATCGCACGAGCTTCTGGCCTCGCGCGATTGTTAAAGTTAAACATCAATTTCTTACCCGACGCGTCCGCCGCTGCGATCATCTCCTCAACCTCCGATGCCTTGAGCGCGGGTGGCTTCTCACAGAAAACATGCTTGCCAGCCTTCAGACACTGAAGCGCAAGAGGCGCATGAAACTTGTTAGGAACAATGATACTCACGGCATCCAAATCCGCACTTTCTGACAACATCGCATCCACAGACTCGTAAGCCCGCGCAATTCCCCACTTCTCAGCAGCCTTCGCCGCAGCACCTGCAGCGGGGTCCGCAACCGCCACGATCTCCGCACCTGCCTGGCGGAAACCCGCCGCATGGTATTGCAACATACCGCCTGCTCCGATCACTCCAACTTTAGTAGCCATGATTTGTTGTATATTTAAAAAGTTCGCCGATGCACTAACACCGAATTTCAATCACTGAGGGGAAAACAACTACGCATCACAAGCCTTTATTCTTTCCCTTGCCACTCCCCGAAACTGCGAAATTTCGCATAACGATTTTCGAGTAACTCGCTAAGAGAAAGAGCCTTCAACGCTTCAATATGCGAAACAATCTTTTCGCGAAAGGCATCTGCCGTCGCACGATGATCATGATGCGCACCACCCGTTGGCTCAGGCACCACATCGTCGATGAGACCTAGCTCCATGAGATCCGGCGCAACCAACTTCATCGCCTCAGCAGCCTCCGGTGCATGCTTGCGATGTTTCCAGAGAATCGCCGCACACCCTTCCGGGCTGATGACAGAATAGTAGGCGTTTTCCATCATGATCACACGATCCGCCACTCCAATTCCAAGCGCACCGCCAGAACCACCCTCGCCGAGCACAACCGCGATCACCGGCACCTTTAACAGCATCATTTCACGCAGATTGTAAGCAATCGCTTCTGCAATGTTTCGCTCCTCGGCACCGATCCCCGGAAATGCACCCGGCGTGTCGATCAGCGTGATCACGGGCAAACCAAATTTCTCCGCCATCTTCATCAGGCGCATCGCCTTCCGATAACCTTCCGGATGCGCACTCCCGAAATTTCGTTTCAAATTTTCCTTCGTATCGCGGCCCTTCTGATGGCCCAGGACAATCACGCGGTGCCCGCCAATCCTTGCAAACCCACCTGGCATCGAAGCGTCATCGCCCATGTGACGGTCACCATGAAGTTCGCAAAATTCCGCAAAAGCGAGCGATACGTAGTCGAGCATGAACGGGCGGTTCGTGTGGCGGGCAATCTGCACGCGCTGCCAAGGAGTCAGATTCCGGTAAATAGAAGCGCGCGTTTCCGCCAATTTGGCCTCCATCATGGAAATCTCCTCGGACATGTCGATGTTTTGAGAAGCGGATTTCGTCCGAAGCTTCTCGATCTCGCGTTCGAGTTCGGCGGCAGGTTTTTCGAATTCGAGGAGCTGCATGGTTGAGGACAAGGACAATCAGGATTGGATGACCAAGATGCAAGACCAGAGATGAATGAGTCCACAAGACTGAGAAAATCTCTCACGCTTTTCCACGGCAACGCACCCATTGCGTAAGCACGCCAGCAAGGGCAACCAAGGACAAACCAGTTAACAATGGCGCGAGACTTCCATCCGCGACACCTGCACCGCTAAGAACCATTCCGCTGCCAACCACTCCATTGCATAAGACTGAAACCCCCAAATACGAACCAAAGGGCGCGCGCAGAAAACCCAGTAGATAATTCTGGCAAAAAAGGGGGATTCCTGGGGTTAATTTCAAAACAAGAATCCATTTCAAATGATGACCCGCTGGCATTTCAGGCACCTTCAAATCCCAAGCACGCATCAGCCGATCCACCCAGTTCCGAGCCGGCCCCGCCGCAAGCCAATACGTCCAAGTTAGATTTAAAGTCAGCGCTAGCACGCTCAACAAGCACGCCATGGTCGGCTGCTGCCGCCAAACCACTCCTGCTGTCACAAGCAAAGCGCTCGTCGGAATGGGTAGCCCAGGCAACACGACCAATGCCCCAAAAAGGGCGACCGGATAGGCTTGGAGAAATGCCTCCATTCGCAAAACGGTGCTCTTCAGATCGGCGGCATCAATCCCCGCCCTCCATGCCCAATAAAACAGCGCCGATACTGACAGGCAAAGACCCAAAGCTCCGCCCACAAACCAGCGGTTTACCACGATTCTTAAAAAAAGCCCCATCGGGTGCGCAGCTTCAGCTCTCCAAACAAACTTGGCAAGCGTGAGCGTTGGAGACAAAACTTAGCCTACATCAATCAAAGTCGTCTTCATGAATTCGTCACTCCACTCAATTTAGAGCCTACCGCTAAAAGCCCGGATCGCCAGATTTTCACCACAAATTTACAGGAGGATCACGGAAGAGCCTCTATCGCACGTTTTTAAGAACTTGAAATCCATCTTCAACCGCACCGGTCCGAGTCATCCGTCGTCAAAAATTTCTCACTCTCGAATTTTATGAATTAAAATGAGTCGCACGGAACGGATTTGGCGCTGGATTCCACTCCCCCGATCTTACCATCTCAACGAGACACTAGATCCCTTCAACTCATGGATTCTCTCGAAAATCCGCAGATTCATTCCCTCAACTGAGCTCAAACGCCCTTCTCAAATTCACAAAATAAAACGGGCGGGAAATTTCTTTCCCACCCGTCTTTCAAAGGATTTTAATCCGCCCGATCACTCGGGAAGCTCAAGCATCGGAGGAAGCACTCCCTCGCCGAGATCCGAGCCACCCGCTCCAGCTGCTGCTGGGATGGTTTGGCCAGCATCTGCACCGCGGAGCGGACGTCCTGTCGCATCGATGATCTGAGCTGTCACGAAGATGATCAAATTGCTCTTGATCCGGTGTTCACCCTTCGTGTGGACCAAACGACCGAGAACCGGGATGTCACCAAGAATAGGCACCTTGTCTTCGACGTTTTGCACATCTTCGCGCATCAGTCCACCGACAGCGACCGTGTAGCCGTCATAGATGGTGAGGGCTGTGTTCACACGACGTGCGGAGAACACTGGCATCTCAATGCGGTTTTCAGTGATGATCGCCACAACTGGATTGCCCAAGGCATCTGTAGAAGGCGATTGAATCGGACTGCCGTAGTTGATAAAGCCTTCAAACTCGACGATTTCTGGAACGAAACGAAGATCGATGACAAAGTCATTTTCACCAATCGTTGGCTCAATTTCCAAAGTCACACCGGTGTTGCGTGTTTCAAACGCAGTCGGAGTTGCTGGAGTCACCGGGAAGGATGAACCGCCACCTCCACCAAGAAGACCGTCGAGACCACCACCGCCGCTGAAAGAACTGCCAGTGCTGTTTGGAAGTTCTGGGGGTTCGTATTCGGTGGGGTAAATAAACTCACGAATAATCTCGATCGTCGCTTTCTGTCCGGACTTCGCAGTCACGGAGGGAGCTGTCATCAGATCAGTGCCCTTTTTCTGGGCAAGACCACGCATGATCAACTGAACTTGACCATCCGAGAAGAGACCGGTGAGAGCCATGATGCCTGGCGCAACATTGGCAGACTGAGCGGTCCGACCTGGATTGTTCAGAATCGCGTCGATGTTGTTCCGATTGATCGCTTGATCACCGCTGCGGAGACCATTGGATACACCATTCGACGTGAACTGACTTGGATCGGCAGGAATTCCATTCACGGAAGTTCCTGCAACAGGGCTGATGAAATCACCACCTGTGCGACCGCCTTGGTTGCCCTTGGTGCCGCCGCTCGCGAAGAGGGTGCTCGTATTCAAACCGAATGGATTGACGATCCAGTCGAAGCCAAGCTCATCATTATTCTCTTGAGAAATTTCGACGAACTTCGTGGTGATCTTAACCTGCTTCGGCTTGCCAGTGGCGACCGTCTGCACGAGCTGCTCAACCTTATCCAATTCGGAAGGCGTATTTGTCACCAAAAGGACACCACCCGTGCTCAGCGTTGCGGAGCTGCCGTCGGCGAAGGTAATTCCTGATTGGCGAAGAAGTTCAATGATCGGACGACGCGCTGTAAGCTTTGCAGCACCACCCGCAGCTGGCTCAGAGAATGGGTCTGCAGCCTCGCCACCACCAGCATCAGCTCCGGAATCAAGACCCGAAGCAAAGTCAGGCGGCACGCGGAAGGTGCGAGTGAAGATGTCTTCACCACTTTCAGTTTGAGGAACCAAAGTGACGGCGAAATCGTCAACTTTGTAGCGCAGTTTGGTTTGCTCGCAAATGTATTTGAGAGCAACCGCCAAAGGCACGTTACGAATGCGAAGTTCACGCACACGCAGAGTCCCTGGGTCGGCGCCCAATGGAAGCGCATCCGCAGCTGGCTCAAGGCCGGCATCAGGAGCAGCACCTGGGGCACTTGCACGAGGACGACGAATCACGAAGTTTACACCCTTTTTCGCGGGATCGAGCTCCAAAGTATCGAGTTCCGAAGCACGCAAGCGGAGGAAATCAATGGCCTCCTCAACGGTGGTATCTTCGAAGTCAATCCGCGGGATAACGATCCTCTTGAGCTTCTCGGAAATGTAAGCAACACCCGTGCTAACTTCGTCTTGACCAAAACGTGTTGGGTCAAATTCAGGCGCTTCAGCAGGAACCGAAAGCTCCCAGGCAGCATCCACCTGGCTGAGAAGCTCAGCACGTGTATGATCGTAAGCGGCGCGATAATAGTCAGATTTGGCCGAAGCGACCTGCTCCAAACCACGGCGTGCAGCGGAGTTGAATGGGTCAACGCGGAGAACATTCTCATATTCACGGCGAGCATCATCATACTTGCCAATATTGAAATTGCCCTCTGCCGTGTAAAGACCACGACGCACGCGGTCTACGTTTTGAGTGTGTTCGTAGGTCAAAGCCGGATTCGTGCGAATCGGGTCTTCGAGATATCCAAGCTCACGTGTGGCCGCGGCATTCTCCGAGTCCACAGCAATGACACCTTCTAAAAGAGTGCGGGCCTCTGCATACTTACCAACCTTGCGGTGGCTCATGGCCAGAGCAACGCTCGCGTCGCTCAAATGCGCAATATAACTTTGCCGACGGTCTGAAACCATCGGTGCATCAGGAAGGCGATCCAGTGCTTGACGGTACTTGTCCACCGCTTGCTGGAAATCTCCCTTGGCGTAAGCCGCACGACCTTCGTTGAGGAGAGAATCACCCTCAGTGACGGCTTCTTGACGGCGAATCATTTCACGCTGGGCGAGACCGCTTAGGCTTGAGATGCCTTCACCGGCGCTCGCAACCGTGACGGTAACGGGCATGGAAGATGCCACGGCCATCAACGCGAGGGCGGTGCGACTGGATAGATACATTGGCGTTTTTTGCATATGAGCTGGGGTGTTCTGACGGTGTTTTCGAGTTTTGGAAAGCGATTTTTGAAGATATTAAAGATCAATTTTTGGTAAGCTGCCCTTGGCAATCTCAACCGTCTTCCGCTCTCCGGTCGGAGACGGATACTCCACAGTCACGGATTCAGGAGTGACTGACTTGACCAAGTATTCTTTTTTGGCAGCTGTCGGCGGCAAGGCGAACGCCGTGTTTTCTTCAACCTTGATTTCTTTTCCTTCTAAGCCCAGGGCCTCAAGAGAAAAAATCGCAGTGCGATCGTAGTTGAGATGCTCATTCTTACGCTCTTCGGACAGCGGCGATGGAATCTCATACACCACACCTTTTTTGTTGGGGCGCTGGTCCTCGATACGGACAATGGTTACATCCTTCTCAACATTGATCTTTTTGTTGAACTCCTTGCGCTCCTCAGAACCCAAGAGTTTGAAACGATTGGCCATCACGCCCTTCGTGAAGAACAATCCGCCGGGTGCCACCATCTCAGCAGCACTAATCTTGTTCTTTCCGCCTTTTGAATCCTCATAGTTGAATGGAAAGGAACCATCAGAGCCATACTTTGGAAGAATCACCCAAGTGAGGCTCTCATCCCGCAAATACATCAACTTCGCGATCAACGCCGGCACAGATTGCGCGTTATTTGGATCTGTTTTGGCAAGAAACTCCTCCATGTTTGAGAAGCCATCATCGTCAGGGTCGCGGCTTGGCGAGTCTGCGAAACCTGGATCGATGCGATTTTCAATCCACCACGTGTTCGGAATTGGCTCGTGAACAGGAGCGTCTTTGAGCAAATCAATCGCTTTCTCAGGATTCGCGCTTGAAACAAAGAGAGGAATGCCGGTGAAAAGATCCACTGGGCGGTCTCCATCTCGTGCCTGCACCCAAGAGCGATCAAGCTTCAATGAGGCAATCGCATTGGGAATAAGGTCCGCATCGCGCACCGCAGTGTTGTTATTTCCTTGGCCTTTGAGACCCGTGCTGAAGTCATCTTCAACACCGGAGTTTTTGGACCAACCTGCATAGGCAAGACCTAGGGCGACCACAGCGGCACCACCAAGGGCTGCCTTTTCGTAATTTTTTGCAAACCAGGACATGATTTAAAATGGGCTGTTGTCTGGATTATGGGAGTTTCTTCACAGGAAGAAATTGGAGGACATCGAGACGAAGGAAAACTTGCACCTCCTCGTTGCCAAGAACTTGGGCGAGAATACGACCCGATTCCGAAGCTTTAGGGGCGGCCACCTCTGGGGCTGGCGTGGCACTCTCAGCAGGCGCTTCATCACCCGGAAGAACGAAACCACTTGAAAACGCATCCGCAGGCGCACTCGCTGATGCGGCGGCAGGCTTCTCAAACTTCGCTTCATCCGCCTTAGGTGGAGTTTTTTTCTCGTTTGAAATCCGAGGCGTCCGAACAACCACATATTGCCCACCCAACTTGGTGATGGCTGAGACAAAATCACGAGCACTTTGCTCTGGGCCTTTGAAGGTAATTTCCAATGGGAAAGACCGAGCAACGTCGTTCGGACCTGGCTTGTAGGCTTGTCCCAACTCTTCGGCGATTTGCGGACGGTGAAGATTCTTAAGCTCGGAGGGCTTCGCTTTAGCGAGCGACAGCATCAAATTTTTGATCGCTGCCAACTGATAGTCGAGAACTCCCGTGTTGTTGGTGGACGCCAACGAAGTTTTATAGGCCTCAAAACCGAGGAAAAAAGCTTCCGGAACCACGGTTCCAGATTCCTCAAATGCCTTGCGAACTTCATTATTTGCGGCGAGCAAACGAGTCGTGAATTCTTGAGGGCTGATGTTTTTCAGTTCCTTTGGACGGAATGCTTCAAACTGTCCCTGAAGAGCGTCTGCGGCTTGACGATACTCATCAAGAGCCTTGCGCTTTCCATCGCGATTTTCAGGGCGCGGGTAGAGAGCAAGTCTCTCAAAGCTAGATGCCTCAGAGGCTGCTGCACTGAAGCGCTCCTGAGCATCTTCATAACGCGTGGCACCTTGGGAGCCAATCACGTAAAGCACGACAGTACCCACGAGAGTTCCACCACCCAGTGCGACGATAAATTTATTGTCCTTGATCCAACTCATAATTCAGATGGCGAAAAAATTCGGTAAAATTTCACTTGATAACGACCTCTCGGGCCAATGGTAGCGTGATGACGAATGGCAGCCCCAGCTCACCAGGCTTCCCAGCCACGGTAATGTCGAGCAAACGCTCGTCAGTGAGTGGGATGTCGGCAGATTTTGCGTCCTTCGTTGAGAACCTAAAGGTTGAGGATTTCTCACGCAGATTCTTCAACAGCTCCGAAACAACATCCTGTCCTTTCGAATTTTCGCGCCAGAAGCCACGAATACGAAGGGCATTTGCCTTGGCTTGCGGAGCTGGTGCAGCTTGCGCAGGCTGCCGTCCCTGAGGAGGGGGAACGTTCACCTTGATGTCGTTCAATGACGAAGTACCATAGGCAGCCGTGATAAATTCAGGCTTTACGACAGTGCTTCCGCTTTCAGCTTTGCCTCCGGGTTTACCACCCGGAGCCTTGGAACCGCCAACAAGCGGGTCATAAGCGTGTAGAGGCTCAAAATCGGTCAACCACACAGCGTCGCTGGCAAAAGCGCCTCGAACCTCAGCGAGTGCATCCATCCAAAATGCGTGAGCCGCTTCGGCATCGGTGTAAGCTTTCGCAATCTGACGAAGACTTTCCTCTCGCTTCAGAAGCTGATCGATTTCAGCTTTGAGAGGAGCGAGAGTTTCGCGCTGATCCTCCATCGTCCGCGCCTCTTCCATCGCGCTGGATGCTGCAATATTCTGGAAAGCAGCCCATGCGCCGACACCACCGAGCAAAACAGCTGCAGCGGCGATGAGAAATGGCTTCCGGCGATCCGCAGCACGCGCCTGCTCGACGACCATTGGGACCAGATCGATATTGATCGCGGATTTACCAATGCCACGGAGACCAAGACCCACGAGTTCACCCATCAAGTGGCCTTCACGCTGAACAAGTTCCGCATCAACTCCTTTACCGAGTGTGATATTGCGGATTGGATTGAAATACTCGACCGGAAGATTGAGCTTCTCTTGAAAAAATTCCAGCGTGTAGGGAAGGTTTGCGCCTCCGCCGGCAAGAAGAACTCTACGCGGTGCGCTGCCCCCGTGCTGACTCCGATAATAGTTGGTCGTCCGCGAAATTTCCGCTGGGAGACGGGTAAGTGCGTTACGAATGACCATCGCGAGAGCGGCGATCGACTCATCCAACTGCTCCGTGTGACCTCCACCCAATGCAACGAGGCCGTTCGAGACCTTTTGATGCTCAGCATCCACGAAGGAAATTCCGTATTCCTTTGCAATGGCGGCTGTAATTCCCGCACCACCAATGGCGATGCTCCGAGTGAAGAAACGACGTCCCTCAATGTAGAGTAGGTTGCTGGTCTTTGCGCCGATATCAATGAGAAGAATCGGCTCTTCAGGGTTTCCATAACTTGCGCGGAACGCATTATAGATTGCCATCGGCGCGACATCCACCTCGGAAGTCCCCAAACCGCTGTCATTGACGGCGGAATTGATTTCATCAAGCGCGTCGGCCTTGATCGCTACGATCACGACTTCCTTCTCACTCGCTCCCTCGATGAGTTCGTAGTCCCAAACCACCTCTTGAAGGGGAAATGGAACGTGTTGTTGCGCCTCGAAGGTGACCAACTGCTCGATGTTGTCGTCCTGAATCGGCGGCAATTTCACGAAACGCGTGAAGACGGATTGGCCGGAGATTGCATAACGCGCCTTGGTTTTACCAAGCTTCAAGCGTTGGCTCAGGTCAGCGAGGGCGATTCGGGTCTGTGAAACCTTTGAGGCATCCATCGCGGGATCAGCGATGATGGACTCCGAATCATAAGCTTTGAGGATCAGGCCGCCGTTTTTTGAAACTTCAAAAACAGCCATCCCGATACGTTGGGATCCAATATTGATTGCGACGGTGGTCTGATTGTCAGCCATGATTGCGATTGAGATGAGGGAAAAATCGGATGAAGCGGAAAAGAAAAGAAACTTCGCAGTTTAGCGGCGCTCGGCACTCACTTCCGCGTAACGATCCCACCACATATTGCTGAAGGGAGTTTCAGATTTATCGAGAAGCGGCACTGTTTCACTGCGAGAAATTTTATCGGACGCCATATTCCACCAACCGGCCTTACCCTTGCTGGTCTCTTGCGCAACTTTCTCGCCGTTGACTAGAACCTCGTAACCTACATATTCGACCGCAGCCTTGCCACCGCGATCAGATCCGGTGATGCGCTTGATAGAGGCTGGCGAAAGATAAACCGAACTGAAAATCGCCTCATCCAGAGGAACATTCACATGCTGGACGTCTTTCGTAAGAAGAAGCATCGTCCCAGGACGCTCCGGGTTTTTCACTGCGATATACCACTTCACCGTCAGTCGCTCGAGCGTCTTCGACGGAGGAGCTGGGCTGAGGCTGATTTGGAGACTCGCTTCGATCTCAAGCCAATCTTTCGGCTTAAACGTCTTGTTCTTCCCTCCTGAAAACTCAGGCGATGGAAGATCGTCGAACTGCGGCTTCTCGCCAACGACCTTAGCTTGCTGACCGAGCGCGCTTCCCACGGTGAGCGCAGCGAAAACGGCAGTGGCCGTGAATGAAAGAGATTTGCGGAGAAGAACGTTCATGCGGTGTGGGTTTAGAAAGAAACTAGGGAATCGGGTTTCGGGTTGACCAGAGAAAATCTCGATTTCGGGGTAAATTTTCATGCGTTGTAAATACGTTCGGTTTTCGCGATTGCCAGAAGCAATTGACGTGGCGTTATTTGATGCACAACAAACGGCCATGCAACCAGACAGAATTTCATCAAATGCAAGCCATCCTTGGGTCGTCGGCAGCTTCGGCAGCCTCAATGATTTGAGGAATTTTCCTGACAATGCCCTGGCTCAGGCCTGCGACATCGTCGAGATCCGGCTCGATCTCCTCGGAGCGCACGCTGCCGACCGCTCCGCATGGACCCACCTGACCCAAGCGCCCTTGCTTTTCACGGCCCGGAGAAGTGAGGAGGGTGGCAGCCAGACTCTCACAGCGCAGCAACGCATGGAAATGTTACGCTACGCGCTCGACGACGCAGCTTGGGTGGATATCGAAGTCGCAAGCATCGTTGAAATGCAACCACTTATCGATGATCTCACGATTCGCAAGATTCCATGGATCGCATCATTTCATGACTTCACGAAACTCCCAGAATCGGCGGAACTCAAGCGGGCAGCGGAGATTGCACGATCCTCGGGCGCGGCCATTTTTAAAGCTGCTGCACGACTCGACAGCCCTGCCGACCTCGCCCGACTTGCGGAATTCCAACTTGCGGACCATGGCATCCCGGTCGCTACGATGGGAATGGGCGCGCTCGCTCCCGTTTCGCGCCTGCTTTGCGCCCAATACGGCAGCCGGCTCAATTACGGATATCTTGGCAACTCACCAACCGCCCCCGGGCAATGGGACAGCGCCTTGTTAAAACTCGCAATTTCAAAGCTCTCTCCGATTCTGTCGTAAATTCGCCTCAGGCAATCACCTCCACAGGTGCGTCTGGCAAAGCTTTTAGAAACGACTTCCCGTAGCGCTTGGTTAAGATCCGATTGTCTAAAATACACACCAAGCCCTTGTCCCGCTCAGTCCGGATCAGTCGCCCAACCCCCTGCCGCAGTTTGAGAATCGCTTCCGGCACGGAGTAATCCATGAATGGATTTCCGCCCGCCGCCTCAATCGCCTCCAACCGCGAAGCCACCAAGGGATGGTCTGGCACAGCGAATGGCAACCGAGTGACAATCACATTGGACAGAGCCTCACCGGGCACATCCACCCCTGTCCAAAAACTCTCTGTTCCGAAGAGGACACTGTGCACATCCTTGCGAAACTCCTCAATCATCCGGTGCCGCGGCAGTCCGTCACCTTGCAAAAAGACTCGCCACCCCTGCGTCCGGAAAAATGCCTCCAGTCGCTGCGCGGAGTCACGCATGGTCCGATAACTCGTAAACAACACAAAAGCACGCCCATCACTCTCTAACACCGCTTGCCGAATCCCTTCCGCTAACAATTCATCATAGCGCGGAGTCCCCGGATCCGGCACGGATTTATAAATCCGAATCTGCATCTGCCGCTGATAGTCAAATGGACTTCCAATGCACAATGCACGCGCGTTTTCCGCTCCCACACGGCGGCGGAAGTAACCCAATTGCGGATCGCCCACACCCAGGGTCGCACTCGTCAATACCAAGCTTTTTCTCCCACTGAAAAGCAGTGGTCGCAGACGGTCCGCGACATTTACCGGCGCTGCGTGAAGGCTAAACTGCTGCTCATCTCGCCCGCTACGCTCGACCCAATAGACACTGTCATCGGTCGCCTGATCCAGAAAAACTCCAATCGATCCATGCGCTTCACGCAAGCGTCGCGAAGCATCCTGCAGCTCGGAACGGGTCGCCTCAGACTCTTCATCCGCCGCCAAACTATCAATTTCCAACCATAGGTTTCTCAAAGGTTCAGCTAGAGTGTTAGGGACTACTTCACTCTCACGAACGCGAAATTCCTTCGAGAAATTTCCAAAATTCGCCACATCACCGACTTGGTGGAAAAATCGATCTGCCGCGATAAGCGCCTGCTCCACCGCGCTTAACACGGAAGCCCTGCGGAAAGACTTCAACAAGCCCTTGCGTGTGCGCGGATGATAAAGGCGCTGCAAGTCAAAGCGCAGCCCGGATTGCGAAACTCGCAGGCCGAGTTGGATCGCCGCAACTTGCTCAATCGTATGCGCCTCATCAAGCACTGCGAAATCATTCGGAAAAAGAAAGCCCGCCGTTTTCTTCCCATCGGGTTCGTCATCAGATGGCTCATCATCCGTATTCAACAATGCAAAAAACAAGGTGTGATTGACCACAATGAGCCGCGCATCCGCGGCCGCCTTCCTTGCCTCTTGGAAAAAACAATTCCCCCGCGGCCCGCAATGACGTGCCGTGCACAAATGCGCCTCGCTGCAAACTTGCAACCAAACCTTCATCTGCGGCTGGAAATTCAAATCACTCAAGGTGCCATCCCGCGTCTGTTCCGCCCATTTGCGAATGGCCTCCAACTCATCATTCTCCGTGCCCGTGAATAAATCAGCCGCCTGTTCAATCGCACGCCGCAAGCGCAAGGGACATAGATAATTCTGCCTCCCCTTCAACAAAACCGCAGGGAGTTCATGATCGATCAATTTTCTCACAATCGGTATGTCCTTGCGCACCAGTTGCTCCTGCAAATTGATCGTATGCGTTGAAATAATTCCGCGCCGCCCGGTCTCGATCGCAAAGCGCGCCGCAGGCAACAGATAGGCCAGTGACTTCCCCACCCCGGTCCCAGCCTCCGCAACCAACGGCGAGGCTCCCACCAGTGCCTCCGCAACCGCCACCGCCAACTCTTGTTGCTGCGGCCGATAGGCAAAATCACGCGATTTCGCAAGGCTGCCTTTTTTCGAAAAAGCCTCCCGCACCGCATCGCTAAATCCCGGAATCGGCTGGCCTTCTGTGATGGAAATCATCTCAGCAACATCGCATCCCGCAATCGCCCTTCTGCCAAGCCACAACTGCGCGAATGGGACCAAATAAAGTCAAAGCCAACCCGGAATTGACCAAAACCGCAACGGACTCACAAAACGACGGTGGATAACACGGTGGATAAAATCACGTGGATCAGCCCCAAACCGATGCGTCTCAATACCTGCCTCAAACTTTCTGCACGTCCAATCCGCGTTTACAACCCGAACCCCTACGAAAAAATGGACAAAAAAGAAGCGGCCCGGCTGATCATCCCCCTAGGAAAAACCCATTAACCCGGGAGGCATCTCAGTCGGACCGCCTTGTCTTGCGACGCAGAAGGGTTACCTCAGATTCCCGGACTTGGCAAGATTTAAGTTTAAATAATTTTCATTTTTCCCATCGGCGGTTCAAATTCACGTCGAAAATAGGGCTAATTTTGACGCTTCGCGAAACTCACCGCCACTCTAAAACAAGCAACGAAACACCTTGCCGTGGCAGCGAAAAATCAAGCTTAACTTGATGATCCTGAATGATAACGGGACTTGGCGCGCCAAGCATGGCAAGCTTCCCTGCCTGCTCAAGTTCGGCATATTGCGCAGCCGTCGGCGTTTGCGGCTCACCAAGCGCTTTCCATAAGGTGTAAGCGTTGCTGTGCGTCTCATCGATGCGGAAATGACTGAGCTGCGCCTCACCCTTTGCAATCGGAAGCCCCGGCAAACTCAGAGTGACCGCTGCGGATGGCCCCTCAACATCATCGTCATGGTAGTGCCAAACCATCACCGCCAAGCGATTTCCATCCAAACTCGCCAACGCGGCGACGTCAGGCGTTTTACGAACGCCCTTTTTGACAATTTCCGTCAACGGGATCTCCGCGTCACTCACGGTGGTCAGTCGCTTGCCCGACATCTGACTGAACATACGAAACACATTCAACACGGGGTGATTGATCCCATTGCTCGACAATACTCGAAACCCAGCAAAATACGGTTGGTCCTCAAACTCAAAGGCCCAGGTCAGCGCCCCCTCCAAATTCACCCCATGCTTTGCTGCCAGCTGATGCTTTCGCGCAAAACTCGCCGCCGTGTAACTCGAATACATCGTCCCGTTGCGATAGCCATTCTGTGGACCCTGACAGGCCGCGCAACCTTCCGGATCCGACTCACCAATCACGATCGGCGTATTGCGAAACTCTGGATACTTCGCCACCGCGGCGAAGGCGCTATCGATGTTCTGCAACTGGTTGGAGATCCCCATCTGCACGTGACCGTTCACGAATTTCGGTGACCCCTTGGCATGAAAGGCGATCAGATCCAGCGGCGTTCCCTTCTCGCCGGTGACGGCATTGGTGCCATGCAAACAGTGATCGAGAAATTTCTCAAGCCAGCCGCCTCCCGTGCCGCCCGCAGTCTCCGGACCACCGATGCGCGCCGTCGGCAATGCACGCCGCACCCCGGCCACGGAATAGTCGTAAAGTTTGTAAAACTCCGCCGCACTGCCCTTCCAATATCCAATGTTCGGCTCGTTCCAGAGCTGCCACCACCAAGTCTCCACCTCCGAGCGACCGTATTTTTCCACACAATGCTTGGTCCATTGGTAGCAAAGCTCCCCCCACTTCGCATAATCTTTCGGCGGAGCCGTCCAGCCCAAATAGATGGTGTCATATTTAGCCTGAGGAGTCCAATGGTGCCGATACGGTTCTGGCTTGGTGGATAGCGCCTGAGGCATGAAACCAAGCTGCACGTAAGGCCGCACGCCACGCGCGAGATACGCATCAAAGATCCGATCCGTAATCGTCCAATCGTAAATCGGACGCCCATCCGCATCCTCGGTGTACGCATTGGTGCTGCCCCATTTCAGGGCCGGCGTTCCATCGCCACTGGTCAGTAAATTGTGCGTTCGGAAGTAGACTTGCCGCGGTGCCATCTCGCCCAACTCTCCCAGCAGCTTCTTGCCATCCTTCATGTAGGCATAGTTCGGCTCATCCGCGCCGAAATACCGCCAAATCGGCTTCAATGGCTCAAGCGGTGCCGAAGCATCCACCCGGATCTGGACCGGAAACGAATCCGCTCGCATCA
>JBEGOB010000026.1:0-2837 GCA_041182265.1 Verrucomicrobiota bacterium | reverse complement strand
AGCATCAAGCGCTTCGATTACCTGCAGACCGCCGTGGCGAATGAAACTCCGAAATCGGTCTCTGGCGGGTCCTTCATCTGGTGGTGGTGTGACGCGCTTTTCATGTCACCCGCCGTCTGGGCCCATCTATCGAAAACCACCGGCGATCCGAAATACCTGGAATGGGCCGACCGTGAGTGGTGGACGACCACCGACATGCTCTATGATGCCACCCACCACCTCTACTATCGCGACAACCGGTTCTTCGCCAAGCGCTCGGCAAGCGGGAAAAAGGTCTTCTGGTCGCGTGGCAATGGCTGGGTCGTCGGCGGTCTGACCAACGTGCTGGATTATCTTCCGGCCGGGCATCCTTCGCGCATGAAATATCTCGGGCTCTATCATGACATGATGTATGCGCTCCTGAAGCTGCAGAATGAAGACGGCCTTTGGCGCACCGGCCTTCTCGATCCGCAGGACGGTTGCGGCGAGTCATCGGGCTCGTCATTTTTCGTTCAGGCAATCGCCTGGGGCGTCAACCGCGGCTTGCTACCCGCTGCGACCTTCAGGCCCGCGGCGATGAAAGGCTATCAGGCACTCGCCGGAAACATCCAACCCAGCGGCATGCTCGGCTTCGTCCAGGAAATCGGCGACGCGCCTGACAGACTGACCATCACGGCGGCATCCAACGAAGTCTATGGCTCCGGAGCATTCCTCATGGCTGGCGCGGAAATCATCCGCCTGCTCGATCCTTCCAAGCGCCGCGCCGATGTGGCGTCCTTCAAGGGCGTGAAATTGCCGGACAAGTTCCTTCCGTCCGCGCCACGGACCCACGCCCGCTTTGTGCCGGAGCGCGCCGACGATTTCGCCTGGGAAAATGACCTGGTCGCCTTCCGCACGTATGGCCCCGCCCTGCGCCAAGGTGCCGAGAACAGCGGCTTCGACGTTTGGTTCAAGCGTGTTTCCTATCCGATCATCGACAAGTGGTATATGGAAGACCAGCTAAAGCTTCAGATTGGAAAAATCAACAAGAGCTATCATGACGACCAAGGCGAGGGTCTTGACAACTATCATGTCGGCGACAGTCGGGGCTGCGGTGGCATCTCCGTCTGGGCGGATGGAAAGATGCATCATTCGGAAACGTTCATTGCCCATCGGATCGTGAGCAGCACCCCGCAACGCACGGTCTTTGAATTGGACTACGCCAGCCAGTTGAATGGCAAGATCCTGCGAGAAACCAAACGCATCACCGTCGTCATGGGCCAGCGTCTTTTCCAATGCGACTCGCGATTCACCTTGGATGGAAAACCCGCGGTTTTCGACGTTGCGATCGGATTGACGCATCAAACCAAAGAAGTGGCACCCACCTCGCCGAAGGAACCCGGAATCATCCAGCTCTGGGAATCCGTGGATGGCCTCGGCCTTGGCACCGGGATTGTGATGGATCCGAGGCAGGTGGTGAAAATCGACACGCTTACGGACACTGCCGGCCAAGCCCAGACACTATGCTTCGCCCGCACCGACGCCAGCGGCCATATCCGCTGGTTCACCGGATATGGCTGGGAAGGGCAGGGGGAGATCACCACCCAAGACCAATGGTCCCGCTACCTCAAGAGCTTCGCGGGAAGCTTCGTCAAAACCCCGTTTGCCGACCCCACCAAGGATGCCGGGTTCAAAACCCATTCCCTCAATCCGCCGTCGGAAAACTAACTGAATTTCATGAAAAATCTCTTCGCCTTATTGGTCCTTGTTTTCCCGTTAGGTTCGATCCTCGGCATGGATCAACCCAACATCATCATCTTCTACACCGATGACTGGGGTTATGGAGATATCGGGATCAACAAAAGCATGGCCGACGTGCGGACGCCGAATCTCGATCGCTTGGCCGCGGAGGGTGCCTTGCTCAAAGATGGCTATGCCTCGGCTCCCCAGTGCGCGCCATCGCGTGCGGGCCTGCTGACCGGTCGTTACCAGCAGCGTTTTAATTTCGATTCCATTCCCGACGGTCCGCTTCCGCTAGAAGAAGTGACGATCGCGGACCGCTTGAAGAAAGCCGGATACCTGACCGGGATGCTTGGGAAATGGCATTTGGAACCCAACCAGATTTGCCTGAAATGGGCGCAGAAACAGTTCCCCGGCCAGATCCGGAATGAGCAAGTGAAGGTCACGCATGAGATGGTCCTGCCGTTTCTTCCCGGCGCACGCGGTTTCGATGAGTTCTATCAGGGCGAGCTCAAGAGTTACTGGCGGAACTACGGGCTGGATGGCGGTGAGTTGAAGCCTGAGAGAGTCAAGGACGAGCGCTTCCGGGTGGATGTCCAAAATGAGGCGGCATTGGCATTCATCCGCCGTCATGCGGGCGGGAAAAAGCCGTTTTTCCTCTATGTCGCCCACTACGCGCCGCACGTGCCGCTGGAAGCCACGGAGAAATATCTGGCCCGCTTCCCCGGCCCGATGCCGGAGCGCCGCCGCACCGCGCTGGCCATGATGTCGGCGGTCGACGACGGCGTGGGTCAGGTGATGAAGTTGTTGGATGAAAGAGATCTACGATCTAACACTCTAATATTTTTCGCCAGTGACAATGGAGCACCGCTGGGCGCACATCAGGGAGAGCCAAAGGCGGATGTGCTGCCGGTCGATAAGGCCGGAGCCGCGTGGGACGGCTCCAGCAACGATCCGCTCACTGGCGAAAAGGGCATGCTAGCCGAGGGTGGTATCCGGGTGCCAATGATCATTTCCTGGCCTAGACACGTGCGGAAAGGTAGCGTCATTGACGAACCCGTCATCAACCTGGATTTCGCCGCCACGGCCATTGCGGCCGCCGGCCTGCCAGCGGATCCCGCGCTTGATGGTGTGAACCT
>JBEGOB010000025.1:0-4448 GCA_041182265.1 Verrucomicrobiota bacterium | reverse complement strand
TCATCTTATGCAACAGCTCTGCCAATCCTTTCTCGTCGTGTCTCTGGTTCTCGGAATCACTTCCTGTGTCGAGCCACCTGAGAGAAAGCCCGTCGGCCCAGTCTCGGACACCAGCAAGATCCCCTGGAACACTCCTGTTGCCGGCCAAGGCCAGGGCCAATTCGGAATGCTGCCCCAGAATCAATACCGCCGCTGAGCTAGGCGATGATCTTTATCAATCCCTGTGATAGGGGGATCCGCTTTTAAGGGATGCCACTCGATAGAGTTGCTCCAGTAGAACCAGCAGAGCAAGTTCGTGCTGGAGCGTAAAAGTTGATAAATTAAGGATCCAATCGCACTTGGCGCGCAGGGATTCGTTGTGACCATCAGCCGCGCCGATCAAGAACGCGACGGACTTGATATCGCCACGCATTTCAAGCGACTCTAGCTTATCGGCGAATTTTCGAGTGGTTAGGCATTCGCCGCGTTCGTCCATCGCGACACGGAAGCATCCATCGGATTTTTCGAGTAGCCGCGCAGAAACCTCGTCACTGCTCCCTGGTTTGACGATGATTAAGTCGTGATTTCCTGCTCGGGACAGGCGTTTGAGGTATTCACCGACCCCCAATTTTGCGTAAGCAAGTGCGGGTTTGCCTGCAACAATGATCCGAATTTGCATGTGTTGGATCGAAGCTTGCCCGGTTCATGCCGGGGAGCCAACATCAATTCACATGATGAAATGTTTGCATTCACTTGCTGTTGTTGGGCTGGTCTCTTGCACCGCTGCGCCCGGTCCGGTCGTTCCGCAAAATGCAATTGAGCGGCAAATGATTGGACTTTTAGAGAAATTTGATCGGTGGGATGAAAATGGTGATGGAAAGCTCACGGCTCCAGAGCTCGTCGAGGCGGAGCAAAGGAGCGGTAGGCCCGCAGATCGAATCATTCAATTCTATGACACCGATCAGGACGGGGGGATTTCTCTCCGCGAGGCCCAACGCGGATTTGCCCGGTCCAATGAAGTCGGATTGAAGTCGAAGCTATAAACTGTCGGATGACTTCTTGTGTTTTTTGATCTCTGACTTAGAGCTGGGCGGCCATGAGTGATCTTTACGAATCGAGAAAAATTTTAGCGGAGTATTTGTTATTTCACTATGGGACGGCGGATGAAATTCTCCCTCCCGGTCGTTCGTGGCCGAGTGGGATGCAGGACGCTTTGGGGTTTCCTGTTCGAACGGCGGCACACTTTTCCGCCGGAAAAGTTGGACGTGGCTTGGACTTAGGGTGTGCGGTGGGTCGGTCGGCTTTTGAGATGTCTGCCGGATGTGAGGAGGTGATCGGTCTCGATTTCTCACAGGCTTTCATCGGCGCCGCGGAGTCCTTGCGCCAAGGTCACTGTCTAAGCTATGAGCGGTTGGAGGAGGCTGCGCTGCGGACTCCACTGAGAGTGAGTTTGCCGGACGGCTTCGATGGCGAAAAGCTGCGTTTTCTTCAAGGGGATGCGATGAATTTGCCTTCTGATCTCGGTGTCTTTGATCGCGTGCATGCGGCAAATCTGCTATGTCGGCTCACAGATCCCCGTCGCCTTTTGGATCGTTTGCCCTCGTTAGTGAACCCGGGTGGAGAGTTGGTGCTGGCCACTCCCTGCACGTGGCTCGAAGAGTTTACGCCGTCTGAAAATTGGCCGACTGGAAGCACCCTTTGCTGGCTTGAAGAAGCGTTAAAGGCTGATTTTACGCTGGTTCGGCAAGCGGACGAGCCGTTTCTCATTCGTGAAACCGCACGGAAATTTCAGTGGACGAGTTCTCTGGTCACCGTCTGGCGGCGTTGTGGCAGATCAGACTTGGGCTTGGAATGATGTGGACCGCTTCGCCGGCGTGATGTGAGGCGGTTTCAGGTAAATCGGCTGAGGAATTTGCTGCCTGCATTGTTCGCGCATGCTGGGGCTCGTTTCACTCCATGCATGCCATAAGCGGCCGGCGCTCGGAAACTCCAGTCGGATTCTAGAAGTGACTTCAGCAGGAAGGGGAAATCGCGAAGGTTGCTCAAAGGTGAAAACTGGGATGCCGGCGTCGAGTGCTTGGGTGACTGACTCTAGAAGTCCCTCGATGTCAGTCAGCCGAGGATCACCTAGAGTGGCGTATTGCTCGATTTCTGCCGTCCAGTAGCTCCCGCGTCGCGCATCACCGATGGCGAGACAGCGGCTTCCGTTTTGTGTCGATTGCACGCCAAGAATCGATGGGATCGTAACAACAGGGCAGCCAAGGGCGATCGCGACTCCCTGGGCCGCAGCGATGCCGACCCGGGTCCCGCTGTAGCTTCCGGGGCCACTTCCGACGAGGACGAGATCGATCGATTCCAAGGCGCGGGCGTTCAGTAGGTCATTGAGCGGAGAAAACAAAACGGCATTGTGACTGCGGTCGCTCGTGAATTCACGTTCTTCCAACTTACCACAAGCGGTGATGGTGCACAGCGAAGCGTGGGGAGTTGAAGTTTCAAGGATCAATGAAAACGTGCCTTTCATGATGGAGATGTTATCGGGAAAACGCAGCCTTTGCCAGCCTGGTTTCCTCGCGCTTGTGCGTAGCGGATCGCACCTTGTGTGATGGATCGGCAGGAGCGTTTTTCCGACTTGGTAAAACCCACCGTCATGGCATAAAAACGCCCAGCGAATGAATATTTCGACATCCAAACAATCGGCATCGGCAATCGTGGTGGGTTTTGCTTTAGCCTTGGCATCGTGTGCCACGCAGAAGGCTGTGCTGCCGGAATCTCCAGCCAAGGTGGAGGCGGCTGAGGAGAAGCCTGCAGACGTAGTGGCTGAGTCTCCGGCGCAAAACCTTCCATTTGAGGGGGATGGGATGCGGATGCCTGATATGTTTGGCTTGCCGGGAGAGGGGGAATTCCGCGCAACGAACCCGAAGCTACCTCAAGCGACGGGCGAATCTGGCGCTGTAATTTCTCGCCCCCCGACAGATCCGCCGTCGCGAGTCAAAACGCCGCTCGAAGATGCCGAATGATCAACGTTGGTTGAAGCGCGACATTTCTCGCTGGGCTTCGCGGAGTTCGACCTTCTCTTTCAGATCATGCCGCTGATCGGCATGAGTTTTACCCTTTCCGACGCCGATTTCGACTTTTACGCGGCGGTCTTTCCAATAAATCCTGAGTAAGGGAAGGGTGCAGCCCTTGACTGCCGTAGCGACGGAAAGTTTCAGAATTTCTCGTTTGTGAAGCAGTAGGCGGCGTGGACGCTTGGCGAGGTGGTTGAACCAATCTCCAGCCGTCTGCCAAGGCTGAATGTCACAACCATAAAGGAAAATCTGGTTGTTTTCAATCCGTGCAAATGCGTCGGAAACATTAATTTTCCCGGCACGGATGGATTTGACTTCCGTGCCTTTCAGTTCAAGGCCGGCCTCATACTTCTCCAAGATATGAAAATCGCGTCCGGCCTTTCGGTTGGTAGCGATTTCTTGGCTCATGGGCGGCTTTCCGTGTCAAAAAGAAACTCCTTAGGGAGCTTCTCGATGCACAAGCTTGATTTTTCCTTCGATGATTTCAGTGAGCGCAATGTCAGCGACTCCCATGCTAGGGCGCGTTGCAATCAATGGTGAGCGACCACTGTTCAACTGTCTGACACGCTGGGAGACCAGATTGACCAAAACAAGTGGGTCAGTGACAATTTCTGAGGCCTTATCAAGAAGATCGCTTTTCATAGGTGAACCGGGAAATCGCGAAATTGGCTGTTCCTGCTCGAACGGGATGACGTTCTTAGGGAGCAGGGACGGTTTATTTTCGCTCAAAACAAATGGGATGTGCAAAGTTTGCCGGAAATTACGCCGGGCCGATTGTCAAAACAGAGATTGCGATGTCTGACAAGCCTTTTCTGCTTGGTGCGAGGCAAATTTTTGGCATTCGGAAGACTGCTATTTAGGCATGAGATCGATACCGAAGCGCCGCAACGTGATTACCGTAACCCAAAAAAAGGCCACGGTGATCATGCAGTTTGAGGCGAGTGCCGTCCAGAATCCCCATCCATTGCGGAGCATCCATGGAAGAATCAAAAACATCGGCAGGGTGGGTAGGACGAACCAAAAAGTTCCCTCTGCATGGTTTGCGAGTCTCTGTGAAGTTTGGCCGGCTTGGTGCATCCAGATCATCGCCAGCAAAGAGGTGAGGGGCAAGGCGATGAGGAGTGCGGACAGTCGGTCGCTGAACAACTGGATCTTGTTGACCACAAGAATGATGATGGCACTTGCCATAACTTTCCAGAAATCTAAGGCACTGAGGGTGAGGATTTTATCCCAGGGAATGCGGTTCATTGGTTGAAGGGAGCTTGCGGGATGCAGATGATTATCGGTAAAACACCTCCATGCAAGCTGGCTATTTAATCGGAGTGTTGGCAGTGATTTTAACAGCTTGTTCCGCTGGTGGACCTCCAGCAAGCGCGCCGCAGAGAGTGAAATTGACAGCTT
>JBEGOB010000024.1:0-5501 GCA_041182265.1 Verrucomicrobiota bacterium | reverse complement strand
ATTGGTCGCGGATTTGCCAAACTAAGGACAAGTCATGGAGGCGCTTGAGGCCTTGCCACAGTGTTTGCACCCCTGGAGGACTTGCCGACTTACCGCCGCGCTCGATCCAGCCGCCGAGTTTGCCCACGAGCTTGATCATTTCGCCTAAAGTTGGTGCGTGGGACGGCAAGGGTTTACCTCGTTTGATGACGGACCAGGCTGACTGCCATTCACTGGGAGCAAAGAATTCTGCACCATCCCTTTCCGGCTGATGCCGTCCTAACTGTGTAAGCCAGAGTACTCGCCAAGCGATGATGAGGGCAACGGCCAAGTGGTTTAAATGTCTCTCTGCGCTTTCGAAACGTTTTTCCTCGATGAGGCATCCGCTTTTGAGAACGCGGAAGAACACTTCGATCATGAAGCGTTTACTATAGGCTTCGACGACTTCTTGTACTTGCTGGGCGCTCTGCACGCTTAGGGAGGTGAGCAGTAGCCACTCGACGGCCACCTCACCCGCAGGAGGGGAGACTTCACTGACAAGCACGGCATTAAGCGTCACCGGATTCGGACGCTGGCCTTTACGATAAGGCGGGCGCAGCTGGATTCCCTCCACCGCTCGAGCCTCAACGAAGACGTCCCGATCCAATCGTGGCTGTCGGCGCGCGCGTTTGTCACAGGCGATCTTTTTCTGCCTCCCGCGCACATGCAAACTCTTGCTCCACAACACAGGAGCCGCCTGGCATGCTTCCCACAGAGTGCCGGAATCTTCTTCCTCTGACCCGAGCAAGACCCTGTCTTGGCAGGCGCGCACGATCCAATGCGCAGTGCCTGGAGCTTCCTCTGCTGCCCCCGTACGTGGCAAATGGCTGAGATATTCGTAGATGTCCGCCTCGCTGTCGGCCAGACAGATCATGCGTACTTCAGGCTGCGCCATCGCTATCGACTGAGCGACGGCGAGACCTTCGATCCAGCGGATGCTCTCTTTGTCTTCAATGGCGGTGTTCTGACGCTGGCTGCGAGTCGGGCGTGCAACAGCCTTATCCACAGGGCGCGGGGCGCGCACCAGCAGCTTGTGCCACACACTGCCCAGCGGCGTCCCCTCCATGGTGAAAGCGTGCATCAGATGCACGAAAGCTCCTTGGCGAGGCGAATCATCCAAAGGCCCAGCCCCTTGGATGCGTCGCTGGGGCTGGCTCATATCCATCTCCGTAGTGTCCTGAACAAGCAACACCGTGGATTGCTCCGCCATGCGTATCAACGACTGCTGTAGATGCGCCCCAAGAATATTCTCAGGATTCGCAGCAGGATTATCAAAAAATCGATAGGCCGCCGCAATCTCGGCGTGTCGTCCGTTGCAGGCCTGCGGAATACTCATCCCAGGAGACTGCCCGAGCTTCGTCAAAAGCAAACCCAATCGTTTGGTCAGCCTCGCATCCCCGCAACGCGCTTGTTCAGATTCTCGTTGCGCCCACTCAACAACTTCACAATCCGTTCTCATCCAATACCATATTACAATTCCAGAAATTCTCCAGATTTAATTAAGATGTGTGTAAGAACGAGGGCGATGCCTTGGGCTTTCATAGGACGCCCCGTTGGGGCTTAGGTCGTGGCGAGGTGTCTGCGATGAGGCCCTCAGTTTTCTGTTTGGGCTTAATATTCGGTCTTTTTCTTGCCTGGCTCCGGCACGGGGGACGACCCGTCGGCATGCGGCATGACGGGAGCTGGACCTTTTTCCGTGAGGGTATCGAGACCCGGCGCGAAATCGTGGGTGGAATTGAGCATTTGCTCGTAGGTGACGTCTTGGCCGATGTGGGCGGCCATACGGCCCATGCTGGTCACCAAACTGGCTTCGACGCCGCGCTGGACCTCATTGAACGGTGTGTTGTTTTTGATGGCGTCGATGAGGTCCTGCCATTCGAGCTCATAAGGATTCGCTTCTGGCTGCGGGTAGGCCCAGAGTTGTTTATCGCGGGCCATGTTCCAGCCGGTATAGGTCCGGCACCGACCCGGGGTGTGACCGGAGGTACTGACAATGCCCAACCCCTTGGTGCCGTGCACATAACTGGCTGACTGGTCTTTGGCCCCGATCATCGTCCGGCCATTGAACTGAAACACCGTGCCGTCCGCAAAAGTGTATTCCACCGCATAGCTATCGAAATTTTGGTCGATGTAATCGCCGCGGTAATGCCGCCCGCCCAAGGCATGGGCGCGCACTGGCCAAGCGTTTTTCATCCAGCAGCACTCGTCGATGAAATGGATGTAAAAATCACTGAACAACCCGCCCGAGGCCCACAAGAAACTGTGGAAACGCTCAATCTGGTACAACACTTCATTTTTATCCGCCGGCTGGCGCACCGAAAAGGCCGAGGCCACCGGACCGTGCATGCGATAGCTCCGCATGAAGTTGATCTCGCCAATTTCACCGTCCTGAATGCGCTTGTGCAATTCTTGGCGGCCACGGCAATGCCGGACCATCAACCCCACACCACACTTCAGGTTTTTCTCGTCCGCCTTTTTGGCCAGCTCCAGCATCCTCCGGGAGGACGGGCCGTCAGCCGTCACCGGTTTTTCCATGAATACATGCAGTCCTTTATTGATCGCATATTCAAACATCGGCGCCCGGAAAGCCAAAGGAGTCGTCAAAATCGCAATGTCACCGGCCTTCAACACATCCAACGCCTGCTTGTAGGCGTCAAATCCCAGAAACCGGCGGTCTTCGGGAACATCCACCTTGCCCGGCGTCGTCTTCCATTGGTTGCTCAGGCCGCTGTACGATTCATTCAACTTGTTCGCAAAGACGTCCGCCATCGCCACCAGCTTCGTCGGCAATGAGGTCTGACCCAATGCTTGGTCAGCCGCTCCCGTACCGCGCCCACCCGTGCCAATCAGGGCGATTTGCAGCGTATTGTCTTCGGCAGCAAAGACATGAGGAAGAGTAACGCCAGCCAGCGAAGTAACGGCAGCCGTCCGCCCAGCCGTCCGAAGGAAATCACGACGGTTAAGAGCGCCAGTCGAGACAACGGGCAATACGCTGGCCGGGGCCGCGGAAGACACGGGATTCGGGGTGTTGTTCATGCGGCCTCATCATGGAAGCAGCCAGCGCCCCGGCAACCTGAAGTTTTCCCTGCCTCCAGTATCAGCTTCCCGCCGAGGGCGGCCCATGTGCGTCTCTCTCCCCGCCCCATCCACCCTCAGACAATGCGCACCGCACTCTTCTTATCGAGCTTCAGCACAGCCCCCGCCGCCCATACCACAACGCTCTTGGGATCGGTGAGCTTGACCCCGTCCACCTGCACGCTCCCCTGCTCCACCAAGCGACGCAAATCACTGGTCGATTTTTTCACCGCAAAACACTGGTCATACGCCGCCGCCAGCACCGTCAACAATCCAGCTTCCGCCGGTGGCGAAAACTCCGGCAACCCTGCGCCAGCCAAGTCTTTTTTACTGAAACGAAGGTCCCAGTCGGCGCGCGCCGCCGCCGCCGCCTCGACTCCAGCAAAACGCGCTGCCAGCCGCTCCGCCAACGATTTCTTGGCATCCATCGGATGCGCGTCCGGCGCAGGTTGCTCGCCCAGCAGGACCAAATACCACCGGCGCATCAACTCGTCAGAAATACTCATCGTCTTCCCAAAGATCTCCGAGGCCGGCTCATCCACCCCAATGTAATTGCCGTAGCTCTTGCTCATCTTGCGGACGCCATCCGTCCCCTCAAGCAAAGGCATCGTCATCACCACCTGCTGCGGTTGACCCGATCCCTTCTGCAAATCCCGCCCAACCAAAATATTAAAAAGCTGGTCCGTCCCCCCAATCTCAACATCCGCCCGGATCTCCACCGAATCCCATCCCTGCATGATAGGATATAAAATCTCATGCAATCGCACCTCCGTGCCCGCCTCCATCCGCGCTCGAAAATCTTCCCGCTGCAACATCTGATGCAACGTGACCCGACTGCACAACCGCACCACTTCAGAAAAATCCATTTTTCTAAACCAGTCGCCATTCCGCACAATCTCCGTCTTCGAACGATCTAAGATTTTGAATGCCTGCGCCGTATACGTCGCCGCATTGGCCACGACTTCTTCCTGCGTCAACGGCGGACGCGTAGCGCTGCGTCCTGTCGGATCGCCAATCATCGCCGTAAAATCACCAATCAATAAAACAGCGGTGTGACCAAGCTCCTGAAACTGCCTCAGCTTTTCCATGGCCACCGTGTGCCCTAAATGAATGTCCGGCGCCGTCGGATCCACCCCCAGCTTCACGCGCAACGGCCGCCCTTCCTTCAACTTCGAAAGAAGATCGTCCTCGGAAATGATTGTGGCACAGCCACGGGCAAGCACAGCAAGTTGGTCAGCAGCAGGAAGCATGGGGTCAGAAAACAAGTTTAACGCACGGACAGACGGACAGGTAAAGTGGTCGACCGCATCAGCCGCCACCGTCCCGACTTTCTGTCCTATCCAGAATCATCCACCCTCAAACCTCAAAGTCCACCCACAGAAAGATCATCGCTCGCGCGGCGTTTTGTTGAGCACCCGGCGCACCGACTCCTCATCCATCGGTGCAGCTAGATCAACCGAGTACAACTGCGCCGTCTCACGCGCCGTCGGACTCAACTGCCCAGACTCTAACGTGCGGGTCGCATAACCCCGGCGCTGCCCACTGTAATAACGATCCCCCGCCTCCCGCGCTTCACCGGTTTTATACGATTCATTCGCCCCCGCAAAGGCGTTGGTCCGCGCCGCTTGATCCTCGTACCGGCTGGCAAAGGTCCGCGCTTTCTCCCCACCCTCGCGCGCTGATTCACTCTCGAACCGCGAACGTTTTTCCGTCAACCCCTGCGCCTGCGTTCCTGCCATATTAAAATCCTTCCCCCCCTCGCGGGCCTTCCCTTGCGCCCCTCGAAAGGAACGCATCTTCAACGCCCCAGATTTAAAATCCTGTCCCTCATACCGACTCCGCTTCGTGTACGATTCATTGGGATTCGACCCCTCAGGACTCAAAATCTGGTCGATCCGCCGCCGCTCCACCTTCTCCTCCATCGGAGATTCATCGCTGGCACACCCCACCATCCCCGCCGTGAGAAAAATACCACACAACAGAAAAATCGGGATAGGCAAAGAAATCACAACCACACCACTCATTAAACCCGTCCACCGCCAACCCGCAAGAACACTCCCACTCGACGAATTGAATCTGAGACACCCACATAAGGCTGGAAACTGAATCTGAGACACCCACAGAGGTCCGAATTGGCAGTCGAATGAGTGGGGAGTGGGTGTCTCACATGGGTCGCCGCCAATTCTCCGCGCCCCGGACATCGCCCCCGACCTCTCCTATGCGGTGTTCTTTCAGAACACACCGATTCTCTGGGATGCGGTTTCCAGGGCGTTGCCCTGGGCTGGTATGCGTTGCCCCGTTGGGGCAAAGGGAACGATGGCGTTTCCGATCCCGCGTTTGATCGATGTGGCCCGAAGGCCAAGTGTGGAAACCGGGGCCAACGTACCCGGCTACAGAGGCGGCGCCGC
>JBEGOB010000023.1:0-14620 GCA_041182265.1 Verrucomicrobiota bacterium | reverse complement strand
CCGCTGCGACCGCGAGGCCATTGCAATAGACAGTGGCGATGCCCGCCGCACGGTCTGCCACCATCACAACATGCTGCCAGCGGTCCAGCGCGACCGCCTGACTCGTCGAACTGATCGTAGCGGCCTGAGAGCCATTACCCGTTTCCAAAACGAGTTTTCCATCCGCACTATTTACAAAGAACCCGAACCCGTCCGCGTTGTAGCCCCCTGCGGAATTGGACGCGATGCTGCGAAGGCCGGTGGTCCCGGACGGAAGATAGATCCAACTGGAAAGTGAGAATGCATCACCAAACTCGGTCGTTGTTAGTGCGTAGTCGCCGCTACCGGTAAGATCAAGCGATGCCGTGCCTTGCTTCATGCGGTTCGATGAAATGACAGCTGCACCAGCAGGTAACAAATGACGGGATCGCCCGGAAATATCGTTAAAACTTCCATCAAATGTCCAGTGACCGACCAAGCCAAGGGCAAGCGCACTGACCTCAACATTAACAAATCCCGCAGCCTCCTGGCCCGCTTGGTTGGCGACTGGGCGGGTGGCCAGTCCGGCAATTTCCTCGACTCCCAAAGCACTCGCATAGAGAGCGACATCGTCGAGCCAACCGTCGTGGTTCCGCGGGTCTGGTGCAGTCGTTAGGGTGCCACCAAAGACGAGGGGCGAGTCTTGCTTGAAAGCGGCCGTCAATTCATGCCTGCCTGCCGCGACACCATTGAGATAGAGAGTGATCGTTCCATTGCCGTTCCCCGTGGCCTTCCAGACCACAGCGGCGTGGTGCCATTGGCCACCCGGAGCGGCATCCGTGCTAGTCAAATTCGCGAGACGTGTGTTAGACCCATCCCAATAATTCAACTGGAGACGGTTCGTGTTCGCCGGAGCGAATACTTCCAGCTCATGACCGTCCCCGCTCAAGCCATTCCCGCTGCCGATATAAAACAGGAAGTCGCTGGTGTTCACACTGGCGCGCCGATACCAAAACGAGGCGCTCCAGTCTTGATTGCTGAGCGAGTGAGTGGTGGCAGGCAAGTTGGTCCTCAGGTGCGCATGGCTCGCGGAATCCGCAGTCAACAGACGCAACGAGCGCCGCTCGCCAACCGGAAATCCAGCCGGGGCCTCGTCTTCAAAGGTCGCCGCCCCAGTGCCCTTCAGGTAAATTTCCGCATTCACCGATGATACGGAATTGGGGATTTCAAATCGTTCATGCAAGATCAATCGAGGGTCGTTCCGTTGATCGCGCACCACGAAGGGGAAAGAAGCGGTTCCCGTGAAATCCGGCGCGGCTGTGAAGCGCGCGGTAAAACCGTCGGCTAACAAACTGACACTCCCATTTTCCGCCGCACCAAGGCTGAACCAAAGCTGGCTACCGCTGCTTTCCTGATCGGACACCAGCGTGCGCAAGTCTAAATCCACTGCATTCCCCGGTGCCACACTTGCGTATGCCGGCTGAGTCACCACTGGCGGCGTCCCCCCCGCCCCACTGGCAGTCAGCTGATAGGAAAGACTCTCACTAGCGGAAATTGTGATGGCGCGACGAACTAGGCCATCGCCCACAGCCACCGGTGAGCCCAAGTTGATACTTGCGCCCGGAGTGGTAACTTCAAGACGAAACGAGGATCCGTTAGGTCGGCGCAACTCAATACCACTGGAATGACTGTTTAAGACCGCGTCGTCGGCAAAAGCCAAGGGCAGCATCTCAGTGAAGGCACCGCTGTGGCTGAGTGTCACGCTTACAAAACTTTCCCCCAGCGTGATGGATTTGTTTCCATAGCCGGGCAGCGTGTAATGAATCCCGAGATCTCCGCTGGGCAGCATCGAGAAGCCATTGCGTGCGGTGACAGCCTGATCTCCCACAGTGAACGTAGCGGGGATACTGGATGTCTCGTAGGTTCCATTCATGCCAGGGCGCTTGGTCCCATAGACTCGGTTATTTGACGAAAGCGTGCCTGCCACGGATTGTAAAGCGATGCCAAAATCAGGGTTCCAAAGCAGGCCAAGTCCGTAAGCCTGACGGGAAATCCGGATATTTCCCGTGGTGACTGCGGCATAGTACCGCGGACGTTTCACGTAAGTGAAAGTTGTCGGCAAAGGATCTTGATATTGCCTATTAGAAGATCCGACAATTAAGCAGGGCAACATCGCAACCGCAGCATCGCGCTGGCTTAAGCTTGGATGCCAGCTATCCAACGGCCTGTTCGCATCAAAAACGAAAGCTGGAATGTAGGAACTGGAACTGGGGACCGCCAGCGCGCCCCAATTTCCAAACTGAGACTGCACCTGGCTGCGACGCGTCACTCGCGAGGCTGCGAACTCGGAATCTGCGGTTGCAAAAGCACGCGATGCCCCGACAAATTCCGAGAGCGGCCGCGAGACAGGCCTTTGGATGGAGTGATTTGTTCGCGTGTTGATGCCGCCATGGACAAGGAATAGCGGTGGGCTGTTTCCAGGTTGCGGGACGTGGTTGGCGAGCAGCCATTCACTCCAGGAAAGTTCATCTCCAGAAATGATCGGTAACAAGTCAGACCGCTCGCGCAGCCGCGGCAAGGCAATGCGAAGATTGTTTTCGTGGACGCTCGAATAGCCGAAGTCCGGCCCACCTTGCTCATACCAGAAACCCGCCACACTCTGGTCCTGCCCGGCGGATGCCTCCACAGCCGCAACGAAAACTGTGTCCAACTCAGCGTCGGGCCAGATTTCCAGATAGACCAGCGCCGCATGGTAGCTGCCATTAAACTGGTTGCTGTATTGCCGCGCGGCCGCCCGCATGTCAGCACGGGTGAAAAGAGCCATCAGGGCGCGCCTCAAGGAAACACGAGAAGCTTCCAAAATCGCAGGATCAAAGGGCAGGCCGGATTTCACAATGAGATCCAGTGCCTCCGCCGCCGCACGAACAGCAAATCCAGTCGGTGCGAGACTCCAGTTCGTCGCGCTGTATTCGGCAAAAAGTCCGTCGAAATTCCCGTCCGCCGAGCCTGGCTGATTCTGAATGCGCGTCCAGCGGTCAAGCATTGCTTCCAAACGCTGCCTCACTGGGACGCTACCGCGGTAAGGATTCCACGGCCGATCGCAAGTGTAGAAATATGCTAGGGCGCACTGCATCTCCATGATCCGTGCATTATACAACTGGTTGTCCACAGGCTCGCGATTCACCTTGAGATCGAGAAAACCTCGATTTTCACCAGTCTCGACCACCGCATTGGCCACCGTAGAAAAATGATAGAGAAAGTAAGGAACTTCCAGCTCATGATCCGCGAACTGACTCAATTGAAGGCTCTGGAAGTTTGCCCTAGGTACAGTCGCCCACTGCGCGGCCGCCCAGCTGGCTAGAATAATGGATAGAACGATGATTCGCTGCATAAGCTTTATCATTTTTCGATAGAACCGTTATAGGTTTTTCTCACAATCGACGCTGCTCACGTCTCCTGCGGAGTGCAAGCCGCGCAGGCGGCCATGATTTTGCGGATTTGTGACGAGCGCTCACTCTTCATCTCGGAGCCCACAGCAAACTGAAGAACTTCCCTGTTTCCGTAAGCGAACCGTCTGGCTTGACGAGCCAGAAACCGCGTAACCTCCATTCCTCGTGAATCGGAATCTTCGGATGAGGTGCAAATTTCGGGTTAAGCTCGTTGCAGTAGAGCTGCCACTGAGCGATGTAGAGCGCTTTTGCAGAAAACGCAGCTCCTAGCAGATCGTCCCAGCGTTCAGCGATACGGTCCTTCGCAACGTTCTCCGGAATCCCGATTTCGCCGAGATAAACCGCACCCGGTCCGGCAGGCCCCGTGGTTTTCGCAAAACGTCGGACGGTCTCGATGGCTTTATGCAGCGTGGCTCCGTCCTTCATTGCATCGTAACAACTGTAGGAGACGAGATCCACCTCGACCTGTGGCAGGACGTGCTCAGTCATCGTTGGAATGCCCTTCCATTGGTCAGTCACGCGATTCACTTCCGCAGCGTGAAGAACCCGGAGCTTGCTGCCGGGAGGCGCGGTTGCGCGGCCGCGGTTGACGCCAAGCTGGCGGGCGGCGAGGCGGCGCGCAAAGCAGTCGCAGAGCGTTTTCCAATTCTCCGGCGGCGTCCCCCACAGCTCACCGGTGCCACGAATCTGCCAGTCGCCTTCCCAGTTCTGCAGAATGATGGTGAGGTCACGACTGCCATGATCTTGATAGAGCTGGCGCGTCAATGACTCGAACGCGGAGGTGATTCCCTGATAGAATGCAGTATTACCAGCTTCCTTTTCCTGCCACCCCGCCTCGGCGCGACCGTGGGCGATGAGCATGAGGGTGGAAAACGGCATTTGAAACACCTCGTTCCAGTAAGGACTGCGTGCGAGATCGACGAGCGAGCCTATTTCCGGCCACTTGCTGTGAAACGGATAGTCGCTCCGCTCACGACCGGGCTCAAACCAGAATTTTCCGACGCGAGTGCCCATGGCAAGCATCCGCTTGGCACCCTCGATGAGCGCGGGCTCGTCGGTGAGTTGATACTTCCCAGCGACGAGCGTGGTGCCGACACGCTCTGCTAGATCCTTACGGGCTGTTTGTCGGCTCAGCGGTTGGTAGGCGGCTTCCGCCGCATGCGACTTACTAGGTAGAAGCACAGGACAAAGTCCAGTAGCCAGCGCGGCGCGGATGAAATGGCGGCGGTTCGGATTCATGGTTATTTTGCGGGTCCGCTCCAGCGGATGCTTGGGTTGGGCAGCAGCTCACCATGGGCCGAACGCGGGGCACCCGTAGGGACTTCAAGTCCCTCGCGCAACTGGCGTATTTCATCTCTCATGCTTACGACGGTATCCGTGTGGCTTTTCATCGTTGCCGTGGTCTGCGCCGCATGTCATTTCCATCTGCGGAAAGAGTCGATCGAAACGTCTTTATGGCTTTGATAACCACTAGATTCGAGAGCAGGATTGGCGCTCCATCCTGAAGATCAGCCAACGCGATGGAGAGTGGTGTCAGAAGTCTAGAAGGTGGCATGGTTTTGCGGCAAATCGCCGAGATTTGACCGTTACGATTGGAAAAGCGCGCATTGATCAGAAAAATACATCGCCCCGCGACGATTCCGCCCGGAAGCAATGCCGCTCGGCGAGGTCACATTCGTTTCACCCATCACTCAGAGTGCGGCGGCGAAACACAGAGAGCAGTCCGAGGAGCCCGACGAGGCCCGTCGAGGGTTCTGGAATGACACTGAATTGGAGGTCGTTGCCACTGATGGAGAATTCGCCAGAATGGCCACCTCCAAGATTGCTGTAACTGAAGTCTGTCACGTCAAAATTGGTGCTGGTGAAGGTGACTAACGTGTAAGTTTCACCGAGCAGACCCGTACCATTGAAGTCAAAAAGGTGAGAACCTGCGATCCCTTTGCTGAATCCGTTTGTAAGAGCTAGTAGGTCGGAAGTGTTGTTCGAGTTGCTTAACTCAAAGGACATCAACGCGCCTCCATCCCAGGTGAGCGATTCGGCACCTATGGTGCCGATGCTGTTGCCCGGGGCAATGGTGCCGCCGCTGCCCAGCACAATCGTCCCACCCAGCGTGGTTTGACCTGCCAGTGTTCCCGCGTTCACTCCAAGCGTGCCCATATAGGTGTTGGAAACACTATTGATCACCAGCATGCTATCGCCGGATTTCGTGAGGGCGCCGCTTCCATTGAGACGCGCGTTTTCGCCCAGCGTGATCGTGCGGCCAACATCGGTGTGAATGGTGGAGGTTGCCGTCACGTTGACGTTGAGGCGACCGCCCGCGCTGGCGTCCACTCCGTCCACTGTCAGGTCAGTCGCAGAATCATAGTTGCGCAGTGTGCCTCCATTCAGATTAAAATTTCGGATCGATGAGATGGAATTGAATCCCCCTGCGCCGCCATCGATCACGGCGGCATACAAGGTTCCACCGTTTAAATGGTAAGTGGGGTTAAGGACGGGGAGAATATTGAGCGTATCACTATTGGTATTGTCCCCCATCACCATGTTTGAAACTTTGACCGTGCCGCCGTTCTGGATGAAATTGGCATTCAGAACCGGGTTACCAGTGGTGTCGGCCCCTGTGCCGAAATTGGTGCTCTTGCGGGCGAGGACGATGTTGCTTGCATCCACGTTGCCACCACCCATCGTCAGGCTGCTGGTGTGGGTCGTGGTTGCACTTGCTCCGTGGCGATTGATCATCAGATTATTCACCACCGCGTCAAGATTGCCCTCGCTAAGGTTCATCACACCATCGCCGCTACGCAAACCGGAACTGGTGCTGCCAATGAAAACATTGTCCACCCGGCTCGTTCCACCAGTGAGACCGCGCATCTTCAACTCGCGAGTGCTTAGACCTGATTGGAAGGCGACTAGCCCGGAGCCGTTGAAGCCGCCGAGACTCACCGTGGTGGTATTGATGTTGTTGCTTGTGCCGAGGTAGAGGCGTCCTTCATGCGCGGTTCCTTGGCTGGTGCCGCTTGCACCTCCCACAGTTACATTAAGAGCTGTGATCTCGTTGATGCCGGCTTTGGCTAGATTGATCGTGTTTTTTGACGATGTCAGCGAAGTCACCGGTTGGACGACAAAGTTTTTACTGGATTGATTGTAAGTGAAATTCGTCAACCCGGACATGTCTAGAGTGGTCGCGTCTGCGCCGTTGACAGTGAAGTTAGCATTGTTGGTCACGGTCAGGCTGCCACCAGCGCCGGTGATCGTACTGGTTCCGCCGCCAAACGCAGAAATCGCTACTACCGACTGTGTTGTATTGGTGAGGTCAAGGGTGCTGGTGCCATTCAGAAACTGCACCGCAGTGGTGGCTGGGAGGCGATTATTTCCGCTGGAGAGGCGTAAGATACCTCCCTCGAGCTTGGTTGCCAGTGCATAAGTGTTCTCTCCGGTTAGTGTAACAATACCTCCGTCGTTCTTTCTGAAATTCGCGGTGCCTGAGATCACGCCAGCGATGGTCATATTCGCTCCAGACTTGTTTTTCACCCATAGATCGCCGGTGCCGGTCGTAGTGATGGTCCGTGCAGAGTTCAGGGTGAAGCTTCCGGCTGCGGCATCATTGTAGAAGCCGACGGGCTGCGAGTTGGTTGCCGCTTCGATCGTATTGCTAGAATCACCTAGGTTCGCATCGCTATTGATCACCGTGAAGCTGCCACCTCCCGACGCAAGCGCGGTGAGCTTGATCGATCCGGTGAAAAGGTTGGTAGTCCCTGAGAGGTCAAGGTAGCCGCTACCCTGGCGCTCAAACCCGTTTGTCCCATCGAGAACGGAAGTCAGCTTGAGGCGGGTGGCCGCAGTTTCGGAAAACGCGTTGTTGCTGTTGGTGCTGATGATTGGCTTGTTCGCAGCGTTGCCGAGGATCAGCTTGCCGCCGGAAATCGTCAACCCACCACCGGAGGTCGAGTCAGTCGCGAGAATCGAACCCACGATAAATTCGCCATTCACGTTGATGATCTGGCCGGTCCAATTCTGGTTAAAGGTGGCTGTTTCGCCAACTGCATTTGGCAATCCACCCGTCCAGTTGCCGGATTCTGACCAATCGCCGCTGCTTGCAGTGGTCCACGACCCGCTGGCGGCATTTAAGTTAGATAGGCTTAGAGTGAGCAGAAATGCAGTTGGACAAAACAGGGAAATGTAGCGATTTTTCATCAGGGTTGATTCGATGGGTTTTTGAATAATCCAAAATGACGGATAGGAAATGACAATGCCAAGTGGCTACCGACGTCTTTAAATTATCGATTCCGGACGTGTGTGAGATTCTGACTTTGATTAATTGTTCAGGACCACTTTGAGGCGCGTGAAAGATTTGGAGCCCCCGGCAGGCAAGGCATAGGTGATGGCTGAGGGGGTATCCGACGTGGCGGGCACATCCGTCCAGGTGACGAGGTCCGAAGAGGTCTGGATGGCATAGACGACGTCTCCGTTTTCTACAGCCTCAGCACGTTTTTGGAAACTAAGCGTGCCGCCGGTGAAGCTGCCAACACTGCCGTCCGAACCGCTTGGATTGAGCGCAAGTGCATACTCGACGAGATTTGCAACGCTGTCGTTGTCCGAATCTCCGCTGGCACCGCCAGTGACGTTGTTCTCGCTGGCCCAAGAGGCGAAATTCGCAGCGCTAGCGCCGGGAATCGTCAAGGTAACAGCTTTACCACCGAATGCTGGATCATTGTAGTCAATGATGAATTCGTTAGTAATCTCACCCTTGGTTACGCTGACGGTGGCTCCGTCGGCAAGACCTGCAAATTCACCAGTTAGGACACCAGCATTGTAGTCGATGAGTCGCAGCTTGGTGCCGGCAGGTAGGGCGGCGGCCGTGACAGCATCGTCAAAAATAGAGAATGCGGGGGCGGATGTTAAATCAAGGTGGCCTGTGACCGTGAGCGCGCCTGCGTTACCATTGGCGGAATTCATCCGTGCCGAATAGCTCACATCGCTGGCAAGGACGACTTTCTGCCCGGAGCTGGACTCGACCGTGGTTGAACTGTCACCGGCCACCAAGAAGGTGACACCACGGATCGCAAGATCAGCACCCTCTTGGTTGCGAAGGATTCCACCGATGAGAATGAGGTTACGCTGAGTGGTACCAGCGGTGATGGGAATGGCCGAGGAGCCCGGCTTGATTTCAGCCACTGTGAGTGTGCCGCCACTTAGGTTATAATTGGCACGCAGGTTCTGGGTGGCGGAGGCGACATTCGGAGCGCTACTATCCAGCGTTTCGACCATCACCAGATTGGTCAGCGATACGGTTCCTCCTGACTGGTTGACGGTGCCGATGATGGCGGGAGTGCCGCTGCCTTGTTTTTGGGCAAGCTTGAGTGTGGTCGCGGTGACCGTCCCATTCGGAATGGTTAGCGTGCTCGTGTTTCCGTTATTCGAGTTAGCTCCGTGGCGTCCGACGAGGATATCCGTAGCCAGAATGTCAGCAGAGCCGCCGGTGAGATCGAGCGTGCCCGCGCCAGAGCGCACCCCGGAGGTGGTTTCACCAACGCGTAGCAGGGTCATTGCTGAGGTGCCATCTGCGCCACGGAGCTTGAGCGAAGGATCGGTCAGTCCATCCTGAAAATTGACCACACCCGAGCTGTTGAATGCTCCGAGCTGCAATGAACTCGAGTTGATGGTGTTTGTCGTGCCGAGCCTTGCACGAGCCACGTGCGGCCCATTTCCGGCGGAGGTTCCACCGCCGACGAGCATTCGGGTCGCGACAGTGATGGTGTTGGTGCCGCCGGAAAAAAGCACCGTGTTGGTGGTAGGATCGAGATTGTTCGTTGTTTCCAGCTTCAACTCGGTGCCTGAGCTTGAATGCGTGTAGGAGCTCAAGCCCGAGAGGTCGAGCGTGGTGCCGCTGTTGCCGCCGAAGGTGATCGTTCCGCCGGTGTAGGTGAGGTCACCATGGGTAACGGTGGTGGTGCCGCCGCCAATTTCTTGGAGATCCGCGAAGCTAGCGGTCGTGCCTCCCAGATTGAAGATCGAGCCGGAGCTGAGATTCTTGAAAATCACGTCACTCGGCAGGCCGCCAGCTTCCCCGATTTCTAGCGAGCCACCATAGAGGGAGATGCTGCTGATTGAGGTTTGTGGGTCAGAGATAACGAGGTTTCCAGGCCCAACCTTTGAGAGGTTCGCCACCGTGAGATCTCCAGCTAAAATCGCAGTTTCCACGTTTCCAGTTGTGTCGAGACCGAAGCTGGCCGCACTTGCAAATGAGGCGTTGGCGAGCAGGCCTTCAATTTCAGTTGAGGTCCAAGTCGAGGCGTCGCCGAAGCGGATGGCGAGGGTGGAGGTGCCGTTGACGTTATAGGTTTGCGTGTCATAACCGGGCAGAGCTTCCGGTTTGGTGGCGGAGAGAACGCCGGCGTTAATCACCGTGCTTCCGGTCCAGGAATTGGTGCCCGCGAGTGTCACCACGCCTGCGTCGGTTTTCACAGGGCCGAAGCCATTTCCTCCATCACTGATAGAACTCTCGATGAGGAAATTCACTGCGGCAGCGTTGCTGCCGAATTGGCCGGCACCCAGAAGAGTGATGGAACGTGTGGCGGCGAGGGTAAGGGTCCCCGAGTTACTTCCAGGCTCGGCAAACAAGCGCGCACCCTCTCCGATCTCAATATTGTTAGCGAGATCACCTAAATTACGATCCGTCTGAATGCCCAAGGTGCCCGCACTGATTTTCACCGTGCCCGTGTAGTTCTGCTCCACCCCGTTGAAGCGGAAGGTAAAGCGGCCGGCCCCGGTTTTTTCAAAGCCTTGGGTGCCGAAAAGCGAACTGTAGTAAAAGACATCGCCGACGACATCGATGGTCGGAGTGCCGGTGCTGGTGGCGAGAGTCAGGCCTTTAGTCGGGTCATTGGCCACCGGAGTCGTCGGAAAAGTGGCGGCCGCCCCTGCCACGCTGCGCTTGAGTTTGCCGATGATGTAATTCCCATCGAGGAGCACATCCATGGCGGTCGTGGCTGGGGAGGTTCCAGAAGGACCCACGCCGTTGACGATGGCCTCGGCATCCGTCGCGTTAGGGACGGTGGCCGGGGTCCAGTTGGAGGAATTTCCCCAAGTGCCGCCGTCATTGGCGGTGTTGAAAGTGATCTGAGCTGCCGCGGTGAGGCAGAAACAGGCGGTGAATGCGGCGGTAAGCCCGGTGGTGCGGGAGAATTTCGGTTTCATGGGTTTAGAGGATTGGGTTGTTTAATTAGGAAAGTGGATGAAGGAAGGCACAACTTTTCATGCCAAGGATGAGCAATGGAAACTGGTGACGAGTTGTTCAATCTCGTGTTGGGGCCATGTTATTGTTGCTTTGAGACGTCGGATTTCGGGCCTTACTTGACCCAATCCCCAACGTTCTGACTCTGGACCGACCAATCGAACATCAATGCCATGCGCTCGTTGCCGAAAGAAGGTGCTTTGGCTCCATTGTTGGTCCAAGAGCCACCCATCGTCGCATCCTGCTCAATCATTGCGTAGCTTTTTCCGGCTGAACGCGGGTTGATGTCATCGAGACGCCAAGGCTTTGCAGTGGTGCCGGCCGGATTATTCCAAATCCACGGGAATCCCTTCTCGCCCCTCGTATTTTCAACGCGGTCGCTTCCCATGCGGTAAACGACCGGGGCGTCCTTGTTATCCTTGTCGAACTTCTTCATCAACGCGGGACTCGCGAAATTGGCAACGAGATATGGAATTTCCGAAGACTCCCGCTGCACTTCCATATAGCTTGCGATATAGGTGGTCAGATTGGGCCTCGCACCCGTGTAAAGAGCGCTTTGACCTACGTTGAGCGGCCCGGGGAGCCGATTGTTATTCTCGAGGACATAGCCTTGGATCGCACCACCAATGCCACGGAGGTTTTGAACAGCAACCGCCTTGTCCGCGCTGCGAATGGCGCGCGAAGATACGGTGAACACGATGGCTGCCAGCACCACGATGATCGTGATGGAGACGAGGAGTTCGACGAGGGTAAAGCCCCGGGTTTGAATAGATTTCATGGGATTTTGTAAAATGGGTTCTGTGAGCGCCACTGCTTTCAGATGCCCACCGTAGCATGTTCGTTAGAGCGAACTTACCCGGGCCCCAATACCCTTTGCAACTGGCTCCGGGAGTCATGATATTTCGAATTTGAGACGTCTCCGCGGCGACTGCACCCCACCTTGCAAATCAGGCAATCTTGCCCTTGATTCTAGCCAGAACAAACACTGCCCGGCGGACGGCCGATTTTCGGAACATTGCCGAAAGAGGGATTGAAAACGCGGCGGTATTCTCCAGGCGTCATGCCCGTCACACGGGTGAAGACGAGCACCAACCGTGCGTCATTCCGGAGTCCGGACTGGATGGCGACCTGACTCTGCTTTTCCGAAGTCTCAGCTAACAATCGCTTGGCGTGCTCGACGCGCAGACGCGTGATTTCATCCGCGACACTACGGCCGATGGTGCGGATGAACGCGTCATGAAGCCTGCGCCGTGACATCGGGACGCCGGAAATGATTCCCTCCGCCGTCATTGGGTCGCGATAATGTTCGCGGATCAACTTGAGCGCCTGCGCAACCTGAGGATGCTCGACAGCCACCACATCCGTGCTCTGGCGTGTGATGACGCCCAAGGGAGAAACTGTCATGCCGTCCGCCGGAGCGGCTCCATGGTTCATCATCCGCTCTAACACAAGACAAGCCTGTTGGCCGATACCGCAGGCGTTATCGTTCACACTCGACAGCGGGACCGGCGCGAAGGGGCAGTGCAGTTCGTCATTTCCAACTCCGAGAATGGCCACCTCCTCTGGAATCGAAAGTCCGGCTTCCACCGCCGCCTCGATCACTTCGATGGCGTAATCGTCGATTTCCGAAAGCACGGCGACCGGTTTGGGCAAGCTTTTCAAGCGTCGAGCCAGCCAACGCGAGCGCACGAGAGTGGATTGGTTTGCGCTGCCGAAACCGCGCAGCAGGGTGACCTCGTTGCCGGTGGTCGCCAGCTCGCTGCGAAATGCTTCGTAGCGGCCGATGTCACCCGGGGCCTCGGTCCTCTGGTAATAGGCAAAGTTGCGGAAACCGCGGTTGCGGAAATGGTTGGCCGCCAGCTTGGCGACAGCCGCTTGGTCCGCAGTGACGCTGGGAGCCACGTCGGGCAAGCTGTAGCCGATGTTGACGAAGGGCACCTTCCCCTGCGCAGCAAGGCGGTCCACCTCGGGGTGAACACCGAGAACGCCGATGATTCCGTCGCCATGCCAACCAGCAGGCACCTCTCCGCTGCGTTCGAAACGGCTGTCGAGGATCCATCCTGCATCGCGAGCGAACCGGGCGATTCCACGAAAAACGTCCGTGGAATACCACGCCAGCAAGACAAGCACACGCCGCCGCGGTGACTGAAAAAGGGTGTGGCCTGAAGCTGACAGATGATTCATCATTCCAATGAAAATAGAGAATACTTCAGATTCCACAACGTCCCAATTCCAGAATAAGCCGTCCGCATCCGGCAGTTTCCACAACGACCTGCCATCCAGAACACTCCATCGCCGCCAACCCATGCCCACCATCAACCTCAGCCCGACGGATCTTGCCGTCATGGTCATTTACATCGCATTCATCATCGGATGGGGCCTGCGAAACGCGTCGCGAAAAAGCACGGAAGGCTACTTCCTCGGGGGGCGCGAAATGCGCTGGCCGATCATCGGACTCTCAATGATGGCGATGTGCATCTCCAGCTCTTCACTGGTCGGTTGGTCGGCGGATGCCTACAGCACCGGGATCGCCGTGTTTAACTATGGCATCGCCGGGGCGATCATCCCGATCTTGTTCTTCATTGTTTTCTTTCTGCCATTTTACCTACGGAACAAAATATTCACCTTGCCCGAGTTTCTTGAAGGCCGCTTCGATTCGCGCAGCCGTTACTACCTCTCAATCCTAACCATCCTTGGCTATACCTTTGCTGATGCAGCAGTCACTCTGTATGCGGGCGGGCTAATGGTGCAGCTCATTTTTCCGGAAATCAGCCTACAAACCGTCATCTGGGGCGTTGCAATCCTCGCCGCCTCCTACACACTTTTCGGCGGTCTATCGGCAGTGATGCGCGTGGATCTGGTCCAGTCAGCAGTGTTACTGTTAGGATCATTGCTTCTTACCTTCATCGCATTCTCCAAGGCGGGTGGCTGGAACGCGGTGATGGAAGCAGCGCCTCCCGGCCACTTGAGCTTGATCCGGCCGGCCAATGATCCATCGGTGCCGTGGCCAACCTTGTTCATCAGCCTACCATTGTTAGGATTTTATTTCTGGGGCCTCAGCCAAGCAATGGTCCAGCGGACGCTGAGCGCAAAAAGCATCGCTCACGGTCGCTGGGGAAACCTCTTCGCCGCCTCACTGAATTTCACCGTGTTCTTCGTGATGGTCTTGCCCGGACTGGCGGGGCGCGTGCTCTATCCGGATTTAGAAACACCCAACGCGATCTATCCTACGATGGTTTTCAAGCTACTCCCGCAAGGTGTCACGGGACTGGTCGTGATCGGCTTCCTCGCAGCCATGGTTTCCACGCTCAGTTCTATTTTGAACTCCGCACAGACTCTGGTGACGATGGATATCATTTCCAAAAATCGCCCTGCCATGGATGGCCGCCATCTCGTGCGTGCCGGAAATATCGCAGGACTGGTGATCATCATGGTCGCCGCGCTGTGGGCACCGAAGATTCAGGACTTCGGCTCGGTGGTGAAATATTTCCAACAGCTTCTATCCTATCTCGCGCCGCCGGTGGTGGCGGTGTTCCTCGCCGGATTATTCTGGAAGCGCGCGAGCGCCACCGGAGCATTCGTCGCGCTCGTCTCGGGCTTGGTGCTCGCGGTTCTCCTCATGATTTTCCGCGATCAGACACCTCTGGCTGATTGGAATTTCCTCTACGTCGCCCCGCTCCTGCTCGTCATTTCGCTAGGGATTCTAGCTGCAGTCAGTCTCGTCACCGCGCCGCCCACGAGGGATGTGGTGGAGCGCTTCGTCTGGCGACCCGCCTTCTATCAAACGGAGAGCGCTGAACTCGCCAAGGTGCCTTGGTATCAGAACTACCGCATCTTATCTGTGATTTTGTCAGTGGTGACTGGCGTCTTCATCTTCATCTGGCGCTAAAATCCATTCCCTTAACATTCAAAACGATCTCAGCCCCTGAGTGCTTGCCTACGACATTGCGCGAAGGAATAAAACACGTCGCAACACTGTTTT
>JBEGOB010000022.1:0-18093 GCA_041182265.1 Verrucomicrobiota bacterium | reverse complement strand
CCTGGTTTCGACGGATTCGAAGTTCTCCGGCGGATTCGTGAGGCCGCTCTACCCGTGCGCGTTCTTATGCTAACTGCACGGTCTGAGGTGGGAGACCGGGTGGCTGGATTGAAAGCTGGGGCGGATGATTATTTAACCAAACCCTTTGCGATGGAGGAACTGCTTGCACGCATCGAGGTGCTAGGTCGGCGAATGGCAAGTCCAGAGCCTAACCACATTTTTCAAGTGGGTGATCTCGTCATGGATACCGACCGGCGGCGTGTCAGTCGAAGTGGCCATCGCATTGAGCTTTCTCCACGTGAGTTTGAGGTGCTGGAGGTGTTCATGAAAGAACCAGGACGCACGTTTTCCCGGGATGAAATTTGCGAGCGGATCTGGGAGCGTGAACATGAATATGATACGCGGACTGTGGAAATTTTCATCCTGCGCTTGCGGAGAAAACTCGATCAGGGCGGTGGAGATTCGGTGATCCGCACTGTGCGCGCAGTGGGTTATGTGATGGATTTTGCGTCATGAAGCGCTGGTCCTTCAAAGTGAAGGTCGGATCTTACGCCGCCTTGCTGACCATGACGGCACTCATCGCTGGTGGGGCTGTGATGATGGTGACCCTGTATTTCCATCAAATCGAGGAACTTGATGAGGAATTGGCGGAAGATGCGGCGGAGTTGGTGTGGGATCTTGGGCATTTTCGTGATGCCCCGGTCAGTCCGCTTCAAGAGTTGAAGGATGAGCTTATTCCACTCACTTTGCGTGAGCACTATTTGGCCGTGGAGGGGCCTGATGGCCGCGTGGTTTATCACTCTAAAAATTTAGGCAATCGTATTCTATCAGCGCCAATTGGAGCACCTCACACCGAGAGAATTCATGGTAGGCTTTGTCGAGTTGGAACATGGCGCCAGGGGCCTTACATCGTGAGGATCGGAGCGCGACTGGATATGATTCAGCGCTTCATGAAAAATTTGGGAGTCGGATTTCTCTCCGCTCTGCCCGCAGTCGGTTTGGTTGTATTCTTCGGTGGTGTCTGGTTAGCGCGGCGGACAACCGCACCGCTCGCTGAGCTAAGTGAATCTGCTGAGCGCATCGATGCGGCCAACCCGGATGAGCGTCTTCCCATGCCGGAAACTCGCGATGAAATCGCGAAATTGACTGAGGTGTTAAACCGAAGTTTTGACCGATTTCGCGGATCCTATCAAGCCGCCGCGCGATTTTCCGCAGATGCATCACATCAATTGAAAACACCTCTCGCCATTTTGCGGGCTGGCTTGGATCATCTCTCGCGGACCACGGATCTCACTGACGCGCAAGCTGCGGAAGTTGCTGTTTTGCGGCACCAAACACGGCGTCTGACTTCTTTGATTGATGACCTTCTGTTGCTTGCGCAAGCGGACGCAGGGCGCATGGTTCCAGATTTAGAAACAATCGACTTAAGCGAGTTGATCCGAGCCGCGCTGGACGACTTGGAGGTGCTTTGTGCCGACAAGAATGTCGTCTTAGACGCAAAAATTCCCGAGCATCTGCCAGTCCATGCAGACCGTCGCTTGATCGCGATGGTGCTTCAGAATCTCTTCGAAAATTCCGCGAAATACACTTCACCGAGCGGCGTGATCCGAGTGAGGGCGGGCGTGGACGGTCATGTTTGTTTCGTCCGGATAGGCAACACTGGCCGGAAAATCGGTGCAGAGGAAAGTGTGCAAGTCTTTGATCGTTTCCGTCGTGGCGCAGGAGTTGGCGGCAATGTTGCTGGCCACGGATTGGGGCTGAACATTGCTCGTGAGCTCGTGAGAGTGCACCGTGGCGAACTCCGATTGCTAGAGACCGCAGAGGATTGGGTGGAATTCGAGTTCTGCCTGCCCTTGGAGTTAGAATGTGGTCCAAGCCGTGACATGCTTGTCGATGTCCCTTGAGCTGTGGGATGCGACGGAGAAGTCTCCCATCAGAGCGTTGACGACGGGCGTCTTGTCGGTGTGGCGGATGCGGGGAGCGACGGTGAGAGGTTTCACCATGCTGGTGTAGTCGGCGACGGTCCGAATAACTGCGGGCGTTCTAACATTCGCCACCTCGATCATGGTGACAAAACGATGAGGCCTTCTAATTTGAGAGAGGTTGTAAGAGGCGGGAAGATTGGCGCTGGTGACGCTCGACGCATCAGTCATGGCGTATGCGGTGAGGCTATTGCCATTGCCACTGAGTGCTGCGCGACCTTTTAATGCGGGGCAGCAGCGCATTTGTGCGAGAGGACCACGGCGCGAGTCGGTGCTGCCCTCGCCCGTGAGGTAAGGCGTATAAACCGACTCACCTTGGCCGAGGGAATTCCACTTGCGGCACTCGACTTGGCCACCGAAGTCCGCGGCATAGAGTGCGATGGTGCTGCCCCATGACTTCAATTGCGCGACGCATTTTTGATCTGCGGCGCGTGTTCGCATTTTATTAGCCGCAGGAAATCCGACAGCAGCAAGAGTGGCAATGATGACGATAACAACTAACAATTCCACAAGGGTAAACCCCTTAGCTTGTAGCAGTGAGAAAGAGGGCGATGGCGTTTTTTTGAGCTGCATTGCTACAAAACTAGTATGAAACGCTGGATGCTGACAAGTAGCCCAAAAGGGGGATAACCCATTCGGGTGCCTCAATGCCGCAAAACCGAGAGTGAGTGGCCGGGCATGGTGGGTGCCATCAGGGGCACGCCGGATGCAATCTTGTGAAATATCTAGCGCATCAGAGAGCGGATTGCCGCTTGGTCTAGTGCTGTATCTAGCAGCATAATTTCATCGATCTGGCCCCTGAAAAAATTCGCTCCGGGTGGGGCTGGGGCTTCTGTGGCGAGATTGCGGCCAATCCAAATTCCATGATCGACACTTGCGGTGTCCGTGTCGATTTCCCGGATCGACTTGCGGGTTGTGGATTCCAACTCACCATCGACATAGAGAAGCACGTGAGTGGCAGTCGATGCTTCAGGCCCGCCATACATGACGACGGCGATGTGATGCCATTGATCATCGCGAAGCTCCGTGGTGCCGACGACGGCGCCGCCTCCCGTGCCCGCGCGGAGGCTTCCGACAGGGCCCTCGTTCGGGTTGGGGTTGATCGAAATTTGCCATGCGGTGCCGCTGCCGAGCACTTCTCCCCAACCGATGAGGGCGTAGCTTTCTTGGGTTTTTAAATCTCGTGGAATGCGAACCCACATTGAGACCGTGCGGGCACCGCTGCCGGGGATGCCCTTGAAGGGGGATTCCAGATAGTCGTCCTGGCCGTCGAGTGCCATTGCAGAGCCGCGGAAGCCGGGGACGCGAGTGGGTGGCGTGCCGTGGGGAGTGGCGCTGCGCATTTCGGCAACGGCAAAATTTTCGGCAAGTCCGCGGCCGGAGTTGGCGCAAAGAGAGCCGGATGGTTCGTCAAAATTCCAAAGAATGAAGCCCGCGTCCGGAACTGGGGCAGGGGGGAATTCTGTGAGGAAATCGCGTTCTTGCGCGATGATCCGCTTGGTTTTTTGGGAATCGATGCGCAGTCCTTGGCTTTGCTCAAGAGAGATGAGCTTGGCGTGTCCCGTGTTGGGGAGTGCCTTGACGCTGCCTTGAAGAACGTGAACTTCCATTTGGCCAGCAGGGTCAACCGCAACACCGAAGCGCGTGCCGAGGTCGATAATCTTTCCGCAGGGGCCGTTGACGGTAAATCCCTTACCTTCAGGGCGGATGACATCGGCAAAAAGACGCCCCCGCGTGAGCGACATCGAGTCCGGGCCGGTGATCTGGAAAACCGCGTCGCCTTGGATGAGAACTTTCACGTTCGCAGAAAAGTCGAGTTCGACCATGCCGGCTCGGAGGTGGAGGGTTTCGTGATGAGGAAGCGCTTGGCCGGGAGCGGGTTGGAATGACGGGCGCGCCCAGACGGCAGCCTCCGTGCGTGTTAATTGCGCGGGTGCATCGACAGCGTTGGGTCGCAGGATGGCGGCGCTGAGGAGAAGAGCGAGAATCGCCGCGATACCAAGCCATGCGCGGTTGCGACGCGTCTGCCGCGCTTGGATGCGAGCACTGACTTTTCCTGCAAATCCGGCGGGGGAGAGGTCGCTAAGTTGAAGGTCACTCGTCTCGGTGATTCTTGCGAGGACGTCTGCCGTGAAATGCTTTTTATCGCTGGAGTCCTCCAAGGCCATGGGGAGCAGTCGCTCCATGTGAACGAAATCTGCGAGGCGGGTGCGAAGCGCAGGCTGGGTTGCGCAGGCTTGGCGCAACAAAATCGTCTCTTCAGGCGAATTTGTGCCATCCAAGATTTTTTGAAAAATCACATCAAAATCGTTAATTTCCATGAACTTAGATTTCCGATGCTGAGTTCGTTATTTTGCGGGTGACGCATTCGGCCAAAAGTTGGCGAAGGCGGTGAAGTTGCATGGTGATGGCCGAGTGCTTGCGGCCGGTCTGCCAGGTGAGTTCGAGCATGCTCTTGCCCTCGACGTAGCGGGCTTGAAGAAGGGATTTCGCCGGGCCATCCAGGGCGGCAAGACAGGTAGTGAGTGCGTCGATGCGTGGGAGCTCGTGGGGTGGAGCGGGTGTGTGGTCCATCTCGTAGTCCAGCATGGCTTGGAGCGCAGCGTCGCCTCCGATCGGGGATTCCTTAAATTTCCGGAGGTGATTGCGCAGGTGGTTTTCAGCGATGCCACGGAGCCAAGGGACGAGCGGGCGGGTGACGTCGAAGTCGGCAAGTTTGCGCCATGCGGTGACGAACGTTTCTTGGGCGAGATCCTCGGCCTCGTGCTTGCGGCTGAGACGGCTCAGAAGAAATGCCCGGACGATAGATTGGTGTCGGAGGACGAGTTCCGAAAACGCGTGGTGGTCGCCTTGGCGGGCGAGCGCGATCCAGTGCGTATCATCGGGAGAAGCGGGCATGGCGCAGGGTATCAAATTTCACGATTGGGGCGAGCCGCGCGATGTTGGATCGAGCGGCTCGCTGTGGGTGGATTGTCAGCGGCAGGGAAATTTGACACGGGCCGCTGAAAAATTTCGGTCTGCGTTTTAGGCCGGTGTGAGCTTGGCGAGGAGATCGTCACTGTCCACGCGTTCGCCTTTCTGGGCGAGGATGGCGGTGATGATGCCGTCCGCGCTGGCACTCACGGTGGTCAGCATTTTCATGGCTTCCAGAACCAGCAGCTTGTCGCCGGCTTTCACCGCTTGGCCAACGGAAACGGCGACCTCCGTGACCATGCCCGGCATTGGCGCGCAGACGTGGGATGGGTCGGTTGGCGTGCCTTTCTCACGGGCGGCGGTGGAAACCGACTTGAGCGAGTGGTCGGTCACGGTGGACTCGCGCGGCATGCCGTTGAGCTCGTAGAAGAGGACGCGGCGGCCGGCAGAATCCGCTTCGCCAATGGAGATGAGCTTGATGATGAGCGTCTTCCCGGTGTCGATCTCGATTTCGATTTCCTCGCCAATTTGCAGACCGTAGAAAAAGGCTGGCGTGGGGAGTCCGCTGAGGTTGTCGTATTTCGTCCGAAAATCGCAGAAGTCGCTGAAAACTTGAGGATACATCAAGTGCGAGTAGAGGTCATCCTCGGTGGCTGGGCGGCCAAGCTTGGTGGAAAGCTCGGCGCGTGTGGCAGCGAGGTCGATGGGTTCCGCAAGCTCGCCGGGGCGCTTGGTGGTCGGTTTGCGGTTGCCAAGAACAACTTTTTGGACGTCCGCTGGCCATCCGCCGTCGGGCTGGCCGAGACCGCCGGCAAGCATGTCAATGACGCTTTCCGGGAAGTCGATGCTGCCCGGTTTGATGCTTGGAACATCGGCCGCTTTGATGCCGCGGGTGACGAGAAACATGCACATGTCCCCGACCACCTTGGAGGAGGGCGTGACTTTAACGATGTCGCCGAAGAGTTGGTTGACGTCGGCATAGGTGCGGGCGATTTCGCGCCAGCGGTGGCCCAGGCCCATGGCGTTGGCTTGCTCACGGAGGTTCGTGTATTGGCCGCCGGGCATTTCGTGTTCATAGACTTCTGCGGTGCCGGCGCGGGGTGCGGAGTCGAAGGGTTTGTAGAAGCCGAGCACTTCTTCCCAGTAGTCGGAAAACTCATTGAGCGAGTCGAAGTCCAGACCGGGATCGCGCTCGGTGCTGGCGAGGGCTGCGCAGACCGAGTTGAGATTCGGCTGAGAGGTCGAACCGGACATTGAGGCGATTGCAAGATCCACGATATCCACGCCAGCCTTGGAGGCGGCGATGACGGAAGCGGCGTTGAGGCCGGAGGTGTCGTGGGTGTGGAAATGGATGGGAATGCCGATTTCCTCCTTGAGAGCACTGACGAGTTTCCATGCGGCGTGAGGCTTGCAGAGGCCGGCCATGTCTTTGATGGCGAGCATGTGCGCGCCCATGCGTTCGATTTCCTTGGCTTTCTCGACGTAGTATTTGAGCGAATACTTGTCGCGTTTCTCGTTGGTGATGTCGCCGGTGTAGCAGATGGCTCCCTCGCAGAGCGCTTTGCCGTGGTCGCGGACGGCCTCCATCGCAACCTTCATGTTAGGGAGGTAATTGAGAGAGTCAAAAATGCGGAAAATATCCATTCCGGAGTCGGCGGCGTGTTTGACAAATCCAGCGACGACATTGTCCGGATAGTTCGAGTAGCCGACGGCGTTAGAGCCGCGGAAAAGCATTTGAAAACAAATGTTAGGCACCTTTTCGCGCAGGCGGCGGAGGCGATCCCATGGGCACTCGCTGAGGAAGCGCATGGCGGTGTCGAAGGTGGCTCCGCCCCACATTTCCAGTGAAAAAAGGCCGGGAGTGCGGTGGGCGATGGCTTCTGCGATGCGTAGCATGTCGAAGCTGCGCATGCGCGTGGCAATGAGCGATTGGTGGGCGTCGCGGAGAGTGGTGTCGGTGATGAGAAGCCGTTTTTCCTTGAGAATCCACTGGGCGAATTGATCCGGGCCGAGTTCGAGGAGGACGTCACGGCTGCCCTTGGGCACGACGGCTTGGTGCTGGATCATGAGCGAGTCCGGCACGTTGGCTTTTTGGAAAATGTGATCGGGTTTCCAGCCTTTGGCGCTGGGATTTCCATTGATCGTGATGTCAGAAAGGTAAGAGAGCGTGCGAGTTGCGCGGTCCCGGCGGCGCTTGAACTGGAAAAGCTCGGTCTTGGTGTCGATGAGCTTGGTGTGTGCTTGGCCAGAGCGGAAAGTCTCGTCAGCGATGACATTTTCCAGGAACGGAATGTTGGTCTTCACGCCGCGGATGCGGAATTCGCGGAGGGCGCGGTCCATGCGCTGGCAGGCCATTGGGAAATCCCGTCCCATGGCGGTAATTTTCACCAGCATCGAGTCATAGTATGGGGTGACGACCGAGCCGGCATCGCCAGAAGCGGCATCGAGCCGGATGCCAAAGCCAGCGGCAGAGCGGTAATTGAGGATACGACCGTAGTCTGGAGAGAAGTTCTTTTCAGGATCTTCGGTGGTGACGCGGCACTGAATCGCGAATCCATTGCAGGGGATTTCGTCCTGCTTGGGAATGGCGATTTCTTCACTGAAGAGCGAGTGGCCGGCGGCAACGAGAATTTGAGAGCGGACAAGGTCGATGCCTGTGACGCACTCGGTCACGGTGTGCTCGACTTGGATGCGCGGGTTCATCTCGATGAAGAACCAGTCGTTTTGGTCCATGTCGTAGAGGAATTCCACCGTGCCTGCGTTGTCGTAGCCAATGCCTTGGGCGAGGGTCACCGCTGCGTCGCAAAGCTCCTTGCGGACGTGAGGGTCGAGGTGCATGGCTGGTGCGACTTCCACGACTTTTTGGTAGCGGCGTTGGACTGAGCAGTCGCGCTCGTGAAGATGGACAACATTGCCTTTTTGGTCGCCAAGGATTTGGACTTCGATGTGCTTGGCGCGGGCGATGTAGCGTTCTAGGAAAACGGCGGGGTTGCCAAATGCGTTGAGCGCCTCGTTTTGTGCCTCGGCGAGCAGACCTGCGAGTTGCGAGGGTTTTTCCACGACGCGCATGCCACGCCCACCTCCGCCGAATGCGGCCTTGATGATGAGCGGGAAGCCAATGGCGTGGGCGGCGGTGAGCGCTTGGTCAGGGTCTGTGATGGGTTCTTCCGTGCCGGGTAGGGTGGGGACCTTGAACTTGTGGGCAAGAGCGCGCGCGGCGGTTTTGTCACCCATATTTTCAAGGAGATCCGGCGATGGACCGATAAAAGTGATGCCTTCACGGGCGCAAGCACGCGCAAAAGCTGCATTCTCCGAGAGGAATCCATATCCCGGGTGAATCATCGTAACTCCTTTTTGCTTAGCGAGAGCGACAATACCTTCTACGTCGAGGTAGGCGCCGACGGGCCCTTTGGACGAATCCAGTTGGTAGGCCTCGTCCGCCTTGAATCGGTGGATTGAAAAACGGTCTTCTTCTGCGAAAATCGAGACGGTGCGCAGGCCAAGTTCGTTGGCAGCACGGAAAATGCGGATGGCAATTTCGCCGCGATTTGCGGCCATCAATTTTCCGGAGGTCTTTTGAAAATCAGGCATGGTGGTGTTTTTTAGAAAGCTGAGCGCGGTTCGTGAAGAGGCAAATCGAGCGTGTGAGGAAATTTGTGTCAATGATTTCGCGTGGATCGCAAAGGATGCGCCCATTCTGCGATGGCATGCGGGGCGGTCCTGCGGTGGAGGTGACGTTTGGACGATGGGCGATTTTTCCAAATCACGCAAAATGCCTGAAAATAGTTGTCAGGGATAGGTCGGCGGGATGCGATGCTCAATCCTTGGTGTTGACCGCCCCGCGCGCGAGGCTTACTCAGTGGCGCAACCACATTTTACCATGGAACCAACCACCACAGCATACGGCACCTGGAGCGGCGGACGCTTCATGCATTTTGGAGAAACTCTCTCTGAGGAGCGCTTCGTCGGGTGCATTCAAACGGCCTACGAGGCGGGAATTCGGACCTTTGTGACGTCGGATGTTTACGGAAACGGCAAGGCGGACGAGCTGCTTGGCACGGCGCTGAAAGGGATTGATCGCGGCACTTACAGCTTGGTTGGAATGATTGGGCACGACTTTTATGAGGGCCAGCGCCAGGGGAGCCGGGGTTACCCAAGGTTCACAGATCCTGATTTGCGCGGGCCTGAGGGCTATGCGGATTTCATTCGGATGGCATGCAGCAGAGAATTGGAGCGCTGCGGCACGGATCGCTTCGACCTCCTCATGCTGCACAATCCCGATGAGCTTGGATACACCAGCGAGCCGCTGTGGGAGGCCATGAATGAGGCAAAACTGGCTGGCTTGACCGACCGCTTGGGAATTGCACCGGGACCCGCCAATGGCTTCTCCTTGGATTTGATTTACTGTTTGGAGAAATTCGGCGAGTTGCTTGACTGGTCAATGTTGATTTTAAACCCCTTGGAGCCATGGCCCGTCGGCTTAACTTTGCCCGTTTGTGAGAAACATGGCGTGAAGGTGATGACCCGTGTCGTGGATTACGGCGGAGTTTTCCACGATGATCTCGGCGGCGCGAATCATGTCTTCAAGCCGGGAGACCACCGGACGTATCGCCCGGAAGGATGGGTGCAGCACGGGATGGAAAAGGCAAATCGCATGCGGCCACTCGCGGAAAAGTATGGGCTGAGTTTGATCGAACTCGCATCGATCTGGAATTTGAGCCACCCCGCGGTCGAGAGCGTGGTTCCGACTTTCATCCAAGAGGCTGGCGAAGATGCACGACGCATCGAGGATAAGATCCGCGAATTCGGGAAAATGCCGGCACTTCGCTTCACGGCTGAAGAAGTGGAATTTATCCGACAAATTGGTGATAATACGGGCTGCATGTCTCTGAAAGGCGCTAGCAAGCGTCACGCGACCAGCGAGCGCCCCGACGAGTGGCCGATGCGCGAAGATTTGTTGGAAATCGCGGGCCGCCACGATTTAGGAACTGATTGGTGATTTTTCTGATTCGTTTTGCACCCATGACTCCGATGAAAACTCTCACTTGCCTATTTTTTGCGCTCTTCGTCGTCTCGCCAGTTGTGCTGGCGCAACACGCTGTCAAACTTGAGGTCACCTGCAATGATCAGATGACTTATAACACCAAGCGATTGGAAGTCGTTGCTGGACAAAGAGTCACGCTAACCCTCAAAAATGTTGGGAAAATCCCGGCAAAAACGATGGGCCACAACCTCGTGATTTTGAAGCCTGATACGCCAATCGCTGCGTTTGCCGGCAAGGCACATGCTGCAAAGTCCAAAGGCTACATCCCGGATGCAGCAGAGGACCGGAAGTGGATCGTCGCACACACACGTTTCCTCGGCGGTGGCGAGAGTGACACCATCACATTCACCATTCAGGAACCTGGCAAATATCCATTCATTTGCAGTTCGCCTGGCCACTTTTCGGAGATGCAGGGGACTCTTTGGGTGAAGGAAAAAGCCGCCAGCGCTGCGCCAACTCGCTGAACGAAATTTGTAAAGCGCTCGCCGCCTCGAAATCCCGGCTTGCGCAGGCCGCTTGGGATCACGCATGGTGCCGCCCATGGCAGACGAAATTTCTCTCTGGAAGGGTAGCTCATCGCAGTGGCTCAATCTCGGCCCCTACTTTTTTGGGGTTCTCATGGCGATTGCGCTCGTCTTCAGTGGCGTGTTTTTTCCACTCGCATTCATCGGACTCGTTCTGCCTCTCGGCTACATGATTTGGCGCTATCTGGTGGTTAGGACCCAAGTTTTCGAACTCACGAATCAGCGCCTACGCATCACGCGTGGAGTCATCAACCAAACGATCGACGAAATCGAACTTTACCGCATCAAAGACACGCAAGTGGTGCGCCCATGGTGGATGCGCATCACGGGTCTTGGGTCTATTTCAATGGAAACGTCGGATCGCATCATGCCGACTTTCGTCATTCCTGCGATTCCCGGTGGCTCCGAACTTCGTGAAACGATGCGCAAGCAAATCGAGCTTGAGCGCGATCGCAAGCGTGTGCGCGAGATGGATTTTGACGACGCATCCCTTTAATTTCCAAGAGTCCGCCGCCTATCTTCAAAGGATCCGATGACGAAGCATTAGATTCTTACCACGTTCTGTTTCCCAAGCCGGCACCTGGGTGAGAAAATTGGGAAGTTCAGGCTTCAGCGCGTAGTTCCGATGAAATACCGGCGTCGTAGAACCCGACATCGGCGGAACGATCCAACTCCAATCCGCATTCACCGGACGCCCATCGGTTTCCTCCTTCTCACAGAATCGGATGAATTCACGCGAGGCCTGGTGATGATCCACCAACTGGACTCCATCTTGCATGAACGAATGAATCACAGCCTCGTTGAGAACCAACAACGCGTGGTCACGCCACAAGCTACCACGACGAAGCGTTTCCAAACCGAGTTTTTCGGCGATCACCGGCAGCTGATTGTAGCGGTTCGTATCCGCTAGATTGCGCGCACCGATTTCAGTTCCCATATACCAACCGTTGAACGGTGCGCAGGGAAAAACTTCAGTTCCGCTTGCGAAAATGCGGTCAGAAAGGGCAGGGACTGCATACCAGCGCAGACCGAGTGTCTCGAACCATGGGTGGTCTGGGTGCCTTAAAGTGACTTCCAAAACCGCGCTTTGGGGGAGTTCGTAAATCCCGATTTTTTCGCCAGACTGGATGATGAGTGGCAACAAATCGAAGCGTCCCGGCACGCTTGGTGCCTTCCAGCCCAATGCGAGTGCAACTTGAGTGAGTGCTAGATTTATCGGGTCACCAAGGATCGTTCCGTCCGAACTTTCGTGTGCCGCGTAACGGATCAACTGATGATTCCAAACGCGAATTTCATTTTCCGGTGATTTCCAAGCGCGAAAAACCGTCATGGCGGGCACGATACGCCCGCCGTTTGTCGCAGTTTCAAGATGCTGCACCAAGGCTTCGAAAATCTGGCTCGGGTCTTCGAGAGACCGCGCATCGCGCACCTGCAAGGATTTCCAGTGCAGACGCCCGATGCAGCGGACCGAGTTGCGCCATGCGAGACGTGCCGAGTCTTGCAGAGAAACAGGGCTGCCAATGCTTCCGCATAACAACTCAGCCTGCGTGGCTAGGTCCCAAGTGGCCGCATAGTCTCCGGGAATCGGCACCGCCCCCCGCGCATGGGGACATTCCACATGACGCGCTTGCTGGCCAACTTCCGCCTCTGAATTTACCACAATACCCCCCGCATTCATTCCGAAGGCAACGTGCATCTGCCTCATCCAGCGCGCAAGATAAAGATACGACAAATAGATAAATCATGAGTTGTGCAAATTTTGCATGAATTTGGATTGCATCCGACAGCGGATTTGAACGCCCGATCATGAGTTAGACCCTTGCGCTGTGTGCCCTCGTTTGAATCGGGTGAGATAAGAAAATCCCTGAGTTAGGCTCAGTAGGATTGCCAATGGCCGCGCCGCCAAACCCTTGATTTATGGGTTCGGGGCAAATTCAAGTGGGCAGTTTCGTCGAAATTCGCTACTTTACGCTTCAATCAAATACCATGAATGAAACTTTAACTCCCCGTTCGGCAAGCCCCTCCAAAGCCAATTTTCCGAAGCATTCACTGGAGCCACACAAGGTTCAGGTGACTTTGCTGGATCAGGATAACCTTCCACTGGCGCGAGGGACGGCGACTTTACCTCTCTTGTTTGGCGCAGGTGTTTTTTGGCCGAGTTGCCCCATGCCTGCATCCAGCCAGCTCGCCACAGCCAAGTGCTTTGCTCTTCCTTCTGGCGAAATCCTTAAACTTCGCACCATGGATGCCTGCGCTGGCAGCCCTCCACGCTACAACTTTTGGGTGAACATGCATTAGACTGCATCCCGCTCTTCGCATCCGCCACAAGGCAGGGCGGGAATTCCTCGTGGATTCCCGCCCTTTTTCATTTCAGCAGACTGCGTTCACTTTCTGCCATTCGGCGTGGACGCAGCCTCATGAAGTTCCTCAGCAGCTTCCAATTCCGCACGCTCTCTGGCGATGACGCGAACGAGTTTGCGTGTCGTTTCATCCCAATTTCCGAGGAGTTTCGCAGCTTGAGGGCTTCCCGTGCGCTCCAAATGTTGGGCAATCAATGCCTTGGCCTCGGCGATATCATGTGAGCGTTTGATAGGCAGGGCGACGACCATTTCCGAATTGACGCGGGAGTAGAACTTTCCATCCACATCATAGACGTAGGCGGTGCCACCGGACATGCCGGCACCAAAGTTTTTCCCGGTTTTTCCGAGAATTACAATATTCCCTTGCGTCATGTATTCGCATCCGTGGTCACCCACGCCTTCCACGACAGCGGTGGCACCGGAGTTTCTAACGGCGAAGCGTTCCCCTGCGCGGCCATTGGCAAAGAACTTCCCGCCCGTTGCTCCATAAAGACAGGTGTTTCCGCAGATGGCATTCGCTGCCGCTTCAAACTTCGCGGTTTCAGCAACTCGGATCGTGATTTCACCGTCGGCCATCCCTTTCCCAACATAGTCGTTTGCCTCGCCGATCAATTCGAGCTTAACGCCCGCGACTAAGAAGCAGCCGAATGACTGTCCCGCGCTGCCGCGGCATGTGATGCGAACCGAATCTGCCGGAAGTCCACGGTCGCCATGAATTTCAGCAATCCTACCGGACAAACGGGTGCCAATGTTGCGGTCCGTGTTGACCACGTCATAGTGGAGGCGAACCGGCGGGCGGTCCGGAATCAGGCGGATCGCCTCTAAGGTCGCCTCAGAAACCGCTGTTTCTCCATATTCGGGGAGTCCAAGGGCTTGATGTGAATTGCCAATCGAGGCAACAATGTCATCCAGAATTCTCAAATCGAGCGCGGGCTTGGTCAGTCCATCGTTTCGGTTTTTTGCACAAATTCTCGAGATCGATGAAGCGGAATTTCCAGAATGAACTGCGAGATCGGGCACCACATCTTTGAGAAGCGCACTAAGATCGAGAGTGTTCGCCTTTGGATGATTGGGAATATGCCGCTGTTTGAGAAACTCCGGGCGACCGATGAGCTCGTCCAGTGTGCGAACGCCCAGGCGCGCCATGATGCCGCGCGCCTCGTCAGCGACGGCCGTGAAGTAATTGATGACCATTTCCGGAGTGCCTTTGAATTTCGCACGGAACTTCGGGTCCGTTGTCGCAATTCCAACCGGGCAGGTGTTGAGGTGGCATTTCCTGACGTAAACGCAGCCCATCGCGATCATCGCGGTGGTGCCGAAATTGTATTGTTCCGCTCCAAGAATCGCCGCGATGACGACGTCGCGACCGTTGCGGATTCCGCCGTCGGTGCGAAGGACCACCCTTTCGCGAAGATTGTTGATGAGCAGAGTTTGTTGGGCTTCCGCCAAGCCGATTTCCCACGGTGAGCCGGCATGCTTGGTGGAAGAAAGCGGCGATGCGCCGGTTCCACCATCGTGACCCGAAATCAAGATGTTGTCCGCAGACGCCTTGGCGCAACCGGCGGCGACGGTGCCGACTCCCGACTCTGCGACGAGTTTCACGGTGATTCTCGCGCGCGGATTGACTTCCTTCAAATCATGGATGAGCTGCGCCAAGTCCTCGATCGAGTAAATATCGTGATGCGGAGGAGGGGAGATCAATTGAACTCCGGGCTGCGTGTTGCGGAGGCGAGCGATGAGTGCATTCACCTTGTGACCCGGCAGCTGTCCGCCCTCGCCAGGCTTGGCCCCTTGCGCCATTTTGATTTCCAATTCATCCGCATTGACCAAGTAGTGCGCAGACACGCCGAAGCGTCCGGAGGCCACTTGTTTGATGTAGGAACGGGCGAAATCACCATTTGGATAGGGTTTGTAGCGGGCCGGATCCTCACCGCCCTCGCCGGAGTCGGATTTCCCACCAATGCGATTCATCGCGATGGCCAAAGTTTCGTGCGCCTCTGGAGAAAGCGCTCCCAGCGACATCGCCGCAGTCGTGAAGCGCCGGCGAATGGACTCCATGGACTCGACTTCTTCCAAGGGAACCGAGCCTTGCGCCGATGGCACAAATTCGATGAGGTCTTTGATCGCTACGGGATTGGTTTCCAACGCGACACGCACATATTCCTCGTAATCCTCGGACTTGCCGGATTTCACGTAGGTGTGGAAATTTTTGATCACCTCAGTTGTGTAAACGTGTCGTTCGCCCGCCTTGCGATACCGATTGTAGCCAGGGTCTCCGATGTCGAGAGATTCGCCTTCCGGCACGTGTGTCTCGAAGGCGGCACGATGACGGATGATCGATTCGTCGGCGATTTCCTTGAATCCAACGCCGCCAATTTTCGACGAAACGCCGGCAAACGCGAAATCGACCACCTCGGAGCCAACCCCGATGGCTTCAAAAGTCTGCGCGCCTTGGTAGGAATTGAGCACTGAGATGCCCATTTTCGACATGATTTTAAGAATCCCTTTTTCAAGCGCTTTTCGATAGTTCGCCATCGCTTTCTGAGGAGAAATCTCGCCAAGCTTGTTCTTTCCGCCGTCCGCAGCCACCAGTTGCCGCACGGTGGTGTATCCGAGATACGGGCAAATCGCCGTTGCGCCGAAGCCGAAGCAACAAGCGATCTGGTGCACGTCACGGACCTCGCCGGACTCGACCACGATGGAGGCGCGCATGCGCTTGCGAATCCGATTGAGGTGATGGTGGATGCTACCAATCGAGAGCAGCGCGGGGATCGGAATCCGCTCGGCAGAGCTGGCGCGATCCGAAAGGATCAGCACGTTGCGGTTTTCTCGCACGGCGTTCTCGGCCTCCAGGCAAAGTTCATCAAGGCGGGTTTTCATCCCCTCCGAGCCCGCAGTTGCTGGCCACGTACAATCCAGAACAATGGACGGAAATCCTTGCTCCTCAAGGTCTTTGATCTTTTCAAGTTGGTGTTCAAAAAGGATCGCGCTGTCGAGACTGACCGTGTTGCAATGCTCCGGAGTTTCCGCGAGTAGATTGCGCTCTGCGCCGAGCCCTGCACCCAGCGACATGACCGCCCACTCGCGGATCGGGTCGATCGGTGGGTTGGTGACTTGCGCAAAAAGTTGTTTGAAATACGTAAAAAGCAGCCGTGGGTAGCTGGAAAGCACCGCCAACGGGATATCATCTCCCATGGAAAAGACGGCCTCCTGCGCGCCTTTGATCATGGGAGGAAATACCATGTCCAATTCTTCGAGCGAAATCCCATGCACAACCTGCTGGCGAGAGCGCTCCAAAGCGGAAAAGTCAATTTCCGGCACGTGAGAGTCGGGCGAAACGAATTTTCTGAGTTCGACCTGTTGGTCATCGATCCAGCGGCGGTAGGGCTTTTGCTGGGCAAGTTCCTCCTTGATTTCCCGATCGTATTTGAACTCACCCGTCGCCGTATTTGCGGAAATCATCTGCCCCGGACCGAGACGGCCTTTGCGGACAATCGTGGCCTCATCAAGAATCACTGCACCGGCCTCGGAACCAATGTAGAGGATGCCATCTTCGGTGATTTTGTAGCGAGAAGGGCGGAGCCCATTGCGATCGAGCGAGGCACAAAGCTTGGTGCCATCGGTGAAAACAAGTCCTGCGGGGCCATCCCAAGGCTCGGAAAATGAGCGGATGTATTGATAGAAGGCGCGCAGTTCGTCAGAGATATCCGCGTCGTTTCGGTAAGCGGGCGGCACCAGCATGCACATCGCATGTTCGGGCGTGCGACCGGAGAGAATCAAAAGCTCAAGTGCGTGATCCAGCGAGGCGGAGTCCGATTCGCCATGGCGAATCAGGTTCTTGACCCACTCGATGTCATCCCCCCAGACGGGCGAGGCAAAGAATTCTTCGCGTGAGGTCATCCAGTTGCGGTTGCCCTCCACCGTGTTGATTTCGCCATTGTGGCACATCATCCGGAACGGTTGACCGAGCGGCCACGCTGGGAAGGTGTTTGTCGAAAACCGTTGATGATAAAGCGCGATCGCCACCTGGTAGTCTGGATCGCTGAAGTCCAAATAGAAGGCGCGCAAGGCGGCAGGCATCGCCAACGCTTTGTAGGAAATCAGACGACTGGAAAATGAAGGCATGTAAAAGCCCTGAACATCCTTCGTCCGCTGCTCAATTTCACGACGGCAAAGGTAAAGTTGCCGCTCAAAGTGGTCCGCATCCATTTCCGCCGGGCGTAGGAGCAGCAAATGCTCGATGTGTGGCCGGCTGATTGCAGCCATTTTCCCGAGTGCATCCAAATCCACGGGCACATCACGCCAACCCAATATTGCAATGCCTCGTCGCTCAGTTACTTCTTTTGTAAGTGATTTGATTTCAGCGATTTTTGAAGTATTGTCACGAGGAAAAAAGAAGACTGCCACGGCAAGGTCTGTATCGCTCTCCAAGGCGTGACCGAGCGCTTCAGCGGCTTTCCGAAAGAGAGGGTAGGGGATCTGGGTTAGGACGCCGGAGCCGTCGCCCGTTTTCATGTCAGCATCCACCGCTCCACGGTGGGTCATGCTGCAAACGGATGTCAGCGCGTAATCAAGCACTTGATGGCTGCGTTTGCCCTGCAAGTGGGCGATGGCACCCATGCCGCAATTGTCGTGCTCTTGAGAAAGTTGATGCAGTGAGCCGGGAACTAATGGAGTGCTTGAGTGATAAAAGGGATTCATCAGAGGATCAGGAAATGCCCTACCTGAGCTAGGTAAGGGCGGGCGCGAAATAAACGACAGGTCAGTGAAAGTGCCAAGCAGGAACTGCGCCTTTCCCAGCAAGAAAATCTCGATTCATAGCGCCCATGAACCGCCAGGACGCCCTGCTAGGCCACCTCGACATTTTCCTCGGCAGGCAGTAAGCCACGCTCCACCAAGAAGCGATCTGCCGCGGAAATCGTTAATTCAAAATTTTTATGGCTCACGTTGAAATTGAAAAAACTGTGGCCGGCCCCCTCAAAGTCGATTAGCTCGCAGGAATTGCCACGCCAGCGCATGCGCCTGCGGAATTTGTCGACTTCTTCAAATGGGGTGATGCGGTCGGATTTGCCGTGAAAGAATAGAATCGGCGGCAATTTACGACGGATCAAATTTGAGGGACTGAGCCGTTTGGCGAGTTTTTTCTCGGGAAATCGAGCTGCGGCCGGGCCCTTATTTGCCGTGTTCACCAGTGAACTGAAGAGAATAAGCGCTTGGGGCGCGCAGGTGACTCCATCGACTGGAGGCAAGTTTTTCGCCGTCGGCATTGT
>JBEGOB010000021.1:0-7044 GCA_041182265.1 Verrucomicrobiota bacterium | reverse complement strand
TGGGTGTCTCTTGGAGGATCCACTGATCTCCTCAACTGGGGACCGGGGATCTTGGTGACGGGACTTGCCGGAGCGCTGTTAGCATTCGGAAATCAACTCCGTTCACGCGGCATGGATCTTCATGCGTGGTTATGGCTTTCTCTCCTAGCATTGCTATTCTTGAGGGCTCTTCATTCGCCTACGGCTCCACGATCCGCCATTTCCAGCGATGTCAGCCTTATGGCTTTGGCAGGCATCGCATATTTGATTGGTAAATCTTCAGGCATTCTATTTTCACGCGCGCTCTTCATCGGATTGGCCGCCACCGCAATGCTTCATGTCACATGCATCGTGATTCAAACGAAAAATCCAGAGTGGAATTTAATCTATCCCCAGCGTAGCGGCTCGTTTCCGGCAGGACTTTTTTCTCATTACAACTATGGTGCGTCCTTTTGCCTTGGTGCCCTAGGTCTATTGATTTCCCGCAGTTGTAAAGAGCGTGGCTGGTTAAGATATCTGATGATCACAGGAGCGTTCTGCGCCTTCGCTTCAGTCCCACTCTCACTTTCACGCGGTGGGAATCTAGCACTTGCAACGCTCGTTGCCACGTCCATCACACTTTTGCTCGCTCATGCATTCCGTCGCTCGGTCAGTTTATTAAGCCTATGGATACCGGCCATAGTTTTACTTGCTGTCATTCTAATCTCTGGAAACTCTCTGGTTCCCTTGCTCGATCGAAATTTCGGGGTTGCTGGATTCTATGCGGATGGAGGCAGGCTCAGCTTTTGGCAAGCCGCACTCCAATTGACTGCCGAGCGCCCATGGTTGGGCGGTGGCGCGGATAGTTTTGCAACCAACGCCTTTATTGTGATGAATGATCTGGGTGCCGAACCGAATAAAGTGCACAATGAGGCGCTCCAACTTGCGGTTGATTATGGCTATCCCGCTCTCATTGCCATGGCAGTGCTCATCTTCATTCCGATCATTCGGAGTTTTTGGAAATTCGCCAATGGCACGGATTCTGAAGGCACCGCATGGGAATGCGTGGGACTCATTGGAATGTTAGCTCAGTCGAACTTCAGCTTCATCTTTCACACCGCGCCCGGCGTATTCCTCGCAGGAATTATTCTTGGGCGCATCAGTTATGGCTTATGGCCCATCTACAATCCTTTGCCCGAAAAACTCTGTGGAATGGGGAAAATGAATGTGGACGCATATCGACAGTTTCTAATCGTCGTCAAACATCAGACTCACGATTATTTCAGCGGCCGTTTGGAGGCAATCTTAGAATTAACCAAGCATCTGAACTCGCAGGAGGAACCTTGGGAAACTTTCCGCAACGATCTCATTTATTTCACGAAAACCAAGAATCACGAGGGTCTATCCAATGCCGTGAATAAAATCAAACGGAAGTGTCTTGATGATTTGATGCATCTCTCACAGCGTCCCGCAAATGCGGACTGCCAAAACCGTTCCCCTTTGCGGATCTTCCGAAGGGCGCTTCTCGTCGGAATCATGTTCCCGGTGGTGCTGGCGGGCGCAAGTCTTACCAACGCGCTTGTCGCGGCGTGGCAGCCGATCTATGGTGATTCAAATCATCAATCCAGCTGGGAACAATTTCGCCGGATGATCGAATTGAAAGAAAAGCACTTTTATTTAGGAATTGAGCGCAAAATTCTAGCTTCCGCAATCGACTGTATCTACCAATTTGAGACGGCGGATGCACGTGAGTATTGGGCAGAGAGAAATGAAAGGAGAATCCGCAGGGCCGTCGCAGGCGCAGAGCGTGACCCGGCAGTTGCGCTGCAACTCGCAACCATTCTTGGTTGGTCAGGTAATGTGGATGGCGCATTGGATCTTTATGATCAGGCAATCAAGGGCCAAGGCGAAAATGAATCGCTTTTTATGGCCTATGCTTTCAAAGGACAATATTGCCATGAACTGTCCTTATCAGCATTTTCGATAGGCGATGCGAGCGCTCAGGCACACTACGCGGAGATTGCAGTGATGAACCTTCAGCAAAGCCAAGGTGCTCTCAAAAATTGTCCTTGGAAATTCAACTCTGAGTTTGCCTCAGCATTGGCTGAATCCCAATCATCCGTGGCTCGCGGGGGAGATTCCAATTGACGGACTCAAGTCATCGAATCTCAGGAATCGTTTCCGAAATTTTGAAAATGGGTGATTCTGCCCATAGACGAATTGTAGCATTCCTGAATAATTCAATAGTCGTTGCATCAATTCCAAGGGCACACATCTGATGAAAAACTCACACTTTCTTTGCCTATTAGAAATTACTTATTTCTCGCTTCTGTTCGCTCAAGTTAGTTTTGGTGCAACTCCTGTGTGGGAGATTGCGAGTCGCCAGGCTTCTCCAACTATTCTATCGGCGGCGAAGAATCCCGATGGTTTTCGGCTTGCGTTTGAGGCTCCTCCAGGAAATTACACGCTTGAACGTTCGATCAATCTTCAGACGTGGGCTTCGCTTGGCGGGCTTGGGATATCTGCGGGAAGCGGGCTGTTTACGGATGTTGGCGCGTTGACCTTGGATCGTGCATTTTATCGAATTGCAGGCAGCTTTGAAGAGGTTCCAATGGGGATCATCGGCTTTTCATCCAAGGTTGCGAGCGGCGGTATGGTAGGCGGCCCCTCCTACGGCGGGCTTTGGACGGGACACTCGTTTCAAAACTTCGTGCTCCAACGTGGGAATTCCACGGATGCACTGCTCCGATTTTCTAGCGCGTGGGCCACGGAATCACGGGTTGAGACAATGTCTGATTTGCCGATGTTAGCCGCATGGGTTGAGAAATGGAATGAAGATCAAGCTTTACCGACTGCTGTAACTCCTAACGGACTAAGCGTCGATTTGGGCGAAGATCAACTCGAACTCATAAGTTTGGAAGGCGGTGATTATTCATGGGTTGGCTTGCTGAAAGATGAAAATTCGGTGGTGGATAACGACTATCAGGAGACGAGTTTGCAAATCGAAATGCCCGTGATTCTTGCAAAGTCGCGCAATGCAAGTTCAGTTGCGATGGATGGCAATTGGGGACTGGTGAGGATCATGACAGATGCAACTTCCTCAGAAATTACGTATGCCGGGGCTGCCTATCCGGTCACTTTTTCTGCCGGGGCGACCCAGCTCGATTTCTCACAGTTCATGGATTTCGAGATTGAGCAATACTTGCCAAGCGGTGGGCTTGCTCATTTTTCAAATATGGGATCGGAATCAATGAGTTTGGCGACTTCAGTGACAGCAGATGGTGCTTTCCATTTGTTGTCTCCTGAAGGTCTGGAATTTACCGGTCGTGTCTCACCGAGCGCAAAGTTTCTTGCCGCAGCGGCCTCGCCCATGGGTCTTGAAAATCTTCCAGATGGAGCATCAGAGGCGTTTTTACCGAATCTTGAGGAAGTTGAAAATCAATGGCTGCTCGGGGTAAAACGCACTTTTTCGCCAGATCTTGCGGGAAAGAGCTATCGAATCATTCGCAAAGGTTGGTGGGTGGAAGGACAGACGTTTGAAATCGATGCAAGTGGCACGGGTGATCGCTTGGTATTTAATTCAAGCGGAACTTCGGCGATGCGGAGTTCGGAATTCAACTTTTCAGCAGTGGATTTTTCGGGATTTTTGGAATCCTCCCTACCGGGAGAGGCCACGATTGATCAACCCATGAGCGTGACCGTTGACGAGCGCGGCCAGATCGAAATGCAAGCCAGTTTTGAAGAAGAGGGTGATCTGGTGACGATTCGGAGTTTTGGATTTGCCCGTGAGGGCAGTGACTTACTGATCCTAGTTGTTGCGATTCAAGATGGGAGTGGAGGAGCCGGAATAGGGCTGATCATCGCGGTGCGTGAGCCGTAATAGTTTAAAAATTGATCGTGGCGGAAAAGTTAGCATGCATCGTCTTCATTCATCCTCTTCAGTGTTGCGGTTTAGGATGGTGGCATGTTTGATTTTGTTGTTTTGGACTTGCTTGCTCATGGAAGTTGTAAGCGTAGCAATTTTGTTAGTGACTGGTATTTTGGAATTTCAATGGATTTCCATCACCTTAGTTTTTCTCGTTTTAATACTCTTCCTAATGCAGCATGTTCTGGCAATATCTGCGGTTTGCCCACTGTGTCATGCGCCTTTCCAAATGGGCAACACTTGTTCCAAACACCGCAGCGCACGCCACTTTCTCGGAAGCTATACCTTGAGAAAAGCAGCATCAATTCTGTTGAAAAGATATTTCCGATGCATTTACTGCGGGGAATACACGACCTTGACGAAGGTGAGGAAATTCTAGTGGTTTGAAGGCTGGGGGCATATCAGCGGTGTGCGCCGGAACGCTCCAGAATATTCCATGCGGCTGCGGTTCGGGTTTCCACGTTCAGTTTGCTGAGGATCTTGGCGACGTGTTTTTCCGCAGTTTTTGAGGCGATTCCAAGAATGCTTGCGATTTCGTCGTTTCGGCGTCCCCGCACGAGCCATGGAATCACCGCCGCCTCAGCTTTGCTGAAGCCAAGGCGGCGGATCGAATCCGTTGTAAAAGCGGATTCGAGGCGACTGAGAATGAGTAATGATTCATTTCCCTCCATGTGACAAATTGAAATGCGAAGGCGTTGGTCGCCAATCCGGGTCTCGTAGGGAATCCGCAAGGATGCTGGATTGTCCAGCCACTCGCAAAGCGCACGCGGCAACCTCCCATCCGTTTCACCGCAAAATGCGGTGAGCCATGCGCTGGCTTCCGCACTGTGGCCTCGGATTTCCCGGTCGGGTCCTAGCCAGAGTGCAACGACCCCACTGGTGACCATCCAATCTGTCTCCCCCGGGTGAGTGCTTTCTAAAAAGCTATGTCGCTCAGGACTTCGGACTGTAGCGCCATCTGACTCTCGGAAAATCAGGCGCATTCCACCAAGACCGATGACATCTCCTGGCGCGATCTTCTCCGCATGGCTCAATCGGCGACCATTCAACCACGTCCCGTCTTTTGAGCCTATATCCATCAGCCACCATCCCCCATCTGACGACGCCAGAAGGGCGTGTCTTCTCGAGATGCTCGGCACCGGGAGGCGGATGTTGGATTCATGAGCACGCCCAATTAGGCAGGGTGATGTGCGCACGGCGATTCGTTCCCCGTTTGGGGCTTCCAGTTCGCTCAGTGAATGAGACATCATGATATCTGTCTTGAGAACAAGGGGACTCGTGGGGGGCGGCATGCCAAATATAATAGCCTATTTTCAAAATTTGAAAATGGGTGATTCCACCCATTGATTTAAAATCAAGTTTCTGATGTGGTTGACAGGCATCATTGAGTCTTACACAAGCAAGGCATACCGCCCCCCCACAAGGCAATGCAGTGTTAGCTTAATGACTGTTCGACCATCCACGCCATCGGTTCAAGCAAACCATTCCCAATCTCCCGTTTCCAAGCGCCCATGAAATCACAAGTTCTCCGCCAATTTCGATTCATCCGAGCAATCGCATTATCCATTCCATTCCATTTTGGACTGGCCTCGTCAGCGAATGGACAGGGCTTGGCGGATGCGCTCGACGCACCAGGATTGAATTGGAGCACCGGTGGGGATGCGGAATGGGCGTCGCAAACCCTTGAAAATCAGGATGGAGCAGATGCGGCGCAGAGTGGATTGATCGGTGACGAGTCCGAAACTTGGCTTGAAACAAGTGTCAGTGGACCGGGTGTGCTGAATTTTTGGTGGAAGGTTTCTTCCGAAAGTGGATTTGATCATTTTGACGTCGCGGTCAACGGGCAGAATCAAGGCGGAAGGTTATCCGGTGAGGTGGAGTGGACCCAGCGCTCTTTAACCCTCGGTGAGGGATTGCATCAAATTCGATGGACTTATTCAAAGGACAGTTCGGATCAAGCGGGAGCGGATGCCGCCTGGTTGGACGATGTTTCCTACATTCCCGATGGCCCAGTTAATACGTTGGATGCAAATGACCTGACTGAAGTTGGCGCCACGCTCAACGGGAAAATCAACCCCAATGGATTGCCCACAAGCGCGGTGTTTCAATACGGAACCAGCACGTCCTATGGCTCCACAGTCCCTGTTTCACTTTCGCCAAATAACGGGACTAGTGCACAAAATGTGAGTGCGACTCTCGCGGGTTTATTACCCGGAACGACCTATCATTTTCGCTTGGTGGCCACCAATGACAGCAATCCACCACCAGGGGCAAATATGACATTCACGACCTTGTCACCTTTTGTTTACAGCAAAAACGGGCAGGAGATTTCGATCGTTCGATACACAGGATCCGTCAGAGATGTGGTGATCCCTGCTTTGATTGAAGGGCTTCCGGTGACGCGGATTGATTCAAATGCTTTTGAGTCGAGGAGGGATGTTACTAGCGTGAGTCTGCCTAACAGCCTGAGGAGCATTGGTGAATATGCATTTGATGGCTGCGACGGCCTCACAAGCGTGACGCTGCCGAGCGGCATGATTGTTCTTGAGGAGGGCGCTTTCTATCAGTGCGCGAATCTCCAATCGATTACCATTTCCTCAAGCGTCATCAGCCTGGGTAGCTGGGTTTTCGCGGAATGTGGAAGTCTGACAAGTGTGGCAATTCCAAGCAGCGTGAACAGCATCGGGGCATTTGCGTTTTCAGGTTGTGCGAAGTTGTCGAATGTCACGCTCCCTGAGGGACTTCTGGCAATCGGAGATGGCACTTTCAGAGGCTGCGGAAAACTCGGCGGACTTCAGATTCCAAACACGGTCAGTCGGATCGGGAGCAGCGCATTTTACCAATGCTCCAGTCTCGCAGGATTGGTCATTCCCCAAAGTGTGGAAACACTGGGTGAATCGGCATTTTCAGAGTGTGTCAGCCTAACAAGCATTGTGTTGCCGAGTGCTCTTGCTGCGATTGAAAGTGGAACCTTTGAAGGTTGTTCCAAACTTGCCAGTGTTGCAATTCCGAGCACTGTCACCCGTGTGGGAAGTAATGCTTTTTCCAATTGCACACGTCTAGCAGGTATCACTCTCCCAGCCGGAATTACCTCCCTTGAATTTGGGACTTTTCGAAATTGTTCAAGCTTGTTGGAAATGATCATTCCTCAGGCTGTGGAG
>JBEGOB010000020.1:0-31659 GCA_041182265.1 Verrucomicrobiota bacterium | reverse complement strand
TTTGCGGAATGCCTGATAGTGGAAACGAGAGCACGCTGCGGAACAATTTAGAGGGGGTGTCGTTTCTGCCGACGAGCAGTTGATCGCGCGCGCCAGAGTTCCAAGACTGACTATCGCCACGAATGAATGTGGCGGCGTGGGAGTAGTCGTTTTCCCCTTGGCGGAGTGCGGTGGTGATTTGGGAGGAAATCACGATGGTGGTCTCGACGGTATCGGAGCCGCCAGCATTGGTGCTGGTGCAGCGGAGAATATATAGCCCGGGGGCGGAGAATGTTGCGGTGGTGTCTGCGGCGCTAGGATTGGCGAAAGTGGTGGTGCCGGGGCCGCTTAGCTGGGTCCAAGCATAGTCGGGTGTGCCGGGAACCTGGAAGGTTTCCACGCTGGTGGCGAGGTGGAGGGTATGTGCGGTGTCTGATAGGTAAACCGATGCCGGTGGATGGATCATGGCGAGATCCGGGGCGGGAAGTGCTCCGGGAAAGACGGTTTCTGTAAGTTCAGCGAAGGTTTGTGCGTTGGCGTTAGTGGCGGTGAGACGGAGGACGTAGTCGCCGACTTGATCAAAGGTGACGGTGGTGTGAGGTGAGTTCGAATTGGCGAAAATGACATTGCCAGGGCCGCTGATTTTCGTCCAGAGGGTGGTGGGAGTGGGGCCGGATCTGGCGGAGACGGAGCCGCTGAGTGATGCGGGAGTGTTGATGATCGCTGCAGGAGCGGGGCCGGTGGAAACTGTGGGAGCAGGCGTGCCGGTCTCGTTTTTAAGAGTGGTGATTTCTGAAGAGTTCAGTGCGCGACGATGGAAGCGGACTTCATCGATGATTCCGTCAAATACCGGGTTGCCAGGAAGTAGGGTGCCGATGTGAAGGCTGGAAGTGTGGTTCGGAATGGAAGTGCTGGTTTCAGTGGCGGTTCGATCGAGAGTGCCGTTCACGTAGAGCTTGGCGCGCTGGGCTTCGGGCAGGGTGCCGTCGAACACCATGGCGACGTGATACCATGCGCCGGTGTTGAAGATGGTGTTGCTGGTGAAGCGGTTGTTGTTGGAGTTGATGTCAACGTTTAGCTGACCATTTGGTGTTAGGTAGGTGCCGTAGGAGTTGTTATTGTCGAAACTGATGCGTTTGGCGATGAGTCCTGCGCTGTTGAAGGTGTTTGCCTTGAACCACCATGAGAGGGTAAAGGCTGGGGTGTTGTCCAAGGATGCATTGTCGGGGATAGTGATATGGGAATCCAAGCCGTTGAAAGACGCAGCACCAGTGATTTTGCCTGCTGAAGGCTGCCAGACGAGGCCACCGCTGCTGGTGCCGTGGTTGTTCTTGCCGGAGCTGTCGGTGGCGGTGCTGCCGCTGGATTCATCGAGATTGAGGCTTAGAACGAGCGATGAATCGGCCGTGTTCGGTGGAGAAACATTCACCGTGAGATCGGTGCTGCCGGTGCCGGCGGCGGTGGTGGCGGCGCAGCGGAGGAGGTAGGTGCCGGGGGTGGAGAAGGTGGCTGAGGTGTCGGCGAGAGTGGAATTTTGGAAGGTGATCGTGCCGGGGCCGCTCACGCGGGTCCATGCGATGCTTGGATTTTCTGAAGAAGTGATGGTGGCGGTGAGGCGGAGGTTTTGGTCGTTGTGGGTGAGGGTGACGCCTTCGTTCGGAGAGGTGATGGCGACGTCGGGGATGGGCGGAGTGATGGTTAGATTGTCGAGCAGTGCCTCGCTGAGGCGGGTGATGTCTCCGGAGCATGCGGGGATTCCGACGAGCGTGGAGGTGGACATGGAGATCGTTTGCGGGGTTCCGACGCGGGTCCATGCGAGGCCATCGGGCGAGCGGTAGGCTGTGAATGTGTTGCCCCGGCGGGTGAGGCGGAGCCAAGGTGGGCTTGTTATTTCTCGCGGGGTGCTGGTGTTGGATGAACTGGCGTTGGGGGTGGTGCGGCGGATGAACTCGGCCTGTTGATTGACGGGGCCCCAAGTGATAGATGCACTGCGAGCTCCAGTTGCTGCGGATTCGCGGATCATCAGGCCGGCTTTGGCGTGGTAGGCGGTCGTGTCCACGCCGAGGATGCGGGCGGTGATGGTGGCGTCGCCAGTGAGAGGCTGTGAGAGGAAATGCATGTTGTCCGCAGTGCCGCCAAGGTTAGCACCGGATGCTTGGAGGGTGAATTTTTCTCCCAGTCTGCCAGCGATGCCCGCGAGGCCGGAGGTGGCGATGTCTGCGCTGGTCCAGGGGGATGCGAGTGGTTGATAGAGGAAGAATGCGTCTGCATAGGCGTTTTGTGCGCTGCTGCCACGGAAGGCGAATGCGGTGGCGGAGGTGCTGCTGGAGCCGGTGGTGAAATTCACGGTGGCGCGGGTCCATGTGTTGTTTGTGACGGTGCTGGTGACTTGGGATGCACCGTGGTTTTTCACGCCGAATGTTAGGCCGGAGTTGCCATTGGTGGTCCAACTGCTGAGGCGGTAGGCGGTGGATGGGGTGAGGCCGACGATTTCCTGTTCGACTCCGGCGCTGGATCCGCTGGCGGGGATTTTCCAAGCGAAATTTCCGTCGTAGGTGGATTCCGAAGAGATGGTTGATCCGCCGTAGGTGGAGCTCCATGCGTCGTGGGTCCCGCTTTCGATTTGGCCGTTATTGACGGTGGCGTGGCGGCGGACGAGGAAGTCATCGACATAGGCGGTTGAGCCGGAATTGTTGGATTTGGCGAAGACGGTCGCGCTGCGGTGGGTGGTGCCGGTGGTGAAGGGGACGGTGGCTTTTGTGTATGATGCGGTGTTGAGGACCTGGCTGGTTTGAGGGTTGCCGTGATTGTTTGTGCCGATAGAAAGTGAGGGTGCGGTGCTACCGGCATTTCCCCAGGCGGTGAGGGTGTAGCCGGTGTCCGGGAGGATGCCGAAGAGGGATTGGCGGACGGTGGCACCCGCCGACGAGGTGGGTGTGAGTTTGGCGGCTGCGGGAGCGGTGCGGCCGCCAGTGGATGACCAAGATGCTTGGTTTTCCCTCGAAAATGGGGATGTGTTGCCCTCGAAATTTCCATTCACGACCGACTCGGCGCGGCGGTAAACGCGGACGTAATCCACCTCCATCTTGGTGGTCGTGGTGGCGAGTGTGCCGTAGCCACCGACCGGGACTGCGCTCGACCAACCGCCATCTGACACTTCGCTGCTGAGGATGATGAATTCGCTGCGCTGGGAGACGGGTGAGTTCACACCATGATTGACCGTCCAACGTAGGATTCCATTGATGTAGAATTTATGCTGGGTGGGCGTCCACTCCATTCCGTAGGTGTGAAATCCGTTGCCGAGTCCGAGATTTCCGGAGTCGTATCCGACGCTGCGGTGGGCAGTGCCATAACCATCCCAGTGGATCACGCCACCGATGTTGCCTTCGCGGTTCACGCCGTTGCCATCCACCTTGCGGTGCTCGCAAATGTCAATTTCGGTGCCTGCGGTGTTCGGCGAGCCGATCGGGTTTCCCATGCTGTCTGACTGCATCCAGAAGGCGGACCACATGCCGGGGGAACTCGTGTATTGGATGCGGGCCTCGATGTAGCCGTAGGTGTATTGATAGGTATTCTGGGTGGAAATCATCCCCGTGTGGTGGATGCCGCCGCTGGTGTAGGTGGAAATGTTGAGCTTGCCGTCCGCAAGAGAGACGGCGCTGGGTGAGTTTACGGCGTCGCGGCGATTGCCTAGCAGCCAGTGACGCCACTTGGTGAGGTCCAGAGTGGAGCCTTCGAATTCATCGTTCCAAGCGAGATGCCAACCGGCACCTGAGGGGGGCGCTGCCGGTAAGAGATGAGTTGAAAATGCAACGAAAAGGGCAAGATGGATGGGGAGAGTTTTCATGGGTTTAGAAAATTACGAACTCAGTTCATCCATCTGAGAAGTGGGCGGATCGGAACTCCGCAGCAAGACGAGTGATCAGGAGGCGGGTGGCTTGACGATGGATGGCACGTCAAAAAATCGACAGATTTTGATGGGTTTATACGTTTGTGGGCCGTCGAACATAAAGACGTAATTGCGGCGTCCGGGACGGTGTCCCCAAGCGCTTGAATAGACACGCTTGGGTTTCCCATCCTTGATGATTGCCATTTCCACGTCCATTTCCATGACCTCTGACTTCCAGCTGGAGTCGGTCACCAGTAAATTTGAGCCAGGCTTGATGACGAATTTTTTGGAGCCAAAGATTAAGGATAGAGTTGAGTGTGAGAAATTGAAAAAGCGATAGTCACCGGCAGCGCCTTTTCCGCTGGCGATGTCGTAGGGGATGAGTTGGAGAGGCTTGTCTTTGCTCTTTACGCAAACGAGGAGAACCTTGTCGGATTTTAGAGGGAGGTCCACAGCGGCTGCGGGCGGAGGGAGTGGCGGTTCTGCGGCGAATTCCGCTTCCGAGGCGCGGAGGATCAAGCGTTGCGGTCCCTTGTAAGCAAGTGGTTCGCTAAGTCCGGTTAGGTTTGCTTGAAAGGACGAGGTTTCCTGTTCATTCTTAAAATACAGGTTGGTGACAGGTTCGTCGATGGCAAGGGTGACGATCTCGGTTTTAACCATTTCCTGTTGGGCGGGTGAGGAAACGGCAAGGGTGCCGAGGATGAGAGCAATTCGGAAATTCATGAGATAGTGAAAGTTAGATTTCCTCGGAACTTAACCAACGGAACGAAGTGATTTTGAAGGATCTGCCAAATTTCTTATTGGCATTGGATGTGAGTTCGGTGGTTGAGAGATGGCTTTTGTCTTTGGGGTCGGTGTATTCGTTCGTGCGTTGGACGTAAGCCTCGCACCATGCGCGGGCGACGACCTTGCCGCTGGCATCGATGGCTTCTCCTGAGGTGCGGATTTTAAAATAGTCCGAGCGGGCTTGAAGGATGGGTGCGAGCGATTGGAGGACGTCGCCTTGGAGTAGATAAGCGGCGTTACCGGCTGCTTGGCTTTCTCCGTTGGTGGCGTTTGAGAATTGAGTGCCAACGGGTTGTGAGGCTGGTGCTCCGACAGATGCGGGGATTTGCGAATTGATTGCGCGATCGATCGCCGCTTGGAGAGGGCCTTTTTGTTGGTGTTCGACCTTCGATGAGTAAGGATTTCGATTGACGAATTCAGCGACCGAGCGGAATGGACCGCGGTCTTGGACTTCCTTCACGATTTCCTCTGCGAGTGAGTCCAGTTCCGAATCGGATAGACCGCGCCAGCCTTGCCAGAACGCTGGGTCGTCGCCATCGCCACTGTTTTGGAAGGCTGCATTATGAATCACGTGACCGAAGCGATTGAAGCGAATGCCAGCGGGATTTTCCCAGGATGCGGCGTTGGTTGATGGATTGATGATTGGGAGTTGCGATGCGCCCATGGATGATAGAATGGCCTTCCATGCGGTTTTTGAGGTTGAGTTCACATTGAATGCGCCTTTGACCATGATGCGTGCGGCGAGAGCTTCCGGCGCGCGGATGGAGTTCTCTTGGATAATCTTATCGATGGTGAGATCCCCGGGGAGCGGGACGAAAGTCATGCGAGGGTTCGGCAGTTGTTCCTCGCCGGATGCAAGTTTCTTGAGGTTGAAATGATTGTTGAAAACTGAGCCGGAGTTCGCCTTGTAATCAATGCCGACTGAGGAGAAAAAGAAAGAGTCCCAGAGTTTTCGGTTCACCTCGTAGGAAGTGTCGGAAATGTTGAGTCCGGAGATTCCAGAAAAGTCGTTGTTGATGATTGAGTTGAGTGGGACGCGTGGGTTGGCGTAAGAGTTTCCGACGACGAATCCGGGTTCAAAGTTATAGCGTGCCAGTTGGGCGTGTTGGAGTTGTCCAAGTGAGACGAGAGGGGCGCGGGGGACGTCGTAGATGATGACATTGTTTTTTCCGGAGTTGGTGTTAGCCGCGCCGCCGAAGCCTTGATAGCGTCCGCCGGCTTTGTTGACTTCCGGTTCGAAGACTTCACTGCCGCCTTCTGCGAGGAGGCCGCGGTTGCCGCCTTTGCCATCGCCGACTTGTTTGGGCTTTCCGGGAGGGTTGTAAACTCCGGCCATGTGAGAGATCGAGTGCCATCCTGTGCGATCGCCACTTGCGCTTACTTTAGAGCCATCCCAAGCGGAGTTTGAGACGAGTGCGCGTGGGTTGGAGTCGATCCAACCACGAATGCGTTGGGTTGTTTCCTCGACTTGGAGTGTGGTGCGCGTGATGAACGACCAGGTTGCGATGTGAGCGAGGACCTTGTCGCCCTCAAGGTCGTCGATGAGATAAGTTGTTTTGGTGGTGTTTAGTCCACCGTCGGACCCGCTGATGACGGGTTCTGGCATGAGAGTGCCGGTTTTGTTATCGCCGTTCCAAGTTTCCACGGTGCGGCAGAGGATATTTTCCGAGGCTCCCTCAGCCTTGAGGCTGAACCAAGTGGATGCGACTTTGGTGGGGTCGAGTTTCGGGAAGCGTGCGGCGGTGAAGCTGCTTTGAGTGTCTTGGAGAAAGATGCCGCCGAACCAAGCGCGGTGGCCAGCGGGGACGATTTGGTCGCTGCCGTCGGATTTTTTCAGATTGATGATGAAGCCGCCTTTTTCGCTCCATCCAGATTGGAGTCGGTAGCGTTTTCCTGGAGCCACCGTGGTTTTATCGATCACGGAAAAAAGGCGGAACTCGCCGGGTTGTAGATCGACAGGAGCGGTATCGACAGAGAAAAAGTTAGAGGCGAGAGGATCTTCCGGGGTGGGGATGATACCGTCTTTGGCCCACTCATTGCGGAGCCAAAGCTCTGTGAGGCGGCTGTCCGTGTATTTGCCACCGCCGGTGGGTCTGGCGTAGTTGAAGCGGAAATAGGGGTAAAGTGCCCAGTCGAAGCGGTATCCCAGCGCTTTGATTTTGACGTTATAGGGGTTCCAGATTCCGATGACCGGCTGCATGGTGATTTGGGCCTTGAAGGAATCCGTAGTTGCGGGGGGGACTTTAGGGACGCGCTCCGAGCTGAATCGGAAGCCGAGTTGGAGCATGGATATGACGGGGGTGAGCGGGCTGTTGGTGTGTTGGATGTCACGCCGGTAGGCACCTTGGTTGCTATTGGTGTTAGGAATCCAATTTTTGTAGCGGACATCGGTATCCACCAGCGGATTGGGGCCAACGAGTGTCGCTTGTTGAGATGCGACGTTTTGCCAAAGGATTGCGTAATTCCAAATATTTCCCCAGTTAGGTCCGGCTTGGACGCTGCCGTTTTTGCTGAGAGAGTCGCTCAGATAGAATTTCTTGGGATCCTTGAGGGTGGTGAATGTATTTAAGATCGCGCCATTGAAAGACGTGAGGCTGGGTGTGGCTGCGCCGAAGTATTGGGTGGCGTAGGCCTTGGTGCGTTGTGATTTATCAAAGATGAGTGAGAGATCTGCCTTCATGCCGCCGGTGAGAAGGCTGGAGGGGACGCCGTAGCCGCCGGTGGTGATGTCGTTGAAATATTCGGCGGCAAAGTCGGGGTTGCTTGTTGCGAGAGACGTGGTTTCCGTGGAGATGAGGGATGGCTTGTTGAGTGTGCCGTCCGGGGCGAAGGATTTCCATTGCGAGCCGAGATTGACGAGTCCGGCTTCGAGTGGGGATTGGGAGCGGGCAATTTTTTCGCGGTCGAAGGTCGGAATTTTCTTCGGGGCCTCCATGTCCACGCGGGCTTTAGTTCCCTCATCGCCGATCCACCAGGCAAGGCGTGATTTTTTGGAGCCTTGAGTCAGGTTGACGACGGGGGCGAGTAGCGTTTCCGGGTTGGATTTTCCGAGGGTTCCGAGGGCGAGAGCGTCGCCTTTATTCCATTCCGCAGAGCGTGTGTGGCTGGTGGATGGGTCGGGATTATTGCCGCTCACGAGCCATGAGATCGCGGAGTCCTTGGAAGAAGAGATGGGATCCACGGTTGTGACATCCGAGGTTCCGGTCCAAGCCAAGTTTGATTTCGCAGGGGACTTGCCGGCGGGGTTGATATTGGCAGTTAAAGTGACGCGTTGGTCGGGGCCGGCATTTTTTTGGAGTTGTCCGATGGCGAGCATCATGGCCATGCGGGCGTTCGCGCGGGCACTGGCCATGGCATCTTGGGAACTGCTGCTGCGAAGGGAGATTGTGCTAAGAGTGAGGAGTCCGACGGCTGTGACCACGAGTAGAATCATGAGTGCCAGCGTGATGACCAGCGCGAAGCCGGCATTGGGCTTTTGGATTTTGGATGATTTCATCGGGACGGGTGTGAGGCGAAGGGATTGGTTGGAGGAGAGGTGGGTGAAGCCTCGAATTCTGCATTCAATGTAAACACATGACGGCTTCGGGAAAAGAGGTGAATGCGCATTTACTCTGTGAAAATACGCATTCCTTCGATTGGGGTGTTCCGTGAATTTCGGGTGGAGGCTTCAGGCAAAGCAGCGGATCGAGAAGAGTGAAACCGGGATATTTGCTGAGGGTGAGACGAACTGGAAGTCGAGTTGGTCGGTGGTGATCGGCGCGCTCAGTTGGATGACGCGTTGAGAAAGGTGGTTGCCGACGATTTCCGCGATTGGGTTGGTGTGCTCCGGGTTGGAGGAATGTGGGCCGCTAGAAGTTGGGACTGGGATGGGAACGTGGGCGGAGATTTGGACATTCTGGACGCAAAATGGCATGACTCGCTCCGGGTGGCCCATGAGGACTGATTCCATGGGGTGGTCGAAATCGGTGTCGAAAACCATTTCGATTGAGCGGATAGTGACCGGGGATTTCCAGCGAAGGCGGATGAGAGGTTGTTCGTGACCGAAGTCCGCAACCCATGCGTTAGGAGCGGCGATGGGCCTGTCGAAGCCGTTGTTGAGATTGCTTGGGGAGAAGGCGGCGAGTGGAGGATCGATGCTCAGGGCAAAGTTCTTTCCGGCGGGGCGGCGTTTGGGTGTCCAGAACTCGAAGGTGTCGATTCCGATTCCGGGGGGAGGAGATTGGGTTGCGGATTTCGCGACAGCCTTGTTGCCGTTGTGGCAGACTGCGAGAACTCCAGTGAGGCGTTGTTCGCTGAGGTGAATGTGAAGATTCTCGTTTTTGATGAGGCAGATGAATGTGTAGCCGCTTGCCGGGATATGGGCGTCGAATTGGAGTTTAAGTGGGATTTTTTTGCCTTTTTCCAAAGAGAGGTCGAGGCTTGCTAGAGTGAGGTCCGGAGTGTGGTTGCCGGGCTTTGAGCTGACACGAAGCTCCGCGCGAAGTGTTGTGGATTGGTCAACGTCGGCGGTGAATTCGATGATGGGAGGAGCGCCGGGAGCGAGAGGGAGCATCATGGCCCAACTGTCGAGGAGGGGAAGCGTCTCGCCGGAGGGGATGAGTTGTGCGAGTTTGAGTTCGCTGGAAGAAGAAATTTCGGCGGAGGCGACGAGGTTGGAGGGATCGGAGAATGGGACTCCGGGGATATACTGTCCGGTGCGGAGGAGTTGGCGTTGGAGATCGGCCATTTTTCCGGTTTCCAAGAGAGCGCGTGGTGCGCTGTTGTCACGGATGCACTGGGCGGCAGCGATTCCGACGGCCTGTCCGCTGTGTGCGCATGTCGCCATGACGCGGGTGCTACCGAAGGCGACGTGCGACGCGCTAATGATGCGTCCGGCGAGGAAGAGATTGTTGATATTTCGGCTGTAGAGCGAGCGGTAGGGGATTCCATAAACGCCTTTGGAGTGCCATTGAGTGCAGCCGGATTCCGGGCTGTAAACGCCGTCTGCGGGGTGAAGGTCGATGGCCCATCCACCGAAGGAGACGAAATCTGGGTGGTGGATTTGCTCGACGATGTCGCGTTGGTGGATCATGCAGTCGCCCTCGAAGCGGCGGCTCTCGCGCTTGCCAGGGATGGTGCCAACCCATTCGAGTGTTAGTGTGTCGGCTTCCGGGAAAAGTCCGGAGTTCTTGATGTGGTTCCAAACGCCGTAAACGATGCGCCAGAGTTCCCATTTGATTTCCTCGCTGTCGTGAATGGTGTCGCGGCGTCCGCCCCACTCGAGCCACCAGAGGCGGCATCCGGAGTCGTCCGCTTTAAAGTCGCGCCAGCGAGGGATGTCTGCGATATCGGATAGAGCGAAGGCGGGTGGGTGGAACTTGACCGAGCGCCCGGTGTCGCGTGAGTAGAAATAAATCGTGTGGCCGAGCAGGTCAGTCTGTGGGGTGGGTGGTGCGAAGCCCTCGTTGAATTCCGAAGAAGGTTCGCCGCCGATGCGGAATGCGGCACCGGCGATAAAGCCGAGGATTCCGTCGCCGCTGGCATCGGTGAACAAAGGTGCGGAGACCTCATAGAGCGTGGAGTTTTGTGAACAAAAGGCGCGAACGCTGGAGATCGTGTCTGGAGCAGATTTCTCGAGGTCGTGAACGGAGGTGTTCAGTAGGAGTGTTATATTGGATTCCCGATGGACCATCTCTAGGAGGATCGTATCAAGAATGAGAGAGTTTCCCTCCGGGTTGCGGTAGAGGTTTTCCACGAGGATTTCGTCGATGACGCCGCCTTCGCGTGCCCAGCGGTTATTGTTTCCCATGTGTGAAGTTGCGCCGAGGATCCAGAGTCGGACCTCGCTGGAAGCGTTGCCGCCGAGGACGGGACGGTCCTGGATGAGGACGACCTTGATTCCTTCTCGGGCGGCTGCGATGGCGCAGCAGGTTCCAGACAGACCTCCACCGACGACGACGAGGTCGGTATTCATGTGGCAGGTGAGAGGGGAGCGTTTGTCAGATGGAGGTTCAGTGATCATAGAAATCAGGCGCGAGAAGTTTTTTTCAGGAGGATAAAGATGAGAGCCGCGATGGCGGCTAGGATACCGGCGAAGATGGCGAGAGTGATTTTATTATCCTCATTGATGAAGATGAGGGCGGCCATGAGAGCGCTGCAGCAAGCCATGCTCCACATGATCATGACCACAGGGAGTGTGTTAGGTTTGCCAGTTGGAGAAGGTTCATCATCCGTTGTGCGGATGAGAGGAGCGATTTTCGCCCATCCCGGGCTGTCGTGGCGGGCGAGGCGGATGGTGATGGCTGTGATGAGCAGGGGAAGAATGACGCCGATGAAAGTTTCGATAAACTTCGAGTTGATGCGGAGCCATCCGATTAGACCGAGTTCACTGGGCGGCATGGCGAAGCGGAAGAGGAGACCGAGAGGGAAGCAGATTCCGACCGTGAGCCAGAGTGCGCGAGTGGGCAGGCGGCGGTTGAAAAGTCCCCATAGGCAAGGTGCGAGGAGGGGGACAACCATCAGTTCTGTGATGGCAATGATGACCTTTTCCGCGCCGCCGAAGAGAGGGATCCCGATTGCGATGAGGATCATGATGAATCCAATCGCGACGGTGAAGAAGCGGCCGGCGGCGACGAGTTGTTTTTCAGAGGACTCCGGGCGGAAGCGTCGATAGATATCGCTGGTTAGGACGCCGGAGAAGACATTGAGTTGCGAGCTGACGAGGCTGGCCGTGGCGGAGAACATGGCGGCGATCATCATGCCGGTCATTCCGATAGGGAGGACGGACTTGCAGCTGATGATGTATGCATTTTCAGCGAGCGCATTGATTTCTGCGGGAGAAGCGCCGGCGGGGATGGGATTGCTGATGCGCCAGAGGAGAGGAGGAGCTAGCCAGAGAAAAGGGCTGAAGAGATAGAGACCGCCGAAGAGGTAGGTTGATTTACGAGCGTCCTTGGCAGTGGGGACGCAGAGGTAGCGTTGGACGAAAGCCCACTCCGCGCCGATCATGAAATAGTGGATTGCGAGCCATCCGACGAGGAAGAACCAAGTGTAGTTAGGGCCGGCTGTGGGCGAGAAAAAGCCATCGGGAGCATTTTGGAAAATTTCCTGAGCCGAGCCCATTTTTGCAAGCGTTAGGGGGATGACAAAAATGATGGCGAGGTTGAGAATGATGAATTGGAGGACATCCGTCATGAGGACGGCCCAGAGGCCACCGATCATGGTGTAGATGATGATGACTAGGCCGAAGATGATGATGGCGATCGTTAGCGTTGAATCCGAGATATTGGTTCCGATGACAGCGGAGATCAGTCTTGCGATGGCGTAGAGAGCGCCGCCGGATCCGACGACACGGAGAACCATCATGAACCACGTGTAAAAGTGGAGCGCAGGTGTGCCGAAGCGTTTTTCCACGAATTCCGCGGGTGTTCGGATATCAAGGCGTTTCCATGTGCCTGCGACGAAGTATCCGGCGAGCAGAGCGGCGACGCCATACATGAGATTGATGAACACCGCGACGAGGCCGTGTTTGTAGGCGACACCGCCCCAGACGACAAACGTGTTCGCGGAGAACATGGTCATGAAGGCGCTGAGGCCGCTCATCCACCAAGGAGATTGGCCACCTGCGGAAAAAAAGTCCGAGGAGTTTTTGACAAGTTTTCCGAGTAACAAGCCCATGAGGACCGTGCCCAAAAGATAGACAATGAGGATAATCCAATCGGCGGAATGCATGATATGGCGAGAGAGTGTGAAGAGTTCGCGTGGAGCGACGAGGGTTTACGCCGATGAGATTCGCTGAAAATACCCTTGCATGCCAGTAGGATATCCGCACCATATCTTCGAAATTGCGCACTAGAAATGTCCAAAGTATTTAACATCGTCAAGCCGTCGAGGCGAGTGGCCGTTCTGGTTGATACATCGACCAGTTGGGGTAGGCGGATCATCGAGGGAGTTCACCAGTATGAGAGCCATCACTCGCGGTGGCATTTATTTGTTGAGCCGCGGGGAGTTGAGCAGCGGAGGTGGTTGCCGGAGGGGTGGAAAGGTGACGGAGTGATCGCGCGTGTTGGCTTTCAGGAATTGGCGACGCAGTTGGTGGGTTTGAATCTGCCGGTGGTGAATGTTTCAGGCATTCAGCTTCCAGGGGTTGATTTTCCGAGGGTGGTTACTGATCAGAAGGTATCGGCTAAGATGGCGGCGGATCATTTTCTCAACAGTGGATTTCGGAGTTTTGGGTATTTCAGTTTGGTGGGTTTGGATTACGTCGCGGAGCATCAGCAGTCCTTCCGGCGGATCGTTGAGGGATCAGGTTGCGAGTGTGCGATGTATGAAGAGATTCCGCAGATGGGATCTTCCGAGCCGGACTGGACCTTGGACTTGGAGTTGCTGGGAAAATGGTTGGTGTCGCTGCCGAAGCCAGCGGCGGTTCTCACTTGGAACACGAGCAGTGCGCGTGAGGTGGTGTATGCGTGCGTGGCAGCGGGTTTGAAAGTTCCGGAGGAGGTCTCGGTGATGAGTGGCTCGGATGACAACTTGTTTTGCAAGGTGGCTCCGATTCCGATTTCTGCGGTGAATCCGGCGGCGGAGGATATCGGTCTGCGAGCGGCGGCGCATTTGGATAGCATGATGAGCCAGCCAAAATCGGCGGTTCAGCGGCAAATTTTGATACCGCCGTTAGGGGTGGTGACGCGTCAGTCCACGGAGACCTTGGCGGTCGCGGATCCGGCCTTGGTGAGAGCTTTGCGTTTCATCCGTGAGGATCCATCGCAGCCATTGAGAGTGAGTGATGTGGCGGCGAGTGCAGGGCTGTGCCGGCGCGCGTTGGAGCAGAGGTTTGCGAAAATGTTAGGCCGCACACCCGCCGAGGAGATCCGCCGAGTGAGGATTGATCGAGCGATTGATTTGTTGCAGCGGACGAGTCTTCCGGTGTCGTTGGTTGCGGAGAAGTCCGGGTTCAGTACGGCCGAGTATATGGCATCGGTTTTCAGGAGCCATTTGAATGTGGCTCCGACGAGTTTCCGGAAGCGCGAGTAGTCGGCGAGTTTGGGCTCCGCCGATTGATCTTAGTAGCTGCGGCCCCAGATTGCGTGAGTGGCGGTGGCTTGGCCGGTTAGGATGCAGTTTTCTCCGGATTTCGGGAGTTGGACGGAAGCGATGGGTAGGCAGCGGATGGTGATTTTATGCTGCTTTGAGAGAGTTTCCTCCTGCTCACGCGAACCTGCCCAGGGAGTTAGAAGCCAGCCGGGGTTTTCGGTGGCCCAGTGGGCGTGGAAGCTTGCGAGGTCGTTGCAGGGAGTGATATTTTCGTCCCGGAAGGCGGTGGCGCGAGCGAGGAGTGTGGAGTGAATTTCGCTGAGGATGTCGGTCGCTTGTTGGATGAATTCTTCTTGGTCCGTGAAGCGTTTTTCGGAGACTGCTTGGTCGCGGCGTTGGATGCAGAGCTTGTTTGTTTCGAGATCACGAGGGCCGATTTCGATGCGGATAGGCACGCCTTTTTTCACCCATTCCCATTTTTTCACTCCGCCGGTGAGGTCGCGGGTGTCAACGTGGACGCGGAGTGGGTCGCCATGGAACGCTTGATTTCGGAGTGCGGAGGCGAGGGCTTGGCAGGCGTCGAGGACCGCTTGCTTGGAGTCTTCCTTGGGAGTGATGGGGAGGATGACGATTTGTTGGGTCGCGACGCGTGGCGGGAGGACGAGGCCATCGTCGTCCGAGTGTGCCATGATCAGGGTGCCGATGAGGCGAGTTGAGACGCCCCATGAGGTGGTGTGCGCGAATTGGACCGTGCCGTCGCGGCCGGTGAAGGAGATATTTTGTGCTTTTGAGAAATTTTGGCCGAGGTAGTGAGATGTTCCGGCTTGGATGGCTTTGCGGTCTTGGACCATCGCCTCGACGGTGAGCGTCATGTCTGCGCCGGGAAAGCGTTCGTTTTCGGTTTTTTCGCCGGGGATGACGGGGATGGCAAGGTGGTCGCGGAGGAATTCCTCGTATTGGCCGTGGATCATGCGTGTCTCGACGATGGCCTCGTCTTGGGATTCGTGGGCGGTGTGGCCTTCTTGCCAGAGAAACTCAGCGGTGCGGAGGAAAAGGCGGGGCCGCATTTCCCAGCGCATGACGTTGGCCCATTGGTTGATGAGGAGTGGGAGGTCGCGGTAAGACTCGATCCAGCGTGCGAAGGCGGCACCGATGATGGTTTCCGAGGTGGGGCGGATGACGTAGGGCTCGGCGAGCTCCCCGCTGGGGATCATTTTCGTCTTTCCGGTGACAGGGTCCTTGACGGCTTCAAGGCGGTGATGGGTGACGACGGCGCACTCCGTGGCAAAGCCTTCCGCGTGTTCGGCTTCTTTTTCCAGGTAGGATAGAGGGATGAGGAGCGGAAAATAGGCGTTTTGGTGGCCTGTGGCTTTGAAGCGGCGGTCGAGTTGTTGCTGGATGAGTTCCCAAATGCCGTAGCCCCAGGGTTTGATGACCATGCAGCCGCGCGTTTCCGAATTTTCGGCGAGGTCGGCGGCTTTGATGACTTGCTGGTACCACTCGGGGAAATCAGTGGCGCGGGTCGGGGTGATGGCGGTCTTTTCGGCGGACATGGTTGCTGGAGGAATAGGAATCATGCCACGCCGGAAAGAGCATCAAAAAACTGCGGGGGTGCTGGAGATTCAGCGGAAGAGGAGCAGGGGGAGTTGGCAGTTCCGGATGAGCGCGGAGGTGGTGCTGCCGAGGAAGAGGTGGCGAATGCGCGAGTGACCGAAGGCTCCCATGACGAGCAGGTCGATTTTACGGACCGTGGTTTGGGTGGCGATGACTTCGTCGGGGTTGCCGTCGAGGATCTCCGGGGTGACATCGTAGCCGGCGTAGCGGAGGGTTTGCGCGGCGGATTCCAGCTCCAGGGCGAGATTGCTGTCGGGCTTACCGACGGCGAGGAGGTGGCATTCGAGGCCGGCGAGGAGGGGCTGGGTGATGGCGTGGTGGATGGCTTTGAGCGCGCTTGGACCGCCGTCGAAGGCGATGAGAAACCTTTGGATCGGGCGGAATTCACGTGCGGCGACCAGGATGGGGACCTGCGCGCTGCGGATCACGCGTTCGAGATTGCTGCCGAGGTGGCCGGTGGAGAAATCCGCATGTTCGCCCCGTTTTCCGAGGATGATGAGTGAGGCGTCCTTTTCAAATTCCAGCAAAGTTTCGACGAGTGAGCCGTGGCGTTGAGTGGTTAGCACCTCAGAGGCGAGGGGGGCAAGGGCTTGGCAGGCATCGTCAAGGATTGCGTCGCCGCGGAGGCGTGCGATGCGCGCGTGTGATTCATCGAAGCGTGCGAGTTCTTCGAGCAGTTCGGTGTTGGCGTGGAATCCCAGGCTGCCGCTGAGGTCTTGGGGGGCGAGGATTTCCCCGCGCTCGATGACGTGTAGGACGTGAACGGAGGAGCCGAGTCGTGAGGCGGCCCAGACGGCGTTCGCGTAGATGCTCGGTGCGTAGAGTGATCCGTCGGTGCATGCGATGATGGGAGACATGGTCTATCAGAGGTGGTGGTTAGTGTTCGAGCATCCGGTCGAGAGCGCCGGGTTTGTTGTGGGTTCCGAGTTGGTCCACTAGGGTTGCGGTCGCCTCGTTCATTCCGAAAATTTCGACTTCGGTGCCTTCTCTGCGGAATTTGAGGACAACTTTGTCGAGCGCGCCGACGGAGCTTAGATCCCAGAAGTGTGAGGCTGAGACGTCAATGACTACCTTCGCGAGGACTTCTTTGAAGTCAAATGCGGCAATGAAAGTGTCGGACGAGGCGAAGAATACTTGGCCGCGGACGACGTAAGTGCGGGTTTCTGCGTCGCGGGTGCTGGTGATGCGGATGACTTGGGCGACCTTGCGCGCGAAAAAGACTGAGGCGAGCAGCACGCCGACTCCGACTCCGATGGCGAGATTGTGCGTCCAGACCACGGTGACGACGGTGGAAATCATGACGATATTGGTGGTGAGCGGGTGTTTTTTTAAGTTTGCGAAAGACGCCCATGAAAAGGTGCCGATGCAAATCATGATCATGACTGCGACCAGTGCCGGCATGGGGATTTGGTTCACCCAGTCGCCGAGGAGCAGGATCATCACGATGAGGAAAACCCCGGCGGCGAGGCAGGAGAGGCGGTTGCGACCGCCGGATTTCACGTTGATGATCGATTGTGCGACGACGGCGCAACCGGCCATGCCGCCGAAGAGGCCGGTGACGATATTGGCGATTCCTTGGCCGCGCGCCTCGCGATTTTTGTCGCTGGGCGTATCGGTGAGTTCGTCGAGGATTTGCGCGGTCATGAGAGATTCTAGCAGTCCGACCACGGCGAGGCTGAGTGAGTATGGAAGGATGATCGAGAGTGTTTCCAAGTTGAATGGAACTTTGGGCCACATGAGAAAGGGCAAGGTTTCCGGGAGTTTTCCGAGATCTCCGACGCGGCGGACGTCGAGTTTGAAAGCGATGGCAAGCACGGTTAGGACGAGAATGCAGATGAGTGGGGAGGGGATGGATTTCGTGATGCGCGGGAAAAAATAGATGATCGCGAGTCCGCAGGCGACCATGGCGTAGCTGAGCCAATTGACACCGGGGACATTGAAGTTCAGCTCGCGGAGCTGCGCCATGAAGACAAGGATCGCGAGTGCGTTGACAAAGCCGGTGATGACCGATTTCGAAACGAAACGCATCACAGAGCCGACCTTGAGGATGCCGAGGATCAGTTGGATGATGCCAGTTAGAAGTGTGGCGGCGAGGAGGTATTCCAAGCCGTGGTTTTTCACTAGGGTGACAAGCAGCAATGCCATGGCTCCGGTGGCGGCGGAGATCAGACCGGGGCGGCCACCGCTGAAAGCGATGGTTACGGCCATGGTGAACGATGCGTAAAGTCCGACTTTCGGGTCCACGCCGGCGATGATTGAGAAGGCGATGGCTTCTGGAATGAGGGCGAGTGCGACGACAAGGCCTGCGACCAAATCGCCTCGGATGTTAGAAAACCAAGTTTTAGAAGATAATAATTGCGACATGAAATGATGAATTGGGAGACAAATGAGGAACAGCTAGAATCCATGCTGCAAGAGTAAGCCGCACGGCAGCGTCTTACGCTGGCGGGAATTGATTTGCTGGAAAGCAAAGGTCGGATCAGGGGGGACCGGGCGGCAGAGAGAGCGGCGCGATTTCCCGGTGAAGGGCTGTCAATTTGTGGAAAGGCATGGAAAGTTTGTGAGGCACCCTTTGTGAGATTACCGAGTCAGTGCAAGCTATTTTTTGGACGGGACTTAGGGCGAATCTACGGTGAGCGGGTATTTTTTCCTAGGGATTGTGGAGAGCTTTCGTGATGGCTGGATTGTGCCTTCACTGAGCTGCAGCTTGGTAGAGACGGCGGGTGCACGATGCGGGTGGTGTGGTAATTTGATGTTTCGTTGGAGAACGTCTGTCAGATTCTCCCGACTGATATTTCATTCGATCCTTATGATATCCACCGCCATCCGTATGCATTCGTTGAGGCTCGGCAGGACGCCCGAGTTGCATCGGAAAGTCGCTCGTTTGCTGGCCAAAGCGGAGATTCGGATTCATGGAGATTGCCCGTGGGATTTGCAGCTCAAAGTGCCGGGGGTGTTGGAGCGGATCGTGGCACGGGGGAATCTTGGGCTGGGTGAGTCCTACATGGATGGGGATTGGGATGTGCCGCAGTTGGACGAATTTTTCACAAGGATTCTTCGGGCAAGATTGCAGCGTGAGATCAAGCCTATGAGTTTTCTTGTGCCGATGTTGCGTGAGCGTTTGTTCAACCGTCAGACATCCAAGCGGGCGTGGCAGGTTGGTGTGACGCACTACGATCTTGGGAATGATTTTTATCAGGCGATGTTGGGTCCGAGCATGGCATACACCTGTGGATATTGGCGCGAGGCAGGGAGTCTTTGTGAAGCGCAGCAGGCAAAATTCGATCTAATCTGTCGGAAACTGCAACTTGCGCCGGGTATGAGATTGCTGGATATTGGTTGTGGCTGGGGTGGGCTTATGGCGTATGCGGCGAAGAACTATGGGGTGAGTTGTGTTGGCATCACGATTTCCAAAGAACAGGCGGAATTTGCCAGAAATACGTATTCCGGCTTGCCATTGGAGTTTCGACTTCAAGATTACCGGGAGGTGAAGGGGCGCTTTGATCGTGTTGTGAGCGTGGGGATGTTCGAGCATGTTGGAAAAAAGAACTATCGTGTTTTCATGGAGGTGGCACAGCGTTGTCTTGTGCGTTATGGGATATTCCTGTTGCATACGATTGGGAAAAACGAGCGTTGTGGGACGACGGACCCGTGGATTGATCAGTATATTTTTCCAAATGGTGAATTGCCGGCGATTGGTCATATCAGTGATGCCGCGGATGGTTTGTTCGTGGTGGAGGATTTGCATAATTTCGGGGCGGATTACGATCGGACCTTGATGGCGTGGTATGAGAATTTCGAAGCGGCATGGCCTCGATTTGCGGAGAGTATGGGTGAGCGATTCCACCGGCAGTGGCGGTATTACTTATTGTCCTGTGCGGGAGCTTTTCGTGCGCGTGACTTGCAGCTTTGGCAGTGGACTTTCTCAAATGGAGGGATTCCCGGTGGTTGTGAGCGAGTGAGTTGATTTTGAAATTTGCATGGCTTGGCTTGCGTAAGCGGGTGGTGGTGGATATGAGGGACGGCGATGCGTTGGCTGGTCGTTGCGATTTCACTTCTCTTTTTTCTGATGCCGTCCTGTCGGCGTGAGATGGCGGGGAAGAGGACTGTTGTGGTGGCGGCAGCAGCAGATTTGAAATATGCGCTGGATGAAATGGTCGGAGATTTTCAGGCAGAGCATCCTGATTTGGAAATACTTGTGAGTTATGGTTCATCTGGGAATTTCTACACGCAGATTTCGCAAGGGGCACCATTCGATCTCTATCTATCAGCGGATATTGAATTTCCGCGTCTTTTGGTGAATCGCGGGGATGCGGATGGAGATTCGCTGTTTCAATACGGGATGGGATCGATCGTGTTATGGATTCCGCATGGATTGGATTTGCCGTTAGCTGGCGAGGGCCTGCGTGTGCTGTTGGATCCGCGGGTTCGGAAGGTTGCGATTGCGCATCCTGAGCATGCGCCGTATGGGCGTGCTGCGGTGGCGGCGATGCGGGATGCGGGAGTGTATGATGCCGTGTGTGATAAGTTGGTGTTAGGTGAAAATGTTGCGCAGGCGGCTTCCTTCGTTGAGACGGGAAATGCGGAGCTTGGCGTGATCGCGCTGTCGCTCGCAAGCGGTCCGAAGATGCGGTCGCGCGGACGGTATTGGGAGGTCCCAAGAGATCAATTTCCTGCTCTGGTGCAGGCTGGGGTGATTCCGAAGCGTGCGAAAAATCCTGTGGGAGCGGGGAAATTCCGGGCTTGGATGATGTCGGAAAAAGGTCGTGAAGTGTTGTTAAAGCATGGATTCAAATTTTCCGCCGCGCCATGAATGCATCGATCGATTGGCAGTCCATTTTTTTAACAATTCAGTTAGCGCTGATTACCGCGTGTTTGCTGACCATTCTAGGTTTGCCCTTGGCATGGTGGTTGGCGGGGACACGGAGTCGGTGGCGTGTGCCGTTGGAGGCGGTGCTTGCGCTGCCCTTGGTTTTGCCGCCGACGGTTTTGGGGTTTTATGTGCTATTGATGTTAGGTTCTGCGGGGCCTTTAGGAAAACTGCATGAAAAGCTAACAGGGAAGATTTTGGCATTCAGTTTTGAGGGTTTGGTGATTGCTTCGTTTCTTTACAGCCTTCCGTTTGCGGTGCAGCCGTTCATCGTGGCGATCCGGCGTGTGGATGCGAAGTGGATTGAGGCGTCGTGGTGCTTGGGCGAGTCGCGACTGATGACCTTCCGGCGGGTGATTCTGCCGTTGGCATGGCCGGGGATTTTATCGGGTTTTGTGATGAGTTTCGCACACACGATGGGAGAATTTGGCGTCGCATTGATGGTGGGTGGGAACATCGCCGGGGTGACGCGGACGGTCTCGATTTCGATTTATGATTCAGTGCAGGCCATGGACTACGCGACCGCGGGGTGGACATCCGCCATGCTGTTGGGTGGCTCGTTTGGCGTGCTGTGTGTGGTTTATTGGCTTCAGAGAAATTTTAACGCATCATGGCTGACGAAGAAATAGTGGCAGATTGTCAGCGGAACTTTGGGCCGAATGTCGAGGTTCACGCACGTTTCCGGATTTCGGGCGAGGCTGGGAGGAGCACCGCCTTGTTCGGTCCAAGCGGGTGTGGGAAAAGCACGTCACTGCGCTTGCTTGCCGGACTGGAGCGGCCGGATCGAGGTGTGATTCGCGGTGGAGGGGAGGTCTGGTCGGATGTTGCGGCGAAGGTGCATGTCCCAGTGTGGGGGCGGCAGGTGGGTCTATTGGCGCAGGATCCAGCGTTGTTTCCGCATTTGAGTGTGGCGGAAAATGTAGGGTATGGCTTGCGTTTGTTTGAAGCCGTTGAGCGGCGGCGGCGTGTGAGTGAGATGCTGGATCTGGTCGGATTGAGTGGGCTGGGGCAGGCGCGTCCGACGCAGCTTTCCGGAGGTCAGGCTCAGCGCGTGGCACTGGCGCGCGCGCTTGTTCGCTTACCACGGTGGATGTTGCTTGATGAGCCGTTTTCGGCGTTGGATGAAGCGTTGCGAGTGGATTTGCGGCGGGATTTGCGAAATTTATTGCGTGCCCGGGGCCAGGCTTGCGTTTGGGTGACACATGATCGAGGCGAGCTTGAGACTTTGGCGGATGATCTGGTGCTGATGCTTGACGGGCGGGTTTTGCAGGCGGGTCCGGTGAGCGAGGTGTTGGCTGGTCCTATTTCCTGTGAGGCCGCGGGTGCCTTGGGCTTTGAGAATATCCATGCATTGGAAAAACTTGGCTCTGGAGCATGGCAAGAGGGTGCGCGTGGGGATGCGAAGTATCTGGCTTTTCGTGCGGAGAATGCGGTTTTGCGCGAGCGGAATACAGGCGGCGAGAGGCTGGATTTTGCGTTTTCAGGGTTTGTTCAAAGTGTCCAGGGTGAGGGAGCCGTGGTGAGAGTGAAAGTTGCGAGTGCGGGCGTGATCTTGGAAGCCGTTCTTTCGAGGCAGTATTTTGATGCGGGGTGGGTGCGCGTGGGGCAAGAGTTGGAGCTTGGTGTGGCGGTGGAATGCTGTCGATTTCTCCACTGAGGTGGTAATGCGAGGTGTTTTTACGAGTTTTAGTTGGATTTCATGATTGTAAGTCGTTTCTAGTAGGTTGTTTATGTCGATTTTAATAAATCCTCGGTTGGGGGTTTGACAGACCGGGGTCGAATTGATTTAACTGCGGTTTCCAACAAATTAGACCCAGTCTGCGCATGAGCGAAAACGAAAACCTACCACCAGCTCCGTCCAAGCAGACGTCGAGTGTGCCCCTTAAAAAGGAAACCGTTCGCGTCACCTTGAAGGCTTCCGACGCACCACCGGCCGTTCCTTCGGCGACTGTGCCGATGGCCCCGCCAGTGATGCCACCCGTCCCTACAGCGCCGCCAGTTCCGACGGCACCGGGTGCGCCTCCGATTGCTGGTGGTGCTCCTCGTCCGCCAGCTCCGGCACCGACGATCCCTCTTCGCACGGCGGGTGCCCCTCCAGTTTCACCAGCGCCGACCATCCGGCTTGCCCAAGCGCCGAGTGCGACTCGTCCAGGTGCTGCGGGAAGTGGCCCTCCGACGATTGCTTTGCCAAAGGCGACTGTGCAGTTGCAAAAGCCAACTCAGCCGCTGACATCTCCTGGATTGTCCGCGCAAGCAGCGACTATTCCTTCTGATGATGAGGAAGAAAGTGGCGGCAGCGAAGGTGTGGTCAACGCACTTTCAATCGTTGGATTTATTGCAGCTCTCGTCGTCTTGTATTTCCAAGTGACCACTGCTGGCGTTTGGATCAAGGCTGAGGACAACGCCAAGAGTGGTGACTGGTCCCAGTTGATGGACTGATTCAGTTTCACGGAAAAAACACCGACCCCTTAATCCAATGATTGCTCCTATTTTCAGCATTATTCTTGCAGCCGTTGCGCTCTACTTCGCGATGATTTCCGCTGGCCTTCCAACGAGTTGATTTGACTTAAGTTGCTGAGTTTTTCAGTGACTGGATTTCAGCTTTAAAGCGTATCGAAAAGAGCCACCTTGTCTCGTGCAGGGTGGCTCTTGACGTTTCAGGATTTCGACTCCATGTTTTGCGCATGGCTCTGAATTTTAACGAATCCAATTTTCAAACTGAAGTGATTGACTCCGACCAGCCCGTCCTTGTGGACTTTTGGGCAGAGTGGTGCGGCCCATGCAAAATGCTCGGCCCGGTGATTGATCAGGTTGCTAGCGAACTCGAAGGCCAGGCGAAGGTTGGCAAGGTCAACGTGGATGAAGCCCGCGAGCTGTCGGTGAAATACAATGTGCGCTCGATCCCCTTGTTGCTGTTTTTCAAGAATGGCGAGGTGAAGGATCAGATCGTCGGCGCCAGCGTGACCAAGGAGCAATTGAAGGCGAAATTGCTGGCTCTTGCGTGAGTGACGCTTAATTTTTCAATTGAAAAGGCCGACTGGAGTGAATCCGGTCGGTCTTTTTTTAGGGCGTGTTGGATTTAGGGAGATTTTGGCGGCACCATGTTAGCGCCATCAGGGCATATCCGGTGCCGTAAGCTTGGTGGTAGTCGTAGAGCGGGTAGTCCCACCAAGATCCGTCCTTTTCTTGACGTTTGAGTAGAAGAGCAGCGAGTTTTTCAGCGTAGGGCCCCTGTTTTTCCTTGGGCAGGAGTTTGACGGATTCGGTGAAATAATAGATGCCGTAGTAGTAAAAATAGCCGGCAATTTTGAATTGCGCTTCGTGCGGGACCGGGCGTTTCCGGCCGTTGCTGAGAAATCCTTCGCGCGCAAGAAAGCGGTCGGCCCATTGGGTGAGCACTTCGTCGGTGATCGCGGTGTCGCCGAAGACACGGAGTGCGGCATTGCAGGCTTGGGAGCGTGCGAGTGAGCCTGCGGGGCGGTTGATATCAAGACGCGGCCGCATGCGGTGCGTGAAGGAATAGGTGTAGGAAAAGTCTGGAGTTCGTTGGAGCTGAATGCCGTAGACCGCCTGCTTGACAAGCTTTGGGTTGAGCTGCACCTGCATTGTGCTGCGTGCTTGATCCATGGCGAGTAGGACGGAGGCGGTGGTGAATGATGTCGGAATTCCAGACGGTTTTTGAGTTTTCAGTTCGTCAAAAAGATCGAGGTAGCCCCAGCCGCCGTTGATGTCGCCATAGCGATTGACGAGGTCGATTTGTTCTTGGGCGAGGGGAATCCAAGCGGCTTTTTTGGATGGGTCTGTTTCGATTTGATAAAGTCGGGAAATTGCGCGGAGTCCGTAGGCGTGGCCCCAAGTGTTGTAGGTTGTCGTTTGGTCGGCGCGCCGGAGTTTTGGCAGTTCTGCGGCGGTCCATGCGGCGGCTTTTTGGATGGATTCGGAGACTTGCGGGCGAGCGTCGTTGGCGTCGATGATGCCAGAAAGTGCGAGTCCGGAGGCGCCCGCGCGGTAGGCGTGGTGAGCGCCGGGAAGAGGGGCGTAAATATTGAGATTTTTGGTGCGGGTTGCGCTTCCCCACGAGCCGTTTTTATTTTGGCGGCTGATTAGGAAATCCACACCTCGAGTGATGGATGCGGTCAGGGCGTCGCGACTTGGTGGAACCGGGGGGGAGGTGGTTTCCGAGTTTGCGAGCGAGTGGGTCGCGAGTAGAATCCCGAAAATTCGGATGATTGCCCTGGTTTTTTTGCGGCGGGGAGCGGCGGCAGTCATCGGTGGAAATTGTGAATTTTAAGGATCAATGATCACTTGTCCGCTCTCGAGGCCAGAGAGGATTTCTACTCCTTGGCTTGAAATGCGTCCGCGTTTGACTTGGCGGCGCTCGGTTTTGCCATCGGCGAGTTTGACATCGACGGCCCAGCCTTCGGGTTCGAAGTGGAGCGCCTTGTTCGGGATGACGATGGCGGCGTCTTGTTGATATGAAATCAGGCGGACTTGGGTGGTGGTGCCTGCAACAGGCTGCAGGTCCTTGGGCCAAGCGGCTTCTAGATCCACACGGTGTTTGCCGTCGGCACCGGGAATGTTGGAAATTTTGAGGATTTTCACGGGGATTTCCAAATCTTCGCGGCCCACAGGTGAGGCTACTCCGGTTTGTTCGGCGGCAAGTGAGCGGGCGTTGGCTTCGTCCAGAAAAGCGACCAACGCCAAGTGCGCGGTGTGAGGAATGAAACTTGCAAAGGGCTGATTGATCGGTGGTTTTCCATGAGGAATCAGGGACTTGATGGCTTCGCCTGTGGTCCACGTTCCCAGTTGGATAACGCCATGGTAGAACCAGCCTGGGGCCGGGGCCTTCATTTCGACTTGGCTGAGGTCTGCTTCCAGATCGGCGAGAATCTCGGCGGTGCGCAGTTTCGTGGTTTTTTGCGTTTCGAGGTCGATTCTTGCAATTTCGATGGAGCGTGGGATCTCGGATTCAGCCTTTTCAAGGGCGATGGAGGTGTCCCGCTTGGCATTTTCGAGGCGTTGCGCCTCGCGCGGAAGGATGACCGCGAGGGTGCGTTTGTGATCGAGAAGTTCCATGCGCAGAGCGAACTCCGCAGCAGCGACGGCATTTTCTTGGCGCACGAGGATGATTTCCTCGGTGTCCTCGGTGATGTCGTCGTCCTGATACATCTGGGTGAGTTGTTTGAGTTCCTCGCGTTGGTTGGCGAGCATTTGTTCACCGCGTTTGAGAGCTTGGCCGGCGGTTTCCTCGGATGCCTTGCGCTGGGTTTGGGTGAAGTAGGCGTCTTCCTCAGCGGCGATTTCCGCAGCGCGGCGAAGGGCTGCAAGTTTATGGGGTGCGGTTTCTTGGAGGTTTGCCAAATGCTGCTCTGCTTGTTCCGCAGCCAAAGTTGCGGATGAAAGTGCACGGCGCGTATCGTCGATTTTTTGTGCGATCTTTTCCGGGTCGAGGCGCACAAGTGTCTCGCCTTTTGTGACTTGTGATCCGTGAGGCAGGATGTCGAGAATTTTAAACTCCGAGGGTGTTTGACTCTGGATTTTCAGCAGGATGACGCCATCGCTTGGGAGTGCGATGGCGGAAAATGCACTTTCGAGGATGAAGGGCCGTTTTTCGATGGTGATCTCACCGGCGTGAGATGCGGCAGCAATGAGCGCAGGAATCAAGTGAAGTGGGGTGAGGCGGGCCATGGGTCTGGGGCAAGTCAAGCAGGCTTGGATGAAAGATCAATCCGCAGCTTTGCCTTTGCGTGCGAGCCAGATCGGGAGAAAACGAGGTTTTTTGGCATTTGGTGAAGAGGGGACGGTAAATTCCGCGACTTCGAAGCCGGAACCCTGGAGGCGGCGTGTGAGATTTGCGACATGGCGCGACCCGGCAATGGCGAGGAGTCCGCCTTGCTGGAGCGCCTCGTAGGCGGCGGAAACCCAGCGTCGTTCGTCAACCCAAGTGCGGTTGCGCGGTCCGGTGGGTGAGGCGTCAAGGTGCATGAGAATGGCGTGGAGCGTTCCCTCTTGGCGCGTGAGCACGCTCGGGCTGCAATCGTTTTCCAGCAGGATGCGTGCGTCGCTGAGAAGTGGGCTTTCCGGAATGAGAGTGCGGTGCCACTCGGTCATGGCTGCCATTGGCTCGGCGACGATGAATTGGGCGCGCTTTTGAGGCAGTTCTTTGGCGACAGCGGCGAGGGTGTGACCCAGCCCAAGGCCCATGAAGAAGATCTTTGGTTGGCGCGCAGGCCGGAAGGGTGCGCAGGCGAGGCGAGCGAGTTCTTCTTCAGCGGCGCGGGTGGCAGGGCCGCAAATTTGTTGACCGTGGACAATGAGCGATTTCCGCGCGTCGTGTTCTTGCAGGGTGAGAATATTCCCGTCTGGGAGTTGGGCTTCTGCGAGGGTGATTCTTGGTTTCATGGAGCGTAAGGCGTGCTGTGTCGCGTAGGGACTAGAGGATCAAAGCGCTTCTGTCCACTGAAGCTGTCAGCGACTTGTTGGGAGCGCGCGCGTTCAAATGGACGAACTTGTCGTGGTTGAGGAGGGCTTTCTTGGGACTGATGTGCAAAAAACCCCGGCCTTCGTGGCCGGGGTTTTAGGGTTTTTCTTCGTGAATAATCCGAAGGTGCCTGTGGCGACCTAGTGGATCACAGGCTTCCCTTGAGCACGGAAGAAGGCTTGAAACCAACCGACTTTGAGGCGGCGATGGTCATGGCTTCTCCAGTTTTTGGGTTACGGCCCTGACGTGCGGCACGCTTTTTGACCTCGAATGTGCCAAAACCAATGATTTGGACTTTCGCGTCTTTCTTCACGCCATTGGCGATCGAGGAGAGCACGGCTTCGAGGGCCTCATCGGCAGAACGCTTGGTAGCGTCTTTTCCGAGGGCGACTTGGATGGAATCAATCAGTTCAGCTTTGTTCATGGCAGCGACGTTTGTGCGAATGCGATTCCGGGTTGGCAAGAGAAAATCCGGTCAAAAAAGTCAGGTTTTTTTTCGGGAGGTCTTCAGAGCTTGATCGTTCTTAACGGGGAATCGGCCTGCAATTCCTGCGCTAGGCCGAAATTTTGAGGAGCCATGAATGAATTCGGAGCCGAAAAAGTCCGGCTAATTCTCAGAGTTCAAGTGATTTAAGACCAGTATTGGAATTCTGAGTCTCATTTGAGTGCGATTGCGGCGGAGCTCGAACTTGCAGTCCCTCATTTTAATGAATGATTGGAATTCCTTGAGAAATCAGGGGTTTTCGGGAGCTTGTGAAATTTTTCACAAATAGGCCTTGCGGAGATTGGTCGGCATCTATTAAGACCGCGCGCCCCTCATCACTGGGCATTTCGCATGCGTTCATTTTTACTCATAGCACTTTTTACGTTGATCGGTTCCAGCTTCGGCTATGCAGCCGAGGGGGGGCATCATGAGCTTCCGATGTATGCGCCTGTGGTTTTCGACCTTGGTTGGTTTAAGATCACCAATTCGATGCTCGCAATGGCAGCGGTGGCTTCGGTGGTTATTCTCATCGCACAGCTTGCAACGCGACAAATTAAGCTGGTTCCTGGGAAGCTCCAAAACTTCGTGGAGTATGTGGTGGAGGCTCTCGAAGACTTCTTGGCTGGGATCATGGGCAAGCAACTCGCCAAAAAGACATTTTGGTTCTTTGGCTCGGTTTTCCTTTTCATCCTTTCCGCCAACTGGATGGGCCTGATTCCAGGAGTTGGAACTATCGGTTGGCATACAATGGATGCCCAGGGACATGAAGGATGGTTGCCGCTGATCCGTGGTGCGAATGCCGACTTGAATATGACCATGGCTCTTGCCCTTATTTTCTTTATTCTTTGGATCGTGTGGTCCGTCCAAGCCAATGGGGTCGGTGGATTCCTCAGTCATATCTTCCTCTACCACGGAGAGGACAAAGGCATCATGAAGCTCTTGCTGGTGCTGATTTTCTTCATGGTCGGATTCTTAGAGGTGATCTCGATTATGATTCGTCCAATTTCTCTCACCTTCAGGCTTTTTGGCAACGTTTACGCTGGCGAGTCCTTGCTTGAAATGATGGTTCACATGGGTGGGAAGTTGGGCTGGCTTACCGCTCTGCCTTTCTACTTCCTCGAACTCATGGTGGGCGCGATCCAAGCTCTCGTTTTCACTTTGCTGACTGCAGTATTCACCGCTCTCATGTGCAGTCATGATGAGGAGGAGCACGCTCACTGAGTCCTCAAAACACCTTTGAGAGTCGGACCGTGGCAAAGACTGCGGAGGCTCTCAAACCCCTGAACAAACACAACCTGACCTAAAAAATGACTGGTAATATTGGTATCGCAGGCGCCGCTCTCGGAGCCACACTCGCTCTTGGTTTGATCGGCTTCAAAGCCGCTGAAGCTGTTGGCCGCAATCCTGGTGCTTCTGGCAAAGTTCTTGTGCAGTCGCTGCTCAGTGCTGCACTTGCAGAAGGTGCGCTGATCATCACGATCCTCATGGGCAAATAAGTCCAAACCGGAGAGGCACCTTGGTGCCTCTCCGGAATCTTTCTTAAATTTTTTGACGCTCTTTTCCATGGAAATCCTTAATATCCTAGCCGCAGCCGGAGTCGCAGAAGGGCTCAAGGAAACTGGACTTGCAATCAAAGAGCAATTCGGCCTTCAGGGGCAATTGTTCGTTTCGCAAGCCATTGGCTTTTTGATCTTCGCGGGTGTTCTCTACAAATTCGCATTTGGGCCAATTCAAGCCATGCTCGAACAACGTCGTGCCCGAGTCGCCGAGGGTGAGGAAAAGCTGAAGAGCATTGAGCGCCAACTCGCGGAATCCGAAGCAACCACCGCCGCTGCGATTGCCAAGGCAAATGACGAGGCCGTTCGTCTCATTCAGGAAGCGAAGGCAGGTGCTGCCTCGTTTTCTGAGCAGAAGGCACAAGAAGCGATCAGTCAGGCGCAGCAAATTTTGGCCAAGGCTGAAGCAGCTGCTAAGGCTGACCGTGACCGCCTCAACACTGAACTGAAACGTGAGTTTGGCCGACTGGTTGCCGCAACAACATCCCAGGTGACCGGCAAAGTTCTCACGGAAGACGACCAGCGTCGCATCAACGAAGATGCCCTTGCTAGAGTCGAAGGCTGATTTCCAAACCAAGCTCCTCCATGAAGATCTCCAAGACCGCTGCCGCCGCCGCTCGCCGTTTGTTTGGCCTTTGCCAGACAACGGGTCGCTTCGACGAGTCCAAATTGAGCACGGTGGTCACCCGCCTCATTGAGGCAAAACCACGCGATTACAAGGCGATCTTGTCAGCGCTCCAACGTTTGACTCGTCTTGAACTGGAGCGTCGTCAGGTGACCGTCGAGAGTGCAGTCAGTTTGGATGAGCCAACCCGCCAAAGGGTTGTTGCCGGACTCGCCTCTCAGTATGGGCCTGACTTGGTGGTGCAATATCAAATCACTCCCGAACTTCTTGGTGGCCTTCGCATTCGCGTTGGCAACGATGTTTTTGATGGCTCGGTCAAAGGTCGCCTCGATCGTCTTGCCAATGCCTTTTAATTTGTTTCCCTTGCTGAAAAACCGAACACAGACCCCTAGCCACTTTTTTATATGAGCAGCATCCTCCAGGAACTTGAACAACAGATCGCCGGTATCACGTCGTCCGTCGAAAAAACAAACGTCGGAACCGTCCGCGTCGTCGGTGACGGTGTCGCTAAAGTCGAAGGTCTCTCCGACGTCATGCTCAATGAGATGATCGAATTCGGTGGTGGAGTGACCGGTATGGCACTCAACCTCGAAGAGAGCGAAGTGGGTGTTGTGCTTCTTGGAGACTATTCCGCTGTTAAAGAGGGCGATGAGTGCCGGACAACCGGCAAGCTTCTATCCGTTCCTGTCGGCGAGGCCGTTCTCGGGCGCGTGGTGAACGCACTCGGTGCTCCGATTGATGGCAAGGGCGATATTGCCGCCGCAGCTTATTATCCCATGGAGAAGATCGCTCCGGGCATCATCAAGCGGAAATCGGTTTCCGTTCCTGTGCAAACGGGCATTATGTCGATTGATGCCATGATCCCCGTCGGTCGTGGGCAGCGTGAATTGATCATCGGTGACCGCGCAACCGGCAAAACCACCATCGCTGTTGACACCATTATTTCGCAGGCTCAGCAAAACAAGGCGGCGGAAAATGGCAAGCTTCAGAACCACAAGCCGATGTATTGCATCTATGTTGCCATCGGACAAAAGCTCTCCAACGTTGCGCGTATTCAGAAGATCCTCGAAGACGCAGGTGCAATGGAATACACCACCATCGTTTCTGCTTCAGCTTCCGATGCGGCGGCCATGCAGTATCTCGCTCCTTACGCGGGTTGTGCCATTGCTGAATACTTGATGGATAAGGGTCAAGACTGCTTGATCGTATTCGATGACCTTTCGAAGCACGCTGTCGCGTATCGGCAGGTTTCCCTGATTCTTCGTCGTCCTTCGGGTCGCGAAGCCTACCCAGGTGACGTTTTCTACCTCCACTCGCGCTTGCTTGAGCGCTCCGCGCGTCTGTCCGAGGCTGCGGGTGGTGGTTCGCTCACCGCTCTCCCAATCATCGAGACGCAGGCAGGTGACGTTTCCGCCTATATCCCGACCAACGTGATTTCCATCACTGATGGTCAGATCTATCTTGAAACTGACCTTTTCTATCAGGGTATCCGCCCTGCGATTTCCGTGGGTCTCTCGGTTTCCCGTGTGGGATCGGCTTGCCAGACCAAGACGATTAAGTCGGTAGCTGGAACCACCAAACTTGACCTTGCGCAGTATCGGGAACTTCAAGCCTTTGCCCAGTTCGGTTCTGATTTGGATGCTTCCACCAAGAAGAAGCTCGACCGTGGAGCGCGCATTGTTGAGCTGTTCAAGCAAAACCAATACAGCCCGCTCGCCATGGAAATGGAGTCGATCTATCTCTTCGCGATGCAGAACGGTTACTTCGACGACGTCGCAGTTGCGGATGTGAAGCGGTTCCAAGGTGCTCTTGGTGATTTCTTCAACACTCGCAAGGGTGAACTTCTCGACAAAGTTCGCAACGAGAAGCCTGATTTGAAAAAGGACGCGACCATGGTTGCAGCTGTCAAACAAGGCATCGAGGACTTCAAGAAGACTTGGAAGTAATTGCTTATGGGGACCAAGCCGGCGTCGATTCTCTCATCGAGATTGTGACGGATTGCTCCCCGCCCCTTGAAATTTCTCCTTTCTAAAATTTAACTTCTTTCTCCCAACATGGCAAACCTCCGCGACATCCGCCGACGCATCAAGTCGGTTAAAAACACCGCGCAGATCACGCGCGCGATGCAGCTTGTCGCTGCCGCCAAGATGAAGAAAGCGCAAGATCAGGCGCTTGCGGGTCGCGAGTATTCCAAGCAGCTCACTCAAGTTCTTTCTGATATTCAAGAGAACTTCAGTGAGGCTTCCCATCCTCTGCTTGAGCAGCGGGATGGCGGGCGTGAGCTGGTGCTTGTCATTTCGACGGACAAGGGACTTTGCGGTCCGATCAATACGAACCTCGCACGCAAGTTGCGTGGCGCCGTT
>JBEGOB010000019.1:0-2824 GCA_041182265.1 Verrucomicrobiota bacterium | reverse complement strand
CGTGGCTGTGCTTGGCGGCGTCTGGCAAGTTGCACCCGTCGCCTGGGATGCTCGCGAAAATTTATTGGTTCACGGAGTTGCTCGGGCGTTGGTCGATGGTTGATATTTTCGTGGTTGGGATTTTAGTGGCGCTCGTGCAGCTTGGAAATTACATGAGCATCACCGTTGGCTCGGGCGCGCTTGCATTTGCGGGCGTGGTCGTGCTTACGATGTTCGCAGCGATGAGCTTTGATCCGCGACTTTTGTGGGACCGGCTCGAAGCGCTGAACTTGCAGCCACCAACACCCAAACCTGAAGACACTTGAGCGATCCGAAAAAGTCACCACCCGCAGCAGCGAAGCCGGAATTTCGTGCGGCGCAGCGTTGGAATATCGTCTGGGTCGTGCCGATTTTGGCCCTGTTGATCGGAGCGTGGATGATTTACCGGAACGTGAGTTCGCAGGGCCCACAAGCGCGCGTGCGCTTTGATACGGCGGACGGGATTGCCGCCGGGAAGACGGAAGTCCGCTGCCGCTCGGTGCGAGTGGGCGTGGTGAAGGACGTGAAATTGGCGGAGGATTTGAAGTCGGTCCTGATTCACCTCGAGCTGAATCCGGATTCCGGAAATCTGCTGCGGCGCGGCACGCGGTTTTGGGTGGTCCGCCCGCGCGTTTCGACGACGGACATCTCGGGATTGGGCACCTTGCTCACCGGCGCCTACATCGAGCTGGACCCCGGGCCTGCGGGTTCGGAGGCTTGGAAAAATTTCAAAGGACTCGAGAAGCCACCGGCAACCAGCCGGAACGTGCCCGGCCGGCGCCTGGTGCTGACGGCGGAGCAGGCGGGCTCTTTGGTGGCCGGCGCGCCGATCTTTTACCGGGGATTCGAAGTGGGACGGATTGAAAATCGCTCGCTCGATATTGAGCGTCAACGCGTGACGTATGAGGCTTACATCCGCGAGGAATACAGCAGTTTGGTGACGGAACATGTCCGGTTTTGGAACACGAGCGGCATTGATATCAGTGCGGGTGCAGATGGCTTCAAGGTCCGGACACCGTCTTTTCAAGCGATGGTCTCCGGTGGCGCGGCGTTCGGCACGCCGGATGATCTGACGGGCGGAAAACCTGCGGCAGATGGCGCGGAATTCACGCTTTTTGCGGATGAGGATGCGGCGAAGAGCTCCAACTTCAACCCGACATCCAAGTTTGTCCTGCTGTTCAACCAGTCCGTCCGCGGCTTGGTCAAGGCGGCACCCGTTGAGTTCCGCGGCATCACGATCGGGCGGGTGGCGGATATTTCCTTCGATTACCTGCAATTTCCGGATGATTCGCGGATTCCCGTCTTGGTCGAAATTGATCCTTCCTTGCTGCATCGCGAGTCGAGCTCGGATTCGAAAGCCTCGGATTTGGAGTTTCTTGAAGAGGCGGTGCGCCGCGGTCTGCGGGCGAGCTTGAAGACTGGCAGCTTGCTCACGGGCGCGCTGTTCGTGGATTTGGATTATTACAAGGAGCCGATTTCCGATCAAATGGGCACGGTGGGTGATTATCCGTCGATTCCGACGATTTCCTCGGGCTTGGCGCAGTTGGAGGCCAAGTTGACGGCCATTTTGGACAAGATTCAGGCTCTGCCGCTGGATGACACGATGGCAAAGATCGGCGGCGTGGCGGATGAGGCGCGCGACAGCATGGTGGAAATCCGGGAAATGACGGTTTCGCTGCGGAAAATCGTCGAATCGTCGGAATTCATCAAATTGCCCGAAGATTTGCGGAAAACTTTGGGAGCCATGGAGAAATCCGTGGCGAGCGTGGGCCCGGACGGTGCGGTGCAGGGTGACTTGCTGCGGACGATGGATGAGCTGCGGGCGACGTTACGGTCGCTGAATGCCTTGAGCACGGGGATCGATGATAAGCCGAGTTCGTTGATTTTTGGGCGCGATTCCACGGGCAACCCAGAGCCGAAAGCGCCGAAGCGTTGATGAGATTTTCCCGATTTTAACATGAAGCGATTTTTCCTATTTTTGGCGGTTTTGTGGCTGGCTGGGTGCGCTCAGTCAGGCAAAAAGTTCTATGTCCTCACCCCGGCAGGTCCGGCGATGGGTGGCGGTGGCGTTGGGATCGGCGTGGGGCCGGTGACGCTTGCTGAGTATGTGGATCGGTCGAATTTGGTGATCCAACAAGCGCCTAACGAGCTCGCAGTGGCGGAAGATCATCGCTGGGCAGGGGATTTGTCGGCATCCATCGCAAGGGTGACAGCCGCCAATCTCGGGCGGCAGATGGAGACGGGCAATGTCCGGATCTATCCGTGGCAGCGGGATGATGAGCTGCGCTATCAAGTCACGTTAGAAATCCGCCAATTGCATGGCGGGGCGGATGGCTACGCGGTCATCGAGGCGGCATGGCGTGCGTATGCATTGCCAGAGCGGACCCTGAAGGCCTCGCGCACATTCGTGGATCGTGAAGCGTTTCAGGAAGACGGCTACGGGGCGATGGTCGCTGCGCAGTCGCGCCTGCTTGAGCGTTTGGCCGCGGACATTGCCGCAGGTTTGCGCTGAGCCAAGCGCCATTCCAGACGGGCGCGGAGAGCTTTCGACTTTGCCTCGCCACGGACCGAGGAAGCGCGCCTTGTGGGTGCGCAAGTGTCCCACTCCGATGTTCTAATCACCTAACTGATCCAAAAAAGTTCCGAGAGAGCCAACGCAAAGTAGGTCAAGGCGGCAGCGAATTGGCAATTTGCCCACGCTCGATACCAAGTGAATTTGGAAAAACACCAAGTGATTTCGGAAATGAACCAAGTGATTTCGAAATTTTACCAAGTGTTTTCAGAATTTAACCAAGTGATTTTGGAA
>JBEGOB010000018.1:0-5769 GCA_041182265.1 Verrucomicrobiota bacterium | reverse complement strand
AGCAATGTTACCGAGGGTTCGAATCCCTCCCTGTCCGCCATTTCTTTAATATCAACAACTTGGGTCTACGCTAAAGGGGTCTGGGTCTACACCAAAGTTTGGGGAGTGGGCGTTTTTTAAGGTTTCAGATGAGTTGGGGATTGGCTGGGTTCAGCCGCATTGGGATGCCCATTCCGTTTTTCTCCATTGCCTTGCGTCTTTTTCCGGCAACGCGAGGCAATGGATGAATTCTATTTGGAATCTTCCGCTATCATTCAGCATCTCAACTCCGCTTCACCTCCTATAAAAATTTTAGAAAACGAGCCCCCACCTAGGATCGCTCGAAAACCATTGATAAGTCTGAATAACCAGCAAGGAAAGAGAGGCTAACCTAAAACACACATGGTCAGCGGACGATGACGCGTGAAGAGATGGGCAGAGAGACTCCCTGCCAGCCGAAGGCTCGTAAGCGGACTTGGTAATTACCCAAAGGCAGATTGTGGAGTCTTGTATTGCGCTTGGTGCGGTCAAGATAGATGCGTTTCCAATTCCCTTCTTTGGAACGATATTCTAGGGCGTAAGCAATGACATCGAGAGCCGTTGGCGAGTAGTCTGCTGGACTCCAAGAAACATCGACCCAACGTTTTCCGAAGATACCACCTCGCTTGACGACGAGCGCGCGCGGAGAGTTGGGTAGGCTAGCGGCCCAAGCCTTGTGCTCCTCCAGGCGCGAAACGATGAATCCCTGCACGTCGTCGATTCCTTGAGATTCACTCGCGACCGAGGCGTGCGCGGCAAGGGCGATTTCTTCTAACTTTAGTTTCTTCCAGCTTGCAGCAAGAATCTGAAGTGCATCGGTGCACATGGCGCGCCCAATAGGATCGCGCAGGCAGTTGTTGAAGATGAAATGCTCTGGAGCTTCGTTGAAGCGAGCTGCCCAGGTGAAAGTCTGATCAGTCCCCCAAGGCAGTAGGGTAAACCGGCCTTTGGGATCTGCATGGAGATAATAGTTGTTGGGAAGATGCTGGGAATAGCCGTCCCAGTGGCCGGTGAACCATTCGCAGGCCCACATCATCGCCATCTGCTCAAGATCAGCCACTTTATCCATTCGAGCGAGCCATCCCTTTGGCTTGCTGCGGGAGATTTTAATGAGGGCGGCAAGGTCGGATCGGTCGTCTTCGTCACCCTCGTCGACCTCGTAATGTCCACTGAAAGGATCGCTCATGTCGCCCCACCAATTTCCATAAGAGCCCTCATAGAGATGAGAGGTTTCCGGATACCAACGAGCTAGGGCGACATCATCCATCGTCTCCAGATTCAGATAGATTCCGTAATAAATATCATTGATCGTGACCCTAGCGTAGCCGGTCCTGGGAGCGGCGATGCCCATCTCACGAAAGACGTGATAGGCGAGGACCTCGCGGACCATCGAACCGTCCTGCACCATATTATTCAAGGTTAGCTTCTTCAGGCCACCTGGCCGATTGTCCTTGGGAAACTTGATCTTAAGCCCAGCCTTCTCGCCGGCCGGTAGATTCCGAAAGGAACCATACATCCCTTTGACCTTGAGAGTGACTTCCCAGGGCCCATAGCTGCGAAGGATCTGCCCATCGCGCGAATGGGTCATTGTGAAGGTAGCGGGCACATAGGGTCGCTCCTGCTCCATCTGAACCGGGAGCTGATCGATGGAAGATTGGGGCAACTCGATATCGACATCGACAACTACGCGGGGATCGAACATCCACGATGGTCCAGATTCCATCACCGGGGGCGGAAGAAGCGGGGGCGGAAGAAGCGGAGGCGACTCCGCTCGTGCAGGCGAGACCCAAAAGGGACCGATAGCGAACGCAAAAAAAACGAATGTGCCGCGATTGCATGCGATAAAAACTAAAATCGCATGAATCAACTTGCTAAGAACTGGAGGACGAAATTCAAAAAAATGGGTCATGGAGTGAACGTGTCGATAAGAATACACATGGGTATCCGTCAATTAGGGCAAATTGGATCATTTGCCCTTCGATTAAGTCACGCTAAGGGAATTTTCAATTTTTACTTGATAGCGACTTGCGCCGATCACTGTATCCATGTTGGATCGCGCTTGGGTTTGCGGTGTTCAAACGTTTGCTTAAACAGGTGATGTCTGACCCTTGCCCGACCCATCAGCAACGATCGATTTTAACCTTTTAACTGCAAAAAAATCGCTGAATCATGGGTGCGCTTTGAATTTCACCATGCCTGCAAAGAAGATCACAAAACCCACCTGGGCAGCCATCCGCAAGCACCTCAAGGGCTTGGAGCCCGAGGCATTGCTTTCGCTGCTCAAAGACCTGCACGATTCCTCGTCCGCCAATCGCGATTTCCTCCAGGCACGGGTTGGTGCGGCGGCAGGCGATGGCGCGGCGCTTGAGAGCTACCGCAAGCGCGTGATCAAGCCTTTCTATCCGTCGCGCGGCGAGCCGAAGTTGAAACTCGGCCAAGCCCGCAAGGCGATTCGCGAATACCACAAGGCCAGCGGCGACGCTGTGGGAAACATCGAGTTGCTGCTCACTTATTCCGAAGCTGGCGCGGAGTTCACCAACGACTTCGGCGACATCGACGAGCGGTTTTACGACAGCCTGTGCTCCGCGATGGATGATCTCGCGGACCGTCTGCGCAAGGAGGGCGTGGCCGCGTGGCGCACGTTTTCCCCAAGGCTGGAAAAAGTTGTTGGTAGCACCGACGGCATCGGTTGGGGATACCACGATCACTTATCCGGCGTCCTCCACGCATTGGAGAGACATTTTAACACTCACTGAACCATGGCTTTCAAAACAGAGCAAACTGCCGCCATCGAATCCGCCATGGCGGACTTCATGACCAAACGACGCCCACCCGAGGAAATCCGTCACAAGCTGGATGTGGCTTGGCGCATTGAAGGACAGAGCGTCGTGATCTATTCGATCCGTCCCTTTTGGCGTGATGAGAGCCAGAAGATCGAGGAGCCGGCTGCCAAGGCGACTTACAACCGCACCACGAACCGCTGGAAAATCTATTGGATGCGTTCCGATTTAAAATGGCATTCTTATCCGCTGCTTCCGCAAACGGTGTTTTTCGACGAGTTCCTCGCCGAGGTGAATGAGGATGGTGCTTGCTGTTTCTGGGGCTGATTTCCAACCTCAGTGTGTCAATTTTTCCGCTTTCCTCGTGATGGTCACGCTTGCGGATTCTGACACAAACCCCATCAACGGTTAGGTTTTCTTCGGTTATTTCGAGAGTTGGCAATTCTTGTTGCAGGGAATCACGGGCCTACGACGTCGCGGGTTTTCCCGCGAATATCGAGGAATTTCGTGGTGTTCTTGGGCGCTCGGCTCTCGCGGATTAGCGCCTTTTGCACGTCGTTGAATACAATGACAGGTTCCTTACCGGCATGGAGGACGTTGAATTGATCCAATTTGAGATTCTTCACATCGTCAAAAATCGCTCCTGCGCGGTAATCCCTGCCAGCGACGCGGAGTGTGACATTCTCAAATGTTAGTCCGTCTGCATGGCGGCAATAAAGTCCCCATGCAGGGAGGACTCCAAACATTTTGGACTCAGGGTAATTCTGCGCGCATTCAGGCACTTGATTCATGTTTTTCAACAGGATGTGGTCGCGTTGCGGAGCATCGCCGATGCCGCCGTAAGTGATATGAACATTCCGCAGTGTGATGTCACGCACCGGGTGGCCGGGTAGGCCGGTGATTGAGCCGGTGATCAATGTGGTGCAGAGATGTCTCCAGTAGCTGGGAAATTTATTCATCTCGCTTTTCTTCCGGTTAGGAATTTCCGCAGTCACGTCCGAGATGATCACATCTTTGATTGTCCCAACTTTGCCATGCATGTTGCGATGGCCAAGGCGGATGAAAATTGGGTTGTTGGTTGTCGTCATGCGAACCTTTGAAATTCGAATGTTCTCCATCACGCCGCCATCGACGATTTCTAGTGCGATGCCGGAGAAGTAGGTGTCATAGATTTCCAAATTGCGACAAATGATGTTCTTGAATCCTTTGCTGGAAGCGGTGCCGAATTTCAGGGCATTGCAGGATGAGCGTATCCGGCAGTTTTCGATGAGAATTCTCTCGCAGCTGAGAGGTCCGGATTTTAGGCAAATTGCGTCGTCTTCGGAGTCGATATCGCATCCGCGGACAATCACATCCGAGCAGCTGTCGATGTCGAGTCCGTCATTGGTGATGGCGGCGCAGGTTCGGACTTTGATGTTTTCGATGAGGAGTCGGGAGCATTCCCGGTAGAGTTGCACCCAGCATGCGCTTTCTAGCAAAGTGATATCACGAATGGTGATGTTGCTGCATTTTCTGAAGTTGATGAGAGAAGGGCGTTGACCCTCATTGGCATCCGGAAGTTTGCCCTCCTTGTGCAGACGCATGGTGTCTGCGACGAGGCGGACGCCTTGTCCGTCGATGGTTCCTTTGCCGCGGATTCCAATGTTGTTTTGGCCGTTCGCTAGAATGAGCGCATGGAAATTGAGTTTTTGATAGTGCGTGTGATGCGGGCTTCCCAGAAGGATCGCACCTGCATCCAATTCAAGCGTCACGTTGTTTTTGAGGTGAATCGAGCCGCTCAAAAAGGACCCGGGCGGAATCCGCACAATTCCGCCGTGGCTTGCGGTTGCGGCATTGATTGCTTTTTGAATGGCCGCGGTGTTGAGAGTTTTGCCATCACCGACAGCTCCGAAGTGAGTGATGTTGAAAATTGCGGCCTGAAGGGGATTTTGACTTGATAGGATGAAGCCGAGTGTCGCCACGAGTTTCAGGAGGAGCCGCATTGATTTTTGAAATAAAGGGATTCAGATTCTTGGCTGGATTGGCTTGCCGCGGGCACTGTCGCAGATGGGGATGGGATTGTCATGGTGGCCAGACTCATCATTTCGGATGAGTCGCGGCATACGAGTGTGGCGAGAGGATTGGCACAAAATGAGCACAAATGGAGAATCGACGGGGGGCGGGTGGTTGTGGGCAACCTACCGCCGGAAGTGAATTTTATGGGCTGTTTGGCCGAACATTCTGTTCCGGGTGATTTTCAACGACACATCAGATCTAAGTTACCACTCATGAAGCCACGTTTTCGCTTTCCATCCAGTCAGGTTCTTTTCGGGGCTTTGTTGCCATTCTTCATCGGGCAGGCCAATGCCGCCGAATACACATGGAGCAATCTCACGGCCAACGGATCATTGACTTTAGGCAATGGATATACGTTGGGCACGGCGTCAAATTGGGTGGGAAATGCTTCTCCTAGTTTCAATAACACAGCCACGCTGAATCTTCTTAACAGTCCGGCAAGCATCACGCTTTATGCAGGGGCAGGGACGGTGATCGTCAATCGGATCAATTCCAGCGGTTCGTTTTGGCGGATCAATAGTGGGTCATCCACTTTGAGTTTTCAAGGAAGCGATCCAACGCTCGATGTGAGAAGTGGTACACTGCGACTTGAGGTTGGAGTCAACAGTAGCGTAGGAATCACTAAAACCGGTGCTGGAACGCTCTTCAGCAACCTTCAGAGTGTTTCTAGTGGATTTACCGGGCCTTTCACTATCGCGCAAGGCACGGTCAACGCAGGAAACGCTTATGCGCTCGGCGAACAAAAAAATGTCAATATCCTCTCCGGAGGAACCTTGAATTTGAATTCTAATAAGCTGGGTGCGTCCGGAATTACGGGAACCGGATCGGTCACGCGAAATTATTCCTTCAGCATCGCAGGAACAGGTGCTTCGGGAGGGGGGGCCTTGGTCAATTCTGGCTCGGAGGTCACCGATAG
>JBEGOB010000017.1:0-12727 GCA_041182265.1 Verrucomicrobiota bacterium | reverse complement strand
GGGGTGAGTGGGCGTGAGTCGCCGGGGGCAAGGGCGGGATCGAGGGGGAGATGACCGATTTTTTCGCGGTGGAGGCTGAGGACTTGGTTGCCGACGGCGTGAAACATGCGCTTCACCTGGTGGTAGCGGCCTTCGTGAATGCTGAGGAGTGCCTCGCGTGGGGCGAGGATTTGGAGCTGGGCCGGGCGGGTGGTGAGGTCTTCAAATGCGAAGTAGATGCCAGCGGTGAAGATGGCAGCGGTGTCCGGGGTGATGGGGTCGCGTGTGGTGACCCGGTAGATTTTTGAAATTTCCTCGTCGGGTTCGGTGACATGGCGTGACCATTTCCCATCGTTGGTGAGGAGGAGGAGGCCGGTGCTGGCGCGGTCGAGGCGGCCGGCAAGGTGGAGCTCGTGGCGCAGCGGGTGCTGGATCAACTCGATGACCGTGGGGTGCTCGGGGTCGCTGGTGGCGCTGAGGTGGCCGGCGGGTTTGTGAAGCATCAGGTAGATGGCTTCGCGGTTTTGGAGGATTTCTCCGTCGAGCGTGATTTCGCTGAATCGGTTGATTTTCCGGGGGCCGTGGGACTCGATGTGTCCGTCCACGGAGATGCGACCGGAGGCGAGGAGTGCGGCGACTTGCTTGCAGGAGTGCGTGCCACGGCGGGTGAGGAAGCGGTCGAGTCTCATGGCGAGGGTGGCGAGTTCCTGGGGGCTCGCCGGCGTTTGAGGGACGCGGTGCTTGGCCTAGGCTAGGCCGGGTGGAGCGCCGTCCACCCGGCCTGCTTGAGGGTGCGGCTTATTGGGCTTCTGGCTCGTTGCCGCAGCACTGTTTGAATTTCTTGCCGGAGCCACAGGGGCAAACTGCGTTGCGGCCGGTGGTCTCGATGGAGAAGCTGGGTCTCCGTTTGGGGAGGTTGAGCTTAATTTTGCTGCCTTCTGGGGACGGGAGGGCGGCGGGGTCGATGTTGGCGGAGCTGCCCGACATCGCGACGTTATCGCGGGTGAGTGTGGCTTCGCCGCCGTGGAGTTGGCGTGGGGCGCTGTGAAGCTGTTGGAGGAAGGCTTCGAGGTTGGCTGCGGAGCGGAAGAGATTTTGCAAGGCCTCCTGCTTGATCGAGTCCATGAGCGTGACGAAGAGGTTGTAGGCCTCATTCTTGTATTCGACGAGTGGGTCCTTCTGGCCTTGGGCACGGAGTCCGACGCCCTCGCGCAGGGCGTCCATGTTGTAGAGGTGGGCTTGCCATTGTTTGTCGATGGCGACGAGGACCATGCGGCGCTCTTCTTGGTCGAGAACTTCCATGGGGAGCGCGCCGATGCGTGCTTCGTAGGCTTGCTTCACCTTGTCCACGAGCATGGCGGAGATGGCTTCCTCGTTTTGGCTGTTGAGGAAATCTTCGGCGACGACGCTGACGGGGAGGGTGGCATTCACCCAGTGCATGAGCTCGTTGTAGTCGGGCTGCGCTTGGTCGCGGTCGGCCAAGTATTCGTGGACCTTGGCGGGGATGGTTTCATCGATGATCTCGTTGACGAGGTCGCGTGGGACTTCGGTGGTGAGGACCTCGTTGCGGTATCCGTAAACCACTTCGCGTTGCATGTTCATGACATCGTCGAAGTCGAGGACGCGCTTGCGGCCGGTGTAGTCGCGTTGTTCCACGCGTTTTTGAGCGGTTTCCACGGAGCGGTTGAGCCACGAGTGTTCGAGGGCTTCACCTTCCTTCATGCCGAAGCGTTCCATCATGGATGTCATGCGATCGGCGGCGGCGAAGTTCCGCATGAGGTCATCCTCGAAGGAGATGAAGAATTGCGAGCGTCCGGGATCGCCTTGGCGTGAGCAGCGGCCGCGGAGTTGGCGGTCGATGCGGCGTGATTGGTGGCGCTCGGTTCCGATGACGAAAAGGCCGCCGACTTCAGGGACGCCGGCACCGAGTTTGATATCGGTTCCGCGTCCGGCCATGTTGGTGGAGACGGTGACGGCGCCGAGTTGTCCGGCGCGGGAGATGATTTCGGCTTCCTGTTGGTGAAACTTCGCGTTGAGGACCGAGTGAGGGATTTTGGCGCGCTTGAGCATGCGGGCGAGAGTTTCCGACGACTCGACTGAGGCGGTGCCGACGAGAACGGGTTGGCCGCGGCCGTGGGCTTCCTCGATGCGTGCGATGACGGCATTGAATTTTTCGCGGCGTGTTTTGAAGACTTGGTCGTTATCGTCCACCCGGATGTTCGCGGTGTTGGTGGGGATGGGGAGGACGTCGAGGCGGTAGATATCGTGGAACTCCGCAGCTTCGGTTTCCGCGGTTCCGGTCATGCCGGCGAGTTTTTGGTAGAGGCGGAAATAATTTTGGATGGTGATGGTGGCGAAGGTTTGAGTTTCCTTCTCGATGGCGACGCCCTCCTTGGCCTCGACGGCTTGGTGGAGGCCGTCCGACCAGCGGCGGCCGGGCATTTCGCGGCCGGTGTTTTCATCCACGATGATGACCTTGTCGTCTTTCACGACGTATTGGACGTCCTTTTCAAAGACGCAGTATGCCTTGAGGAGTTGTGAGATGTTGTGGATTTTCTCGGCCTGTGCGTCCATGCGGACTTGGAGAGCCTCCTTGGCGGCGATTTTTTGTTCCTCGGTGATGCCGTTGCTGGTGTCGATGTCGGCGTAGAGTGTGCCGAGATCGGGGAGAGTGAAGGATTCTGGATCGCCGGGAGAGAGGAATTCGCGGCCTTTTTCCATCAGGTCTGAGTCATGGCCTTTTTCATCGATGATGAAGAAAAGTTCCTCCTTCAGGCTGAAGAGTTCCTTTTTCTGGGCGTCTTGGTGGAAGGAAAGTTCAGATTTTTCGAGGAGTCGGCGCATTTCCGGTTCCTCCATGAAGCGCATGAGTTGGCGGTTGCGGGGTTGTCCGAGTTTGACCTTGTAAAGTGCGCGGCCAGCGGCGACGGGATCGCCGGCGTCGAGGAGTTGTTTCGCCTCGGATGCGAGTTGGTTGCAGAGTTCCGTCTGGCGTTTGACGAGCTGCTCGACCATGGGTTTGTATTTATCAAACTGATGGGAAGATTGGCTGGATGGGCCGGAGATGATGAGTGGGGTGCGTGCTTCATCGATGAGGATGGAGTCCACTTCGTCGATGATGGCGAGGTAGTGGCCGCGTTGGACTTGTTCGTCCTTGGTGGAGGCCATGCCATTGTCGCGAAGGTAGTCGAAGCCAAACTCGGCGTTGGTGCCGTAGGTGATGTCGCAGGCGTATTCCGCGCGGCGTTCCCAGGGGGGCATTTGGTTTTGGATGGTTCCGACGCTGAGGCCGAGGAAGCGGAAAAGTGAGCCCATCCACTCCGAGTCACGTTTGGCGAGGTAGTCGTTGACGGTGACGACGTGGACGCCGAGGCCGGTGAGGGCGTTGAGGTAAACGGGGAGGGTTGCGACGAGAGTTTTGCCTTCGCCGGTTTGCATTTCCGCGATCATGCCGCGGTGGAGGGCGATGCCGCCGACGAGTTGGACGTCGAAGTGGATCATTTCCCACTTGAGTGGGTGGTCGTTGACGATGATTTCGCGTCCGCAGAGGCGGCGTGCGCCATTTTTCACGACGGCGTAGGCCTCGGGGAGAATTTGTTCGAGGTAGCGAGCGCGAGATTTTCCGAATTGTGATTCAATTTCGTGGAAGGCGGACTTCGCAGCCTCGATGGACGAAGAAGTGGCGAGGATGCTGGCGGGGAGCGACGGGAATTCCGGGCGGAGAGGTGCGAGGCGCGCTTCGAGAGCCTCAGCGGTGGCGCGGAGTTCTGCGTCTTCCATGCGCTCGATGACGGGGCGCGGCGGGGCCTCGAGTGCGTGGTAGCGTGCGAGGTGGTTTTTCCAGTTGGCCGTCAATTCGAGCAATTTCTCGTCCGGCTCGCGCTGGAGAGCTTCCTCGATTTCGTTGATGCGACTCACAGTCGGGCGGATGCGGCGCACTTCGCGCTGATTTTTGCTGCCGACGATTTTCTGGAGAATCCACTTGATCATAAAAAATAGGGTGTGGCGGAGAATTGCCCGCCGCGCCGAGGCGATACACCAGCAAATGCGGGGGTGCAAGCACGACGAAAGGGGCGAATCGGGGAGATTTGGAGGCCCAAATTCCCGAAATTCGGTCCGGTGGGTTTGAGATTAGATGGTCATGGCTTGGAAGCCGCCATCGACGATCATTTCGATGCCGGTGATGAATGATCCGGCTTTGGCGGAGGCGAGGAGGAGTGTTGCGCCGATGAGTTCGTCGGCATTTCCGAAGCGGGAAGCGGGGGTTTGGCGGAGGATGTCGAGGACGCGTGATTCGTCGAGAACCTTGCGGTTTTGCTCGGCGGGGAAAAAGCCGGGGACGAGCGTGTTGACGCGGATGTCCTTGTCTGCCCACTCGCGTGCGAGATTGCGGGTGAGATTGTGGACGGCGGCCTTGGAGGCCGAGTAGGTGAAGACGCGTGAGAGCGGGTTGAGGCCGGAGATGGAGCCGAGATTGATGATGGATGCGGGGCGTGCGTCGTCGATGAAGTATTGGCCGAAGACTTGGCAGGCGCGGAAGACGGCGGAGAGGTTGGTGTCGATGATGCGTTGGTATTCCTCCTCGGTGATGTCGAGGAAAGGGGTGGGCGAGTTGGTGCCGGCACCATTGATGAGGATATCGACTTGTCCGGAGCGTTCGAGGACGGTTTCGAGCAGCGAGTGGAGAGACTCGCGTGAGGTGACGTCCACGGGGACAAAATAGCCCTTTCCGCCGTAGGATTCGACTTCCGTGAGGCGTTTTTCCGCTTTTTCAGGGATGCGTCCGCCGAGCACGACTTCCGCGCCGGCGCGAGCGAGTCCGACGGCGATGGTTCCGCAAAGTTCGCCGGTTCCGCCGATGATGACGGCGGTCTTGCCGGAGAGGTCGAAGAGGTCTTTCAAGAAGGGCGCGGTTTGCATAGGCTTGAAGTTTCAAGAGAATCACGGCGAGTGCCAAGCCTAGATTGGAAGAATGTCGGCGGATCTGGGTTGCGGAGTTGGGCGGGGTGAGTCAGGGTTTCCGGGTGATTTCCGACGAGAAAATGCCATGGTTCGCGGAGGCGGAGAGGGCGAGGCGCTGGCTGGTGGGCGTGTCTGGCGGTGCGGATTCCGTGGCTTTGTTGTGTCTGCTCGTGGAGCGCGGATTTTCGGATTTGGTGGTTTGCCATTTGAATCATGGCTTGCGCGGTGAGGCGGCGCTGGGTGATGCGGAATTTGTGAGGGATTTGGCGGAGAAATTTGGCTTGGCGTGTGAGCTGGGTTCGGCGGATGTGGGGGCGATGATGGCGCAGGGGAAAGGCTCGTTAGAGACGGTGGCGCGCGAGGCGAGGCATCGATTTTTTGCGGATTGCGCGAGGAAACATGGGGTGGGGGATGTGCTGTTGGCGCATCATGCGGACGATCAGGCAGAGACGATTTTGTGGAATTTGCTGCGTGGTTCGCATGGGATGAAGGGCATGCGCTGCGAGCAGGTGATGGGCGTGGCGGGAGAGCCTTCGCTGGTGTTTCATCGGCCTTTGCTGGGGCTGCGGCGGGCTGATTTGCTGGTTTTTTTGGAGGCGCGCGGGCAGGTGTGGCGCGAGGATGCGAGCAATGCGGAGCCGCTGGCGATTCGGAATCGGCTGCGTCACGAGGTGTTGCCTTTGTTGAGTGAGATTTCTGGACGTGATGCGGGGCTTGCGCTGGTGCGCGGGGCGGCGGATGCGGAGGATCAGGCGTCGTTGGAGGCGTGGGCGGTGGCGCGTGCGGATGCCTTGGATCCGCAGGGGCGCGTGCATGTGCCGGTCCTGCGTGAGCTGCCGCGGGCGGTGCAGCGGGCGGTGGTGGCGAGTTTCCTGAAGTCGGCGGGGATTGCTGCGCCTGAGCGTGATTTGATTTCACGAGTGCTCGGGACTTTAGATCCGGCGGCAGGACCGGCGGTGAATCTACCGGGCGGGGCGTGGGTGAGGCGGCGTCAGGGGCGCTTGGTCATCGAGTCCGATGATCGAATTTCTAACTGCAAATGAGCGATCCGCAAAAAATTGCCCACGAAAAATGAGCGACACCCCGAAAAAGCTCCATTAGAGAGGGGCTTTTAAGGGGGGCTCACAAACTTAGGAGTGCCGGCATCGCGGCGGGAATCGGTTTAGGCGCCGCGCATCAGGGAAATTTCCGCAAGAGTGATGAAGGCTTTGAAAAGGTCTTCACGAGGTGCGGTTTTCAAATCTGCGACGCTGACGGCACGATCGAGGGTGAATTTTCCCGAACGCGTGCGGCGGAGGGCGCTGAGGTGACCGCCGCATCCGAGCTTGGCTCCGATGTCGTGGGCGTAAGTCCGCACGTAGAAGCCTTTGGAGCAGTTCACTGTGAAATCAACTTCTGGCAGGGCGATGCGCGAAATTTCGTTGGATGTGATATGAACTTTGCGGGGTTCGCGAACGATCTCGATGCCCTTGCGCGCCAATTTGTAAAGCGGCACACCATCTTTTTTGATCGCGGAAACCATGGGAGGAATTTGCTCAAACTCACCCATGAAGCCGTCAAATGCAGCTTGAATTTCCTCCTTCGAGAAATCGCCGACGGGCTTCGTCTCTAAGATATCACCCTGCCGGTCCTGCGTGCTGGTGCTCGCGCCAAGTGTGAGCGTGCCGACGTATTGCTTGTCTTCGCTCATCAATAAATCCTGAATTTTGGTCGCGCGACCGATGACCAACATCAGAAGCCCGGTGGCCATGGGATCGAGCGTGCCGCAGTGGCCGATTTTTTTTGTGTTCAAGGCGCGGCGTGCGATGGCGACCACGTCGTGTGAGGTCATGTCTTCCGCTTTATCGATTAGAAGAACGCCGCTCGGGCCATCGGATTCGTTAGATTGGTTTCTCATGTTAAAATAAAATGTTGTGGGTTAGGCAGTTGCGGATTCGATGCTGCGGCGGATCGCTGCGAGAACGAGGTTTTTTGCTGCCTCAAGCGGGCCGGTCATGCGGATGCCTGCGGCGAGTGCGTGCCCGCCACCGCCGAATTCGGCAGCGATTTTGCAGACGTCGAAGCAGCGTTGTTTTGAGCGCATCGAGACGCGGATTTTCCCATCTGGGAGTTCCTCGAAAAACACGGCAAGTTGCACGCCGCGAATGGCGCGGATGATGTCGATGAGTCCCTCGCTGTCTTCGGGACGCAAGCCGAGGTCGATGCGTGTTTGGTCAAGCATTTCCCAGTGGGCGACCTTTCCGTCAGGGGAAACTTCGAGGGTGTTGAGGAGGGCGCGCATCAACTCGACGCGGCGGTATGGGTAGCTGTCGTAGGTCTCCGAGTTGATCGTGCCGACGTCCAGTCCGCGCTTAATTAGGTCCGCGGCCATTTCATAGGTGGCGGCGGTGGTGGATGGGTATTGGAATGAGCCGGTGTCCGTGGATACGGCGACGTAAATCGCATCGCGTGATTCCGCAGGAAGAGGGAGACCAAGTGCGATGATGAGCTGGTAGAGAATTTGCCCGGTCGCGGGACTGCTGGAGTCGATGAGATTGAAATCGCCGTAGCGTGGGTTGGAAACGTGGTGGTCGATGTTGATCCAGATTTTCGCGTGGGATGCAGCGTGGAGTGAATTTTCGCCGAGGCGTGGCTTGGTTGCGGTGTCGAGGGCGATGGCGACTTCCACATCCAAGGGCTCGCTGGGGGGAGCCTCGATGCGGTCGGAGCCAGGGAGGAAAGCGAGATTTTCCGGGAGTCCGTCATCGTTGATCATGCGGACCTTTTTGCCGGCGGCGAGCAGGGCGAATCCGAGTGCGAGCTGCGAGCCGATCGCGTCGCCGTCCGGGCGGATGTGGCTGAGGAGGACGAACGATGAGTGACGATGTAAAATTTCCCCGATTTGTTCGAAGGATGCGTTTTCAGGATGATTGGAAGAATCGCTCATGGGGTAGGACCGCAGGCGCGGGGCGCGGATTCTTGTCGGGAGATCGGTCGGCGCAAGGATAAATCCGATTGGAGTTCAAAGGTGAGGGCCTAAAAAAAGACACCTGCGGCGGTGCCACAGGTGCCTTCTGGGGGGGGCGGGGGGAAATTATTCGAGCTCTTGAAGTTTCAGTGATTCAGGCACGAGCACGGAATTGATCGTGTGGACCACGCCGTTGCTGGCCATGCGGTCCGCAGCGGAGACTTGGGCACCACCGACTTGGACATCACCTGCGGAACTGCTGATTTGGATGGTTTCGCCGCTCAGAGTTTTGATATTGCCGCTTTTTAATTCGGCGGCAGTCAGCTTCCCAGCGACGACGTGGTGGAGCAGGAGACTGCGAAGTTTCTCCTTATTTTCAGGGCGCAGCAGCTTGCTGAGCGTGCCAGCAGGGAGCTTGTCGAAGGCGTCGTCGGTGGGGGCGAAGAGAGTGAATTTCGATTGGTCGTCGTCCAGCGTGGTCTCAAGGTCAGCGGCTTTGAGCGCTTTTTTCAGCGTTTCGAGCTGAGTTTCGGCTTGGACAATTTCGCAGATGGAAGATCTCCCAACAGGGTCGGCGCAGTGTCGCCAGCGGCGGATTGCTTGGTCGGCTCACTCGTCGGAGTGTCTTTTGCGAGGGTGATAGGACCTGCTGCAAGGATTGAGGCGATCACGGCGATGGATGACAGTTGTTTCGTTTTCATGATTAATTTCTGGGGATACGGATCATCGAATCACACACTTTTTGGGGAGCGTGAGTCCTCGGATGGGGACGCAGGGCGCATGCCGGGACGCAATTGAGGGGCGTGGAGTGGGCGGCGTGCCTTGGTTGAGAGTCGCTTCCGGCAGGCGATTTTGTGGGAAGGTAGGGCGGGGGATGCGTGGTGTTTGGTGCATTTCCCTCGGGGAAATTGCATGCTGCACGGCGGCGGGCGGCCACGTCAGGCCAGCGGGAAGGGGGAGTTGCCGCTCCCCTGTAAGCCGGATTCTGTCCACCTCTTGCGAGGCTGGACGGCCATTTCTCTCACCCCGCCGGAGCGGGGCGCCCTGCTTGCGCAGAGTGCGACTAATACCCGGGAATGAACGGACGGGCAGCCCTTTCCCTGTTCTGTCTTGCACCACGCGAGGTTTGCCGTGCCGTCCGGTTACCCGGATTCGCGGTGGGCTCTTACTCCACCATTTCACCCTTGCCTGTGTCCTTGCGGACCATCGGCGGTATCTTTCTGCTGCACTGTCTGTCCGAGTTCCTCGCGGTTCCCGTCCCTCACTTTCATGAGGCGCGTTGCCCTGTGGTGTCCGGACTTTCCTCACCTCCGCTTGCGCGAAACTGCGACCGTCCGGGGAGCGGCGCGAGCAAGGTGCGTGCGCTTGCCACGGATTCCAAGCAAAAGCTGAGAATTTCCCGGATTTGTGCGATTGGCGGCGGTTTCCCAATCCCGGGTTCAGCCGCGCGCGCGACCGGACGCCTGAATCAACTCCCTGAGTTTGCCATTGAATGCATCACTCGCGATCAATTGATCCGTCGTCAGGTGTTTCCGATAACGCCAGTAGTAAGGCATGATCGCGGGCACGTTGATTCGTTCAAATTCTGGCTGCGGGTGGCGCAAGGTCTCATCCATGGCCAATAGATCCTGCAAGGGGAAAATCGCCCACATGGCCGGGGACTCAAGGTGCTGCCAGATGATGCGTGTCGCGATTTCACCAGATAATTCGGAATCTGGATGGGAGATTCCGAGCATCTCCCAAGCAAAACGCGAGGTGACATGATAGTCCTCGCGCCACCAAGCGCGGAGCGTCGTCATATCATGGGTGGACGGACTGACCACGCTCATGTAGGGCGCGTCAGCGGGATTGGAAAACTCAGTGTTTGAGCTTTTCGGCATCCGCTGAATTTCAAGCGATAGAATACCAAGTTCGCGCAGGACGCCCGGCACGCAGGCCGGCACCATTCCCAGATCCTCGCCGCAAAGCAGCATCGGGCTGGCACGGCGCATGGCGGGGAGTTTTTGGTAAGCCTGTGCCTGCCAGAACTCTTCCTGGCGACTGTAGAAATAGTCATTGTACAATTGCTCAACACGCCAGCGCGCATCCGCGTCCAACTCTTGATAAGACTTGGTCGTCTGCAGGTTGCAGCGCGGATGAAACAGGCTTCCATGCGAGCCTGGCGCTTCTAGGAAAAGCACGTCGCTCGCGGTATCCATCAGGCCGGTGCGAATGCGTTCGTTGCGCTCGGTTTGCGGCTCATTGACAAAATGCTCGAGAATCCGCCTCTGGTTTCCAACAAATTCACGCAAATTCCAGAAGCCGGAGCCTCCCTCGTCAAGGTAGCGTTCCTTCACCTCATCAACGGCGTCACCAAATCTTTCATGCAGGAAATGCTCACGCAAATAAGGGCGGCAGTAGCGGCCCAAATCAAAATGAATGCCGCGCGCACGAATCTCATCGAGCGGAATTGGCAAAGCGGGATCGAAGAAACCCATGATGCCCTCAACTTGATCGTAAGGGACTTGCCAGATGCGGAAAAAACCGAGGATGTGGTCGATCCGATAGGCGTCGAAATAACGACTGAGTTGCGCGAATCGTGAGCGCCACCATGCGAAGTCATCCTTGCGCATAATTTCCCAATGATAGGTGGGAAATCCCCAATTTTGCCCTTTGATGGCAAACGCATCCGGCGGAGCACCCGCTTGTGCATCCACTTTAAACAGATGGGGGGCAGACCATGCATCCACGGATTGGCGGTTGATTCCGATGGGTAAATCGCCCTTCAGCGCGAGGCCTTTGGCGTGCAGGTGAAGCACGGCATCCGACAATTGGTGGTCCAGTTCCGCTTGCAGCCAGATGTGATAGGCGACTTCCGGATAGTCTGGATTTTCCGGGTGCATCAACGCGTCAACGCGTGCCCGATCAAAGACCGCCCAATCCTGCCATTTTGAAAAATCCGCGGTTCCGAACAAATCACGTTTGACGCAAAAAACAGCATACGGAACCACCCATTCACGGTTGATGTCTAAAAATCGCTCGAACCTCGAACCGCGGATGATCGCCTTCTGGTGCTTCGTGAAGATTTCGCGAGTCGCTTGAATTTTCAAACTCATCACGCCTTCATAATCGACCTGATTGTGCGCATTCAAGGTGGCGCGCGATGCATGAAGACCTGCCGCAAAGTTGGCGGGCATCTTATACTCCAAATCATCAATCCGCAGATAGAGCGGGTGAAGCGCGAAAACACTGATCGCAGAATACGGATAGGAATCGCGCCAATCATGACTCGAAGTGGTGTCGTTGATCGGTAGAATTTGGATGAGTTTTAAATTCACCGATTGCGCCCAGTCGCCGAGAGATTTTAGATCTGCGAATTCGCCAACTCCGAGGCTTTCTTCGCTGCGCAGCGAGAAGATCGGCAGAGCCACACCAGCTCCGCGCGGAAGGGTGTTAGGCTCTCTGCGGTAGTGTTCATCGTTCACTCGCGTCAACTGGCGCGCTGCTGGCGGGCGATGGGAAATTTTCCGGTTTTCGCCAATTTCCAGGCGCACCGCGCGGCGCAGTTCCGGATCATAAATGCCGTATTTGTATTCAATTTCGCGGTCTGTGGGCAATTCGGCACCCGTTCGCCAGACATTCGGAGAAATTTCGATCATGGGCAGGGCAAATAGCCAGTCCCAGTTTCCAAGAGCTTCACAATTTCCTATCAAACAAGGAGTCATGCCCGGCTTGACTCCAGCCATGTGGAGCTGGAAGACATGGTTCCCGGAGTCGCCGGAATAATCCTCCATGAACGGGCCGCGCCGTGGCAAGGTTGGCAGAAATGCATGGGTTTCCAACGCGTAGTCTTCCGTGCCGGCAGAGCACCAAGTGTCTTCGAGCCGCAACACATCATAGGCTCCGAGATCGAGCGTCACCGACCTTGGCGCAAGCCATTCATCCAGCTCAACGCCATTGAAATCCTGCCGGAGTTGATAGTTATACATCATTTCCACCGGGCCAGTGCCACGCACATCCACCAAGATTTCCCACTGCTGGTCATTGAGCCAGCGCATGGGCACAAGTTGCTCGAATGACGGCCCCCCGGCGCTCGCAACAGTCGCGTATTTCAACCAAAGCGTCTGGCCAAAGGTGGTGTGGAAGTTCAGGCGGAAAACGATTGTCATAAGATGCGAGTGAGACTCGGTAAGGGAATGTTTGAAAATACGAAATGGTTGGCGATTCGAAAAAATTTACGTTCCCCGCCATCGTGGCTTGACCGCAGGAAGGCGCGGCGCGAAGTCAGGGCATGCTTCGCTTGATGGTGATTGTTCTCGTGATCTGTGCCTTTATTGGCGGTTTGGCCTTGGCTCGCTTGCTGGCGAATTGGTTTGCCGACCGTTGATTCAGGTTTTTGCGGCTTTTTGCAGGAGTCGCAGGCGTTCGAGCGCGGCGCCGCTGGAGATCATTTCGCGGGAAATTTCAATGCCGTCGCCCATCGTATCCGCCAATCCAGCGCAGGCGAGGGCGGCACCTGAATTCATCAACACCATATCGCGCTTGGGTCCGGTTTCGCGTCCAGAGAGGATGGATTCCAAGATGATCGCATTGGCCTTGGCATCGCCGCCTTGGAGTTCCGCGACTTCCGCATGGGCAAATCCAAAATCCCGGGGGCGCACTTCCTCGTCTTCCAAGTCTTGAAAAAGCCCTGCTTTGCAAATGCGCGTGGACCCCATCAGGCTCACTTCGTCCACCGAGCGCCCGTCGCCCGTGGTGCCGTGGACGACCCATGCGCTCTCGCGACCGAGCCGTTGCAAAATTTCCGCGAAGGCCGGGCAGAGCTCACGTGAGAAGACTCCAACCAACTGGCATTGGGGG
>JBEGOB010000016.1:0-5401 GCA_041182265.1 Verrucomicrobiota bacterium | reverse complement strand
AGAGTTCCTATCAAAAATCAAGCATCGCGCTGATTGGGGGCGTGCTGATTTTTTCAATTTTGGTCCTAGCGTGGTTTTACGGCATGGTCCCGCGTTATGGGGCTGGGCGCGATATGTCGGCAGCCAGTTGGCTTTTGAGCGCTTGGAATGACGAGTCGGATTATGAACACGGCCTGCTGTTTCCGTTTGTGATCGCGGGCTTGATCATCTATCGGATTAAGGATTTGAAGGCAACAGTGGGAGAGGGGTCCTATTGGGGCTTGTGTGTGGTGTTTGTGGGAGTGCTGCTCTACGCGGCGGCTTATCGGACCTTGCAGCCACGGATTGCAATGGGCGGTTTGCCATTTATCCTGTGGGGCGCCACTTGGTATCTCTGGGGTGGGCGTGTTGCCAAGACGCTCATGTTTCCGATATTTTTCTTCTGGTTGGCGATTCCACTGCCCAGTTTCCAGCAGGCTACGACCCACTTACAATTGTTAGCCACCGCCATGGCACATCACGGATCCAGTGTTTTTGGGGTGGAAACTTATGTCGAGGGGACCAAGGTTTTGCCAATCAAGGGAAATTGGGAGCCTCTGGATATTGCGAAGGGCTGCAGCGGCATTCGATCTTTGATGGCCTTATTGATGATCTCAGCGGCGTGGGCGTATATTGCGAAGATCGCGCTATGGAAAAAGGTTCTGTTGTTTCTAGCGGCATTTCCCTTAGCCATTTTAGGAAATGCGTTGCGCGTGATTTCGATTTTTGTGATCGCCGAGTATGGTGATGCGAAGTGGGCGAGCACGACGTGGCATGATTGGTCCGGCTTGTTGCTGTTCTATCCGTTTTCTTTGATTTTGTTGCTGGGCATTCACTCGCTGTTGGAAGGTGGTCTGCCTTGGAAAAAGGGAAATCGTCGTCAAGTTCGGCGCGTCGTCGTGAATCAGCAAGATGCATCCAAATCCCCGATTTCTGAATTATGAATCTGAAGCCTTTGTTACTTCCCGTGCTTTTGAGTGGCGGTTTGAGTGCGATTTATTTCCTGCCGCAAGTCGGGGCGATTGCGCAATCCGCCGTGAAGATGGATCTACCTGATGTTTCCGGCTCGTGGTCCTTGCAAAAGCGGGCAGCCAGCCCGGAAGAGTTGGCAACCTTGTCGGCTGACACTCAGTTCTCCAAGGCATTTTGCTTGATTGCCCGGCCAGGTGAATTCACCGACGATGGTTATCGCGTTCCCGATCGTGTGGACCTTTCACTGGTGCTTTCCGGGGCGGATTTGAACAATTCGATTCACCGCCCTGAGCGATGCATGCCAGCGCAAGGACATAACATCACGTCGTCGAGTGAACGAGTGATTCGCCTAGAAAATGGTCGTGAATTCGCTGTGCGTCGTTTGGTTTCCACCCAGTCCCAGCAAGTCAGCGGTGTGGGTGAACGCGAACAGTATGCGAAATTCGACTGCTTAACGTATTATTTCTTTGTGGGGCATGACCGCCTCACCAATGACCACTTGGGGCGGACTCTGATTGATATGAAAGACCGTCTCGTGCGCGGCATGGATCAACGGTGGGCTTATGCGACGGTTTCGATGTGGTATGGCAAAGTGCCATGGATCGAAAATGAAGTGACTGAAAAAGAGGCCGACGAGAAAATCCAGCAGTTCTTGGCGAAGTTTGCTGAGAAGCAAATCAACTGGGATCAGGTGAAACGTTGATCAGTTTTGCGGCAGCGCGGAGGCTTCGATTTTTGCAGCTTTGAGAAAACCGATGGTCTTGTCCAAATAGTCGATGTATTCGATCCGTTGGCTGAGCGTTACCCCTGAGGGCAAGTCAGTGGACATTTGTGCACGGCGTTTCGCTTCGATAAAATAGGCCATTGCCTCGGATGCCCGTCGTTCCGCCCATGAGTTGGCGGCCATTTTTCCCATCAGAGCTGCAATTCTGTATTGGACTTTGCCGCCGTGTTGGAGGGTGAGTTCATAGGTGGTGAGAGCTCCTTTGAAGTCACCATTCGCTTCGCGCGCTACACCCAGGGCCTCATGAATGAGAGCTCGGAGTTGCCGAATTTCCTCGTTGAGCCAGTGCATTTTTCCAACGGCCACTTCAATTTCGTCGGCCGATGACTCAAGAGATTTCGAGGCGGAAGCGACGTCGTTCTTATCAAATGCAAGATTTCCTTTCTTGAGGAAATGTTTGGCTTTGGAGAAGTGGGCACGGAAGGCGGGCTCCATTCCGCCTTGCAGGAGAATCGCCCGGTTGTAAGCATTCTCTGCATCGGAATCCTTCTCGAGGTAACTCAGCAAGTTCGCACGATTGATGGCAGGCGTGGGGTCGAACGGATGAAGCATCTCGGCTTGGAGATAGTCCTCCACAGCATCCTCAATGGCGACGTTTGATTCGGGAAGGTCACTTGCTGCCGCGCGTGCTTGGTGAAGAGCAGCGCGGTCCATGAAGAGAGACGCTTGAGGCCAAACCCGCAGAGCCTGATCCAAGGCTTCGATTCGGGTATCGACGGATGTGATTGGGATTTTGCTCAAATAGCTGCTCCACAGATTTTGAGTGACTTGTGTGCCTTTCCATCCAAACACGAGGGTGACGGCAACGCAGCAAATCGAAGTGAGGGACAAAAGAACCTTCGCCCCAACCACTGAAAACGCGCGTCCGCCGCGGGCCAGGGGGAATGACATTAAGGCAAGGGAAAAGCCGAGCAAGAGCACGCCGGGGAAAAGATGAAAAACAAAGCTGAAACTCGATTGGACAAGCATGCCAGCCAATGCGGCGAGCCCTCCGACGCGCCAGAAACTGCCGTTTTCCCCACCCGTATTTTTTTCCACCATGAAAATCCGGATGATTGCGATGATCGCCAGCGTTGCGAGAAGCACCACGAGCAGTCCTGCACCGATGATTCCATAATCGGTGAGCGCTTGGACCATTTCATTGTGAACTTTCTCCGGTCGGTGGGTCAGCAAACCGCCGTGAAGTTTGTTGTTGGCGAATCCAAAGCTCTCCCAACTGAAGCTCTGACTTCCTCCTCCAAGGAAGGGGTGAAGTGCGACGCATGAAATCGCCATGCCTAAGAAGAAAAGCCGACAGGTGTTGTCGAACATGCCGGCGACCGTGGTGGATTGTTGACGAAATTCTTGTGTGTTTTCCCAGCCTAGGAATAGATAAGTCGCGAGGCCTAATCCAATCACTGGAATTGCGACCAAGGCTGGAGCGAACCATTTCGCTCCTTTTTGATGGCCAATGATCAGTGAGCCGCAGGCTAAAACTCCGCTGCCGAGGGCGGCTCCGAAAATTCCACCGCGCGAACGTGTGTAATGAACAGCCACCAAACCTGCCACTGCGATCAGTAGCCAAGCGACACGTGCTGCCGGATGAGATCGGCTCAGCAGCGCGGCAGAACCTAGCATCAGAGACGACCCAATCAAGTAGTTGGCGGCCTCGTTGTAGTGGGCGAAGAAGCCCGCTGGAAATTGAGCGGCACGTGCCTCGAAGACCGGCGTGAACGAGGGGGTCATCACTTGTCGTGCGATCACCAACACGTTTGCAAGCAGTAGAAGCGCGATTCCCCAAAGGAAAATTCGCTCAGCGAGCCGATTTCCAAGGATGCCCTGCATGCTGACGAATGCTCCGATGCTTCCCACAAGTAACAGCAGGTCAGTCACTCCCAACTCATGCACGGGCGATACCCATGCCCGCCATGCGAACCATCCTGCGACCCCCGAAGCCAAGGCCAAGAGTCCCAAGTCCGCGGCGCCTGAGCGATTGCGCCGCCAGAGGGTTGGTAAGCTCATGGCCACCGAGAGGCCGAGCGCGATCATCGCCGGTCCCCATGACCATGCCCGCGTTTGAGGGCCAATCACGACGGCAAAGCCAAGCGCGAGGATCAGGAAAAAAGAGGAAACTGCGGGCATCGGTCAATTTTTAGAATTCGAATGAACTCGCATAGCATGGGCTTCGAGCCTCAATGCGCAAATCACAACTGTCGGAGAATCATTTTGAAGAAATCCCCATTCCCGTGGAGAACGCGGAAATCGATCCGATGGGGTGGCTCAAGCAGCACCCTTGCCGAACAAGACGGCTGGCACGGTGCGCAGCAAGATTTTCAAATCCAGCCAGATCGACCAATTATCGATGTATTTCAAGTCCATTTCCACCCATTCATCGAAGCTGGTAATCTTGTTGCGTCCTCCCGCCTGCCACTCGCAAGTGATGCCTGGTTTCACGCTCAGTCTTCGGCGATGCGACAGTTCGGAAAAGGCCTCCACCTCGTAAAGTGGGAGCGGGCGCGGCCCAACCAAGCTCATATCACCCATGACCACGTTGAGAAGTTGGGGGAGTTCATCGATGCTGAGTTTTCTCAAAAGTGCGCCAAAAGGAAAAATTCGTGGATCACCATCCAATTTGAAAACTGGGCCGCTCATCTGATTGCCGTGCTCCTCCTTGACTTTGGCCAAGAGTTCTTCCGCATTCGCCACCATCGTTCGGAATTTCCACATGCGGAATGGTTGGCCGTAGCGTCCTGCCCGCATTTGAGAGAAGAATACCGGAGCGCCCGGACTTTTAAGTGCGATGCCCAGTCCGGCGAAGATCCACAGCGGTGATGTCGCGAGGATAATCAGTGCCGCTCCCACACGATCGAAAATTTCTTTGCACAAGAGTTCCCACGACAGCTCCGGGGTGGATCGAAGCACGAGCATCGGCTTGTCGCCAATTGCGTCGAACACCGGACGGGCGATTTGAGTGCGGATGAAGGAGGCCGCGATCCAAGCCTCGACGCCTTGGAGTTCACAGGCTTCCACCGCGCGCGCCACTTTTCCAAATTCCGTGTCTTTTGCCGCGAACACCACACGGCTGACGGATTGTGCTTTAAGCAGCTCGAAAAGTTCCGGGACGTCTCGCGAGTGCAGGTCAAATTGATCCACAATCGTCCATCCCGCCACAATGCTTGGGTCCAACTCAGCGATCAATCCCCGAATATCCGAGGGCGAACCCGCGATAACGACTCGTTCGCGGGTGGCTTCGCTCTCAATTCTCAGTTTGAGCCAAAGTTGCACGGCTCGGTCGCGGAGCAGCAGAAGAATAAAGATGAACACCAAACCCAAGCCCAAAACGAGGCGACTTGCCCCGGTGACCTTTGCAAAAATCGCGAAAATACCGACGACCAAGACGATGATCGAGAGTGCTCGGATCAATTGCCAAGCTGCTTTGCCGCCTGAGCGATGCTTGAGGCGATTGTAAAACCCGAAGCCTTCCAGCACTAAAGGGGTGAAAGGAACCGCGATGTAGAGCACCCAGTTCATCGAGTCCGGCACCACGTCGTTCGGCCCACTAAAGCCCGTGATTGCGCGAAATGTGCCTGCTATCCAGAACGCGAACCACACCAAAAGAGCGTCGGTAAGCTGAAGCAGTTGAATCGT
>JBEGOB010000015.1:0-3965 GCA_041182265.1 Verrucomicrobiota bacterium | reverse complement strand
CGATCCCGGTCTCGCGGGACTGGGTTTTCGCAGCCCTTGCACGATGTTGTGGTGCAGGAAACTCGATCCCGTCGCCGTGGGATCGTGTTTTCGCGTGTCTTGCATGATGTAATATCAGTTTTGCATCGCAATCCGCTCTTGGTGGGCTGCGTCCCCTTGCCTTGACATGGTGTGGGAGAACTCTTGCGCCGCATTGCGCTCTTCATTCATCGCGGCAAAGCGAGATCAGCTCATGCTCGAACAGTCCATGGCGTCACTCGCGCAGGATGGCGTTCTAGGAATGTCCCGTTGACATCCTCAAGCCCAGCTTGCGTCGGTGCTTGTGTCCCTTGCGGTGCGTTGATGGTGTTAGCTGGTTGAAACGTTTGCGGATTCGCTTAGGAATCGGTGAGTCCGCTTGTCTTCCGGGCTTCCTGCAGGAAAATTTCAACGCAAAGCCAATCGTGCCAGTAATTCTCCTGCTGGCCTTCGAAAATCTTTCCCTCGATCAGCGCAACGATGTCTCCGACGCTTTGAATTTCTGATTGGGCTTCGGTTTTCTTGTCGAGTTTCCAGTTTGCCATTGCCCGGACCAGACGGGCATAAGCGTGACGTGCCTGTTCCTCATCACGGAGGGAAAGTGCATGGTCGCACCATGCCACGGACCTGTCATAACGACCGATCCGGTAGCTCCACAAACCTAACACTGCGCAGCGCCAAGCAGCCAACCGGTTTTTTGGAGGCTGCTGGTCGGGATGCTTGAGCGACGCTTCGGCTACGGCAGCGACCGGGCGCAAGGCGTTGAGCGTGGCGTCATCGGCAGGAATCTGTAGGCAGCTTTTCAAAAGGTGCTCGGCAGCGGTTGGGTTGTTAGTTTTTCCCAGCCGCGTGAGGAACATCTGGTTGAACTTGCGGTAAGCTTTGAGATTGCCTGCTTTGATGAGGGTCGGCGCAACGGGAACCAGATCGCGAGTGGCGTTGTCTGTTATATCGCTGTCGTCGAAACGGTTCACGTTAGATAGCGCCAGGAGACGCTCGCCCGCAGTTTTCCAGTCGCCGTGTGCAGCGCTCCATCGTGCGAGATTGCGGAAGACGCTGGTCGCCTCCACGGAGGGCTGGGTGAGGGAATCGCCAATGTGTTTGATCTCGGCATCGGCTTTCGCCGTTTTTCCCTGCATCAGGAGCACTGCCGCTTTGGTGACGCTGGCGCGTTCCTCGGCCTCCGCGCGCAGTCTCGCTTGTTGCTGCTCGGCGGCACGGGCTCGGAGCAAAAGGAGGGTGGAAGTGGTGAAACCGCCGACTAAGGTCAGCACCGCCACGGCGATTGCGGTGGAGGCAAGTTGATTGCGAAGGATAAGTTTCCGCAAGCGATACCAACCGCTGGGCGGATGGGCATGCACCGGTTCGTTGCTTAGATGGCGCTCTATGTCCTCGGCGAGGGCTCGCACGGTGGAATAGCGTTGTTCGCGGTCTTTTTCGAGAGCTTTGAGGACGATCCAATCCAGTTCGCGATGGCAATGGATGTTTCTGTTGGAGCTCGTGCGAGAAGGTGGCAGTGGCTCTTCATCCCGCAAGCGGCGGCGCATTTCATCGATGCCGGCGCGTGATAACTCGTCGTTGTTAAATGGCGGGCGGCCAGTGATGAGTTCGTAAAGCACCACTCCGAGGCTATACACATCACTGCGTGTGTCGATGTCCACCGCGCCGCCCTGCACTTGCTCCGGACTCATGTAGGCTGGCGTGCCGATCAATTGTCCATGCAGCGTGAGCAATCCGCTTGTATCCGCTTCGGTCGCGGTGGCTTTGGCGATGCCAAAGTCAATGACCTTTGGCGTGGGAGTGCCGTCCAGGGTGGTGATGAGGATGTTGGAGGGCTTCAGGTCCCGGTGGATGATTCCTTTTTGGTGCGCGTGCTGCACTGCGGCACACACTCTCTGCATCAACCTCAGGCGATCCGTTAGTGAAATTTCTTGGGTTTCGCAGAAATCGGTGATTCTCGTGCCATCGACGAGTTCCATCACGAAATAGGGCCGCCCGGTCTCTGTGGCTCCGGCGTCGATGACCCGTGCGATGTTCGGGTGTTCCATCATCGCCAGCGTCCGGCGTTCGGCCTTGAAGCGCGCGATGACCTGGCAGGTGTCCATGCCGAGCTTGAGGATCTTGAGTGCGACTTTCCGGCTCACTGGGACTTCCTGAGTGGCCTCGTAAACTACGCCACCGCCTCCTTCGCCGAGCGGGCGGGTGAGGGTGTAGGGGCCGATGGTTTTTCCGACATCGGCCGTCAGATCATGAAGGGCAGGGGAGTTGGCTCCGCCGATTTCCTCTAGCGTGATCGCGGCGCTGACCTCCATGAAAAGGGTGCTGGCGTGTTCGTGATCCGTGATCATGGCCTCGACCGCGGCGCGGAGATCTGGATTTGATCCGCAGGAGGAATCGAGGTAATTGTTGCGCTCCACTGGATCTAGCAACTCCAGTGCGGATAGGAAAATGTCCTCTTCATGGGATGATTGAAGGTGCATGAAAAGTGGATGGGTTAGATGTCCGAGTTTTCCCGCATCCAGCGGAGAAGCCAGACTTTCGCGATCGCCCAGTGTCGTTCCACGCTGCGCTCACCGATCGCTAGGTTTTCCGCGATCTCAAGATTTGAGAGGCCGCCGAAAAACCGGGCGACGACGACTTGCGCTCGCACGGGATCGACTTTTTCCATCTCGGTGATGGCTTCGTCGATCAGGAGAACCTGCTCGTTCTGATCCGGTGCGGCGATGGATTGAAACGAACCGGTATCCATCCGCAACTGCCCGCCGCCGTGGCGGACGCGGGATTTTTTCCGGGCATGATCGATGAGGATGTGGCGCATGGCGGTGGCCGCGACAGCGACGAAATGGCTGCGGTCGCGCCATTCGTGGTCCCTTCCCGCCATGCGCAGCCACGCCTCGTGCACAAGCACGGTCGGTTGCATGGTGTGGTCAGACGGTTGACCCGCCATGCGTGCGGATGCAATGGCGCGGAGTTCCTGATACACCTCCGGGTGCAGCATTTCCATATCACGCGGCCCGCGAGCGGAAGGATCGGGAGCATGTTGGGATTCATTCATCGTCCGCGGGAACATTGCGCACGGAAGGGCGGGAATTTCAACCGATTCCTTGGGGGCTCAACGAATGGAGAAGATTTGGAAAGTTTTTGGCGGTTCACACGGGGTTTTGGCGTTTACCCGGTAAGAACCCATTTTTTCGCTGAAGATATCCATGAAAATCCACCTTGCTGCGCGTTTGGCGCCTTTGAGCGCTGTCTTGCACGTTGCGACTTCTGAAGGAGGCGCCCGTGATCGCGCCCATGCAGAAGATCCATTCAGTTGAACCTCTTGTCGCACCTCTTTCCGCTCTTTTCAGGAATCAAACACCCACAATAAACCCAAACACACACCGTCGCTAGAGTCGATCCTCTCACTATGAAACCTAAAAATTTTGGCATTTGCCGCATTTCCCCCCTCGCCAATTTCATCACTCTGAGCATCGGCTTTGCTTGCGCGATGGCGACATTGGGCCTCGATACGGCCCACGCAACCAGCGCCACGTGGGATGGTGGAGCGGCAACCAACATCTTGAACACGGGAGCGAATTGGACGGGCGATGTCTTACCCAATGCCAGCGGCGACACCGCCACTTGGGACGGAACCGTGGCTGGGAGTCTTGTCCTTAATTGGTCCGGCGGTTTCGGAGGACCGGCCCCCGAAGCCACGGCTTACGTGCTCACCGGCACTCAAACCGGCGACTTGACGCTCGATTCGACAGGCAACTTCGACCTGACGATGAACCGCATTACGATTGCGAGCGGTGCCGGAGCCTTCACCTTAGGCGACGGCGTGGGAGCCGTGGGAAGCTCGGGTCGCATTGTTTTCCGCAGCGATCTCAATGGCGTCAGCCCGGAAAATGCAGGCTACAAAATCAACGTGTTCACCAACGACAGCGCCAATACCGCCACGTGGG
>JBEGOB010000014.1:0-22413 GCA_041182265.1 Verrucomicrobiota bacterium | reverse complement strand
AGCATCCGGTGATTTCCCGCAACGGCCTCTTCGATGAGCTCCAACAAGCGATTGAGCTTTGCCGAACGCTTCGGAACCAACAGTTGATTGAATCGCTCATTTCCAAGCAAGGCAAGGTCGCAGCAGGTTTGCCGGAGTCGCAGCAGCGCGGTGAGCATTTGCATCCGCGCCGCCCCTTTGTTTCCTGAGTCCGCGATGGCATCGACCCGCTTCCGCCCCTCGACCAAGAGTTCTTTATAAACGGCTTGTTGGTCCGCGCTGAGATCACAAAACTCGTCGATGAATAGCTTGGACGGCAGCTCCGGCGCCACCTGCTCTTTCGTCCTCCGCAGTAAAAACGGCGAAGTCTTGAGCCGCAGCCGCTCCATGACTCCGGCCGCCGTCTCGCCACTGGCCAGCGGCGTTTCATAGCGTTCCTTGAAGTCCTCGCGCCCGCCCAACCAACCGGGCTGAATAAATCGGAAAATCGCCCACAAGTCGCGCACCCCGTTTTCAATCGGCGTTCCCGTCAGCGCGATTCGCCGCGAACCCTGCAGCTTGGCAATCGCCTTAGCATGATCCGTGTCTGGGTTCCGCATCAGACTCGCCTCGTCCACCACCACAGCCCGGTAAACTCGCTTCAAATGCCACGCCAAATCTCGCGCCAAAGTCCCGTAGCTCGTCAAAACCACATCCCCCGGACGCACTCTCTCGCGCTCGGAATCTCGGCCGGAACCATGCAAAATTCGCACCGTCCGCCCCGGCGCAAATCGCCCAAACTCCGCCCGCCAATTCCCCAACAACGACGCTGTCGCAACCACCAAAACAATCCCTGAATCCTCAATCTCAGAACCAAACAAGCGCTCAATTAAAGCGATCGTTTGAATCGTCTTGCCCAGGCCCATATCATCCGCCAGCAGCGCACCGCCGAAGCGCTCGGAACGGTCAAACATCCATCGCGCGCCCTGCAATTGATACGGCCTCAGATCCGCCTGCAAGGTCGCTGGCTTATCAAACGGTAAATACGATTCGAAATCATTGGAAACCTGCGAGTTCGATAATTTATTCTGAATTTCCCGGACAAGCTCACCCGACCGCGCCGAGGCCACGAAATGACCGTTCTCCTGGCGCAGATCCAACTCGGAAAACAGCGGATCAATGACCCCCGAAATTTCCCCGGAGATGACCAAATGCTTGCCGCCCGCCGTCTGACCCGAGCCCTTGCCGGAGCGCAACAAACGCCGCACCTCAGCCGCCGCAATCGACGACCCATCGGTCGTTTGAAATGAAAGATCAAAACTCAACCAATCGGTTCCTGACCCGAGAATTTCGATTTTTGGCGAGACGATCGTCACCTGCTTTTGGACGTGACCAAAGCGCTCACCCTCGGTGACTTTCCACTGCTGGCGGAGAAGCGGCAGCGTCTGCGTGAGGAAGGCAAGCACGCTGGACTCGCCTTTCAACACCCAACGCCCGTTTGAATAATCCTCAGGCTGGAATCCGGCGCGGGAAATTTTCTGCACGGCACGCTCTTCCGTCACGAGGTCGCGGACCAGGCAGTGGTCGCCATCCAAGCGCGGCAGGCCCTCGACTTTTCCCAGGCCGAGAGGCACTGGGGCGGCGCCGTCGTAACGGACGCGCAACTGCGCCTCCAGATGCTGGAGCGAACCTTCGAGGCTCAATTCCATCACGCTGTTCGCCGGCACAAAGTGCAGCGAGTCCAACCACGAGCCTTCTGGAAAACTCAGCCATTCTTGCCAGGCGTCGAGCTGATTGAAAAACTTCGCCGTCGGAATTTCCAAGCGCTCGCCGCGCGATAAGCGCCCCAGCGCCGGTGCCAATTCGCTCGGCACGCTCCCCTCACCGATCCGACTCACGGTGTCCTCACCAATCTGCCAAAAACCGCCGCCAATCTCGCTCCACGGACCCGACTCGCCATCTGGAACCAGCTCGATTTGGTCACCGCAACGACTTGCCGCACTGAGACGCAGACGCTCACCCGACCGAATTTCAATCAACAATCGGTCCTTGCCCGCCGCCAAGCGTGGGTGATCGGCGAGTGCTTCGAGAAAGGTCGTGACCCGATTTCCGTCAAGGCTCATGCTCAAAATCGGCTTCTGCGCCACCCGTTCCTTGGCCAGCCATGCGCTCAACCGATCGTCAGCCGGTGAAATTTCATCCTCGCCCGCGAGCGCAAGAGTCGCCGCGAACTTCCCGCGCCTGAGCGCATCGCGCCAATTGAGTGGCAGCAAAATTTGCCACGCGACAGGCTTGGCCACCGCAGGAGCCGCCGTCGCAACGCCGCCTTTTTGCGGGGTGGCCGGGGTGGCGCCGCCGGCACTTGACCGCGACTTCGGAGCCAGCGCGGCCAAAGCCGTCGCCACCGCATGGCAGCACACCGCCCCACTGCGCTGGTTGTCCGAGCACGGGCAATGCGTGTCTAGATTCGTCGCAGATTTCACCGTCACGCTCACCCGCAGCATCCGCTTGCCAACGCGCACCACACCTCGCCAACCGCTTTCCACCACGCTGGCCTCAGTGACATTTCCGGCCTCGAAAAGCCCCTTGCCCTCTTTGAATGCCTGCCACGATGCCGCGCTCCTCACTGTTGCTTCCGTCCACCCATTCATATTGTGGCCAGAGTCTTTCTCGATTGTCCGGCCCGCGCAACTCGATTGGCCAGACTTTTACCGGCTCCGCTCAGCGATTGACGATTTCTCCCTTCAATTCGCTCCAAAGATAAACGGCCTCGCCCGCACGCTCCTCACGATTTTCCCACATGAACCAGCCGAGTGACTCGTTCCAAAGCAGGTCGTAAAAAACCAACTTCCGCCGCTGCGAGCTGCCCTCTCTCACCCCGTGAATGGCGGCGACGCGCCGCACGTACTTGGCCTCGAACTCATCCACCCGGCTGCTGCCATCCACGATGAACGCCAATTCAATGGTCGTCGGAACCAACTTGGAGCGCATCGCAATCAAGCGCACCGCCTCCTTGGGCGACAAATCCGCACTGGGTTCAGCCGCCGCAAGCGGAAGCGCAAGTGCCAAGGAAACGACGGAGAAACCAACAACGAGCCATGTTTTCATCCGCACTTTGACGCGTCGCCATGCCACTCATTCAAAAAAACTTCACATCCCAGCCAGTCACCGCCCGCCCCCGAAATTCTCGCCGGGTTCGAAGGCGGCGCAAGCGGCGCGCTCTGGCGCTGAGCCGCCTCATTCGTCAAATTTACCAAACACGAATGGCTTGCCGGTATCCGCCGCTTTCATGATTCCGCGAATCACTTGAATGTCGCGCCGCCCCATCTCGCCGGGCACGCGACTCGGAGATTTGCCTAAAATCGCTGCAACTTGACCGTCGATTTGCAGCGATTGTTGATTGACCACCGGAAATTGAAGCGGGCCATCCGGAGTCTCACCCTTCTGACCGCCGTATCCAAAAGCAGGCTCAATGGCCACCCGCCCCTTGGCCATTTCCGCACGCAAGTAATTCCCGGACTGACCGTAGCTCGACATCCCTGCCGCCTTGCGACCATCCGCAAACTCCAAGGTCCACTCATACGTCTCCGGCACTTCGCTGAAAATTTCCGGCCGCGCCGTCGAGTGCTTGGCCGTCACACTCACCGGGTTGCTCCCCGCCGTGTAAAGCGCACCCTGCACCGCATACACGCCGAGATCATACAAGGCCCCGGCAACCCCTAAATTCCGACTGATCCGCCATGCATTCAATCCCGTGAAACTCCTCATCATCCCGGCATGCGCTGCGGAAATCGATTCCCACTTGCCGTAAGTTTCCTTCTCCATCAGCTCCATCATCCGCTGGTGATAAGGGTCCCAGTGCAGCCGATAGCCAATCTGCAGCATCACCCCAGCCGCTTTTGCCGCCTCGATCATCCGCGTGCAGTCCTCGACGGTCGGTGCCATCGGCTTCTCACAAATCACGTGCTTCCCCGCCTTCGCCGCTCGAATCGCAAACTCGGCGTGCAAGCCCGTGGGCGTGACGACATACACAATATCGATGTCCGGGTTGTCCACGATGCGATCAAAATTTTCGTAATCATACACATTGGCGTCCGCGATTCCGTATTCCTTCTTCCAAACCGGAACCTTCTCTGGCGAGCCCGTCACAATGCCCACCAAGCGCGCCTGCTTCGTCAATTTCAGCGCAGGCCCCAGTTGCTTCGTCGAGTAATCCCCCAAGCCTAACAACGCGACGCCCAGCGGCTTCGCAGAACCTGCTTCTTGCGCAAGTGTCTGAAAAATAGGCGTCACCGAGGCTGCGGCGGCCATGCGAAGAAGATTGCGACGGGTGAAGGATTGCATCATTGACTGAAATTGACTGCACACGACCAAGATGCAATCCAAAAGCCAAGCCACTTGCACAAAGCCCAACGCGCAACTGCAAGCTTGGGCTTGCCTATCCGGGCTTCCACCGCCATGGAATGAGCTCCGCAAGGCACTCCGCCTGAATTCACTGAGATGACTGACGAATCACCCATCAAAATCACCGTTGGCACGCGTGGCAGCGACCTTGCGCTGGTCCAAGCCACCGCGACTGAGGCCGCTCTTGCCGCCGCTTTCCCGACGGCAAGCATCGTCCGCAAAATCATCAAAACCACTGGCGACCGCCGCACGGATGTCTCACTTGCCCAAGTCGCGAAGGCCGAGGGCATCTTCGACAAAGGCGTCTTCATCAAGGAAATCGAAGATGCACTGGACTCCGGGGAAATCGACATCGCCGTCCACAGCCTCAAGGACTTACCGACCACGCTGGAAACTCGCTACCAGCTTGCTGCCGTGCTTGAGCGCGCGCCCGTCCGCGACGTGCTGGTCACTCGCCAAGCCGGTGGCCTCGCCGCCCTCCCCGCCGCAGCGCGCATCGGCACCAGCAGCGTGAGGCGCGCACGCCAGATCGAGTGGCTCCGTCCCGACCTCCAAGTTTCCGATCTCCGCGGCAACGTCCCCACTCGCCTGCGTAAGCTCGCGGAAGATCCCACGCACGACGCAATTCTCCTCGCGGAAGCTGGCCTCGTCCGCCTCGGATTCATCCCGGAAGTCGCCTCAGGTGAAATTTCCGAGCCGGTCATCGGCATCCCTGGATTGCACGTCACTCGCCTCGCACAAAACGAGTTTTTCCCCGCCGCCGGGCAAGGAGCCATCGGCCTGGAAGTCCGCGCTGGCGACGTCCGCAGCCGGGTGTTCGCCGAGTCGATCGGTCACCGCGAGACCTGGCTCCGCATTTCCGCAGAACGGGAATTTCTCCGCCTGCTCGACGGCGGCTGCCACACGCCCGTCGGCGTGTATTCCTCGATTTCAAAAGGGGAAATCCACCTCAGCGCCCGCGTCTTCCCCGATGCTGGCGGCACTCCGACTTCCGGCTCCGCACGCGGCACCGACCCACTTTCCATCGCACTCGAACTCTTCAACTCCCTTTCATGAGCAAATCTGGCACTTGTTATCTCGTCGGCGCCGGCCCCGGCGATCTCGGTCTCGTCACCCTTCGCGCCAAGGAGTGCATCGAACTCGCGGACGTGCTCGTTTACGACGCTCTCAGCAGCCCGGAACTCCTCAATTGGACACGGCCAGGCTGCGAGAAAATCTACGTCGGCAAACGCGCAAAATTCCACTCGGTCCCCCAAGACCAAATCAACGGAATGATCGTGGAAATGACGAAATCCGGGAAAAATGTAGTCCGTCTGAAAGGCGGAGATCCCATGATTTTCGGACGTGGCGGCGAGGAAGCCGCGGAACTGGCCGCCGCCGGTGTGAAGTTCGAAATTGTCCCCGGCATCAGCTCGTCCATCGCCGGGCCAGCCTACGCCGGCATCCCGGTCACTCACCGCGACCACAACACCCAACTCACGATTTTCACCGGCCATGAGGACCCCACCAAGGGCTTCAGCTCAGTGGACTACGCGCAACTCGCCAAAGCTCCCGGCACCAAGGTTTTCCTGATGGGTGTCGCCCGCCTCCGAGAAATCACCGGAGCTTTCATCGAACATGGTGCCGCCGCAGACACGCCCATCGCCCTAACTCGCTGGGCCACCACCGGCTCTCAAAAAACCATCCAAGGCACGCTCGCCGACATCGCCGACATCGCCGAACGCGAGAATTTCACATCCCCCGCCGTGGCGGTGATCGGAAATGTCGTGAAGGAACGCGCGAAAATCAATTGGTTCGAAAAACGCCCGCTTTTCGGCAAGCGCATCGTCGTCACACGCACGCGCGAGCAAGCAGGCGAGCTCAGCAAAGCCCTCCGCGATCTCGGCGCAGACGTGATCGAGCTGCCCACCATCCGCATCGAGGGACCGCCGGACCGCCAAGAATTCGCGGAACTCGTGACCCACGCGCACGAATACAATTGGCTCGTTTTCACCAGCCCGAATGGCGTGGAACGCTTCTTTGACGGATTTTTCGCAAGTTTCCGCGACGCCCGTAGCCTCGGAAACCCGAAAATCGCCGCAATCGGTGCCACCACCGCCGAAAAAATCCGCGAATATCGCTTCGATGTGGACCTTATCCCCGAACGCTTCGTCGCCGAGGGCCTCATCGATGCTTTCAAAAAGGAGGATATCGAAAATCTCACCATGCTCTGGGTGAAGGCCGCCGAGACCCGCGACGTCATCGGCGAGGGACTCACCGCACTGGGTGCAATCGTGGATGAATGCATCGCCTATCAGACCGTGCCGGAAACCGAAGACCTTACCGGCGCGCGCGCACGCTTGGAGGAAGAAGGCGCGGATCTCATCACGTTCACGTCGAGCTCGACGGTGGATCACTTTTTCGCCCTCGGCATCGACTGGCCGGAAAATTGCGGCGCGGCAAGCATCGGCCCCGTCACCAGCGAGACTCTGCGGAAAAAAGGCATGAAACCCGCCTTCGAGGCGAGCAAGCACGACATACCAGGCCTAGTCGCTGGCATTTTAAGCCACTTCAAGCGCCTCGACCGGGAAAAGCGGGATTAATCCTCCCGCAAATCCCGCTTCACCCGCGGAAAATCACAGGTCTTTCACCAAAGCCGCCGCATAGAACCCGTCAAACCCTGTCGCAGCAGGGGAAACCGGGCGCTCTTCGACGAGCGTGAAGCCGCCCTGCGCCAACAAGTGATCGACTGCCGCGCGGTTTTCCGAGGGCAAAATCGAGCAGGTCGCGTAAACCAAACGCCCGCCCGGCTTGAGCATGACGCTGTAACTGGTGAGAAGTTCCTTCTGGATTTTTTGCACACGCTCAAGCGCCGCTGGCTTCAAACGCCATTTTAAATCCGGCTGACGCTTCAAGGTGCCCAACCCGGAACAGGGCGCATCAATCAATAAGCGATCGGCAACCTGGGCGAAGTCTGCCGCCGTGGAAGCCGTGATTTCCTTGGATTTCACGCACTTATTCGCGTTCGCACGCTTCGCACGGCGCTCCAACTCGGCAAGTTTCTTCACATCCACATCCATGCCGAAAACACGCCCGTCGTTTTTCATAAGTGCGGCCAAATGCAACGACTTCCCGCCCGCGCCGGAACATGCGTCGATCACGCGCTCGCCCGCTTGAGGCTCCAGCAAAGGCGCGATCATTTGTGAACCGGCATCTTGAATCTCGACTCGCCCGTCCAAGCGCAGCGACTTGGGCAGCGACTTGCCCGGCGCTAACACCAAGGCATCCGGCAAACCTGGAACTTCGGTGACTGGAATGTGAAAACTCGCCAACCATGCAATCGCCTCCGCACGCGTGGTCCGCAAGGTATTCACCCGCAAAAATACGGACGCACGCTGATTCAGCGCCGCCAACTCCGTGTCCCATGCCGCACCCAGCTCGGCCACTCCCAATGCGTCCAACCAATCGGGAATCGACTCCCGCACCGCACGTGGCTGCGCCGCCAGCTCATCCTCACGCGCCACAATCTCCGCTGCCGGGCGACCCTTATAAGCCCACCAATCCGGAATTTCATACCCCATCCGGACCCACTGCGCCGCGCACAATGCCGTTGTTTCCTCACTCTCGACGAGGAAACCCAGCGCACGCCGCCAACGCGCGACTTCAAACACGGTCTCAGCGATGAAACCGCGGTCGCGCTTCCCCCACTTCGGATTTTCCTCAAAAGCGGCGGCCAATTCGTGATCGAGAACCCGGTGCTCACGGAAAACTGACTTGGCGATGGTGGAGGCGGCCTCTGCGAGGATGCGGTGCATTTTCATAAAAACGCACCCTTTCCTAAAGCGGGCGCACTGGCAATTGAAACGCGCAGGAAAGCACAATCCCGCCAGCCGCACCCACCGTCACCCGACTCTCACTTGGCCTGACGATCCGCCAATTCAACCCACAGCACCGCCTCTCGCATCAATGAGGGCGCATCCGCCAAACTCAGCTTGGATTTGATGTTGCAACGGTGCGCATCGACCGTCCGCGGGCTGATAAACAGTTGATCCGCGATCTGACCACTCGACCGACCACGCCCAATCAACTCGAAAATCTCCAACTCCCGGTCCGTCAACCGCTCCAATCCAACCGCCCCGCCTTGGCCATTCACACGGTTGCTCGAGAGCCCATTCAAAATGTGATTTGAAACCCGACTGCTCAAATACAGCCCTCCGCCCAAGACCCGATCAATCGCAGTGGACAGCTTTTCATTCGCCGCTCCTTTCATCAAATACCCTTTGGCCCCTGCACGCACCACGCGCTCGGCGTAAAGCATCTCATCATGCATCGAAAATACCAACACGTTGAGCCCTGGAACCAGCGCGTGCAAATCCTTGATCAACTCCAAACCACTCTTGTCCGGCAGCGAAATATCCATCACCACCAAATCCGGCAGTAAACGCGGAATCCCCTCCAAGGCCTCTGCCGAACTTGAAGCTTCTCCGCACACCTCACAGCCCGGCTTCTGCTCGATCATGCGCAGCAATCCTTCAAGAAGCATCGGATGGTCATCCACTAGAAATATCTTTTTCATGTTTTTTTGGGGTAAATCTATCAAAATTTCACGTCAGTCGCGGCGCGGTAATAACGGCCTCCACGCCACTGCCCAGCTTGCTCTCAATCTCAAACCGACCGCCTAACATCTCAAGCCGCTCGCGCAGACTCATCAGCCCGAAACCGGACCCCGGCTCTTTCCCGACCCGGCAGTCACCCACTTCGAACCCACGCCCACGGTCGCGAACAACCACTTGCAGACACTCGGCATCCAACACGGTGAGCTCAACAAACGCCTCACTCACTCCCGCATGCTTGACGATGTTGAAGAGCAATTCCTTCACCGCTAGAAACAACAGAATCCGCATGTCTTCATGCGGCGTATCCACGGTAAGATCGATCATGTTGTGCACTTGCAAATCATGCTTTTCCCGCATCCAGCTTCCACACAACCATGCCAAAGCACGCCCCAGCCCCTCGCCCAAAATCGGCGGCGAGAGCTCAACGGCTAGAGATCGCGAGTTCGACAACACTTCGTCCATCAAACGCACTAAATTCACGGTCTCACGCGCACGCCCCTCCGCATCCATCTTGGCAAGCGACTCGATCCGCATCTTTGCCGCAACTAACAACTGCTGGAACTGGTCATGCAGAACATGCGCCATCCGCTTGCGCTCACGCTGCTCCGTGAAGGTCAAATCCGAGGCCATCAGGGAAATTTGACTCGCCCGCTTGCGCAACTCAGCCGTCCGCTCCTCAACCCGCGCCTCCAATTCTTCCTTCGCCTGCTTCAGCCCTTCCACCGCCGCTTTTCGCACCGTAATATCCTGCGCAATCATGGTCGCTCCCACGATCTCTCCAAACTCATTCCGCATCACCGATGACGACAAGGACAGATCAATCAATTTGCCATCGTTCCGAACACGCACCGTCTCAAGCTGAGAGATGGACTCACCACGCTTTAACTTCTCAAAAATCTCATCCCGCTCGTGCTTCCGATCATCCGGAATCAAAATCACATTTTCTCGGCCAATCATCTCCTCGGCCGTGTAACCGAAAATCCTCTCCGCTCCATGATTCCAACTGACGATCTTATCATCCATGCTGTAGCTGATAATCGCATCATTCGAAGACTCCACCATCACCGAAAGCCAACGCCCCGCCTCTTCCGCAGATTTCCGCGCGGTGATGTCCACACACGTAATCACGACCCCCGCAATTTGATCTTCCGTCGTCCGATACGGCAACAAACGAGCCAAGAACCACCTTCCCTCCAAGTCTCTAACCTCCCTCTCAACCAAGGATAAATCATCCAGCACACGCGCCGCATCCGCCGCGATGTCCGGGTAGTCTAACTTGTGCGTCAAGTCCGAAAGCGGACGATCCACATCCGACGGAATGAAGTTGAACAAGCCCGTCGTCGATGGCGTGAAGCGCTTAATCCTCAATTGCCGATCGAGGAAAATCGTCGCAATGTTCGTGGACGCCATCAAATTCTGCAAATCACTGTTCGTCCGGCTCAGCTCTTCGACCTTGCTCTTCAACTCCTGATTGATCGTGATGATTTCCTCATTGATCGACTGCAACTCCTCACGCCCGGTCTCAAGCTCCTCCGTCGCCGAACGCAGCTCCTCATTCATCGCCTGGAGCTCTTCGTTAGACGCCTTCAACTCCTCGGTGGATGCTTCATACTGGTCCACCGTATCCCGCAGGCGCAACTTCATTTGATCCAGCTCTTCCTCAAGGTTTTGCAACACACTCGCGTGCGGTGGTGGCCTCTCACCCGCTGGTGGCCGCGCCAGCGGAACCGCCGAATCCAAGGAGTGCTCTTGAAAAATAAGCAACAGGTAGTCCGGCGCAATATCATCCACTCGCTCAATAGTTAGATTCAAAACCCTTTCCACTCCGTCCAACTCGAGGCTCAGACCGTCAATATGCACCGGCATCTCCGACTTCCCCACTTGAAACAGCGCCGCACGCAACTCCGCACGCAGCCCGGGATGAATCGTCCGCAACAAATCGGAAGTAGGCTCTCCGCCGCTGAACTGCAAATACCTGCCCACACTCTTGGATAGATGCACAATTTCATGCTCCCGATTGATCACCAACGAAGGCGGCGCAATCCGCTCAATCAGCTTGAAGTGCAAGTCAGCCCAACTGTTGCGCAGCATCGGCTCCACTCGCGTGATGCCATCACTGACCAAGCCGGGAACTACCGCCGGCACTAAGGAACCCACCGCAGGCGAATGATTTAATGGCGTTTGCATAGCGAATGAAAACGTCGCGGATCCCGTCGGAAATCCCAAGCCGGCACGATGGTTCAAGCGCCGACTGTAAATCCGGTGCTTCTTATCCACGGGGCCAAACAAGGCTCCCGCCTCCTCCGCAGATTCTGAGGACCCCAAAAACAACCATCCTCCAGGCTTCAACGCAAAATGGAAAATATCAAAAACCTTCGCCTGCGCCTGCCGATTCAGATAGATCAACAGGTTCCGGCAACACACCAAATCCAAGCGCGAAAACGGCGAGTTCTTCAATAGATCATGCACCGCGAAAAGCACAATCTCACGCACCGCACGCCGCACCCGATAGCTACCCGGCTCTTTGGTGAAAAAACGCCGCAACCGCTCTTCTGACACATCCGCTGAAATCGCTTCCGGATAGCGCCCCTCCCGCGCAACCTCGATCGCCATGCGGTCCAAATCCGTCGCAAATACCTGAATTTGTGGCGGAAAATCCATTTTCTCCGCATGCTCGCACAGCAACATCGCCACGGAATAAGCCTCCTCACCCGTCGCACAAGCAGGCACCCACACCCGAATATGGTCGGATGCACTCTTGCCCTTGAACATCTCAGGAACCATCTGCTCAAGCGCCCGGAACGACTCGGAATCTCTGAAAAAATTGGTCACGCTGATCAATAAGTCCTGCAACAAGGCACCCGTCTCACCCGGATGCGCCCGCAAATACGCTCGATAGGCATCCAAGTCCTCCGCCGCATTCACCTGCATCCGCCGACCAATCCGCCGCAACAAGGTTGCCCGCTTATAACAACTGAAATCATGCCCGGTCCGCGCCTTCAAAAACGCGAGAATCTCACGCAAGGCCGCCTCATCCCGCTCCAAACTCCGCGTCTCCTCACGCGGCAACGCTTCGGTTAAATACGATGGCAAATGAATCCGACGACCGTTCTCCTGATAGTCAATGATATGACTCGGCATTTCCTCGACAGGCAAAATCCAGTCCACCATCCCCGTCGCAATCGCCGCGCGCGGCATGCTGTCGAATTGCGCTTCCGCCGGATCCTGCGCCAAAGTCAATCCACCCAATTCCTTCACGCGTTTCAACCCCAATGCCCCGTCACCATCCCCACCGGATAGCACAATCGCGATCGCTCCGGAACCATGGGAATCCGCCAAGGTCCGGAATAACAAATCCACCGCAACATGCCTCCCCTTCGGGCGGCTCATCTCCAAGCCATAGATGAATCCATCCACCAAGGCCAAGTGCTTCGCCGGCGGAATCACATACACATGGTCGGACTCCAACAGCACTGGCTCACCCACCGTCACCACCGGTATTCGAGCGCTCTTCTGCAGGATTTCTGCCAGGCAACTCTCATGCTCCGGCGATGAATGCACCACCACCACATAGGCCATTCCAGTGTCCGGCGGAACATGCGAAAAGAACACTTGCAGCATCTCAAGACTGCCGGCAGATCCACCCAAGCCCACCACAACGCCAGGTTGCCGCCTCGGCTCACTTCCCCCACTCACCGCGGCCCCAACAGGGGGCATCACCGAGGAATCAACACCGCCCGCACGGCCATCATCTGCTTCGCTACTCGACTCGTTTTCCATGGGTCAAAAGGCTAATCTTCAAGTTCAAATTGACCAGCATGGAAAGCGACAATTCCGACTGAAAATCTCCGCGCTAACGCAGAATCTCGAACGCACTCGCTCAGAGCTGGAAAAACCAGCACCCGCACTGAACGATCGCAATCTTTCATCCATCACATCTTTTCGATCCCAAGCATTCATTGGTGGGAGACTTGGGTTTTGATCAGACGGAATCAAGCTGGAACTTCACCCCCCTTATCGCGCGCTAAGACCAAGCCCTCACCATGAATATTTGGACAACATGATTATCTGGAAAAGCTTCCCCTTGCCGCGCTCGCCCGCTTCACATCGACCGCGAAGTCGTCGTCAATGTCATCATCCGCAATATCACATTCCACTGGAAGCGCCTCGGTAATCTCTTCAAGTGTCACATCAACCATCTGGGAACCATTCGCCCTCGATGCAATATCACCCTGTGTCAACACTCCGACGAGGTGCATCTCACGGTCCAAGATAACAATCTGCCGGATGTGATGCTCTTCCATCAGCGCAGACGCTTCGTCCACATCTTCGTCGTCATAACAGTAGGCGACATCCGTATTCATCACCTCCTCCGCAACGGTCATACTTGGGTCCAGGCCCTCCGCAACCGCACCCACCACAAGATCACGGTCGGTCAATGTCCCCTGCAATCTCAAGCCATTGCAAACGGGAAGAATCCCAACTTCCAAATCCCGCATTTTAGCGGCGGCTTCAGATAGGAGGGTCTCTGGATCACAAACATAGGGGTCCCGACTCATGATGGCGTGAATTTTCATAGATAAATTTGTAGTTTTCAGTGGGTTGAAGATGACTCCTCTTCCTAGCAATCCACGTTCCCATCCCAGCGCCCGTCGTTGAAACCCCGCCGCATCTAGGATCCGCAAGCAAGACGCCCATCAAGACGCTAACATGAAACGAAAATCGCCGTGCATTTCACACAGATCCTGTTGCAAAATGCCACTTCCCCACTGCGTCATGAATCCATAAGTCGTTAGTATATGCCCATCCCATCCCGGCACATCACTTGCAAGTTCACGATTAACTTTAACGCTTCATCAACCGATGCAAACTCTCTCAATTCACCTTCCATTCATCGACCGCAAGGATGCCGGTGCACAATTGGCCAGCCAACTCACCGCATGGCAAAACCACAAGGACACCCTCGTCCTCGCCCTGCCTCGCGGCGGTGTGCCCGTTGCCGCAGAGGTCGCCCACGCGCTGAACCTCCCTCTGGACCTTCTCGTGGTGCGCAAAATCGGCTACCCCGGCTCTCCCGAGCTCGCGGCAGGTGCCATCGCTTCTGGCGGCGCCCTCGTCATCAACCCGGAAGTCGCCGCCATGCTCCCGCGCCCCGCAGAGCAACTCCAACCGATCATCGCCGGCGAAATGAAGGAACTTCAACGCAGGGAATCACTCTACCGCGGAAAACGCCCGCCACTCAATCTCAAAGATAAGAACGTGATCCTCATTGATGATGGATTGGCCACCGGGGCGACCATGCGCGCCGCCGTTCAAGCGGTTAAGAAACTCGGCGCCTCACACTGCGTCGCCGCCGCCCCCGTCGGCTCGGAAAGTGCCTGCGATATGCTGCGCAAGGACGCGAACGAGGTGGTCTGCGCTTACTTGCCCACTTATTTCCAAAGCGTCGGCCGCTACTATCAGGATTTTACTCAGACCTCGGATGCCGAAGTCCGTGAACTTCTCGCATCCAACTCAGGCGAAGCAACCTAATCCCTCTCAGTCGAGCAAAACTCGATACATCGCCCGACCGATCGGCGGCAATGGATCGGTGAAACTCGCAAATCCCGCAACACCCGCCACCGTTGCAATCGTCTCCCAAACCACCAGCGCGGATTCTCCCGCACTCCGCTGAATCCGGAATGTCTCACCCACCGCGCTCGGCCAACGCAGCACTCCACCCACTCGTTCGGCGCTGAATCGCGATTGACCATTCAATGGATCCAAACCCAAGCGCAGCTCAATCTCATCACGGGTGCCATCGCCATCGCTATCAAGCTCACCACCCGTTAGGTTACTGCGATGATACGGCTGCAAGACATCTTCCCACAGCGAGCGAACGTAGGGAAAACCACGTTCATTCACGAACGCGGTTCCCACCACGCCACGCCCTTGGCCGCTGTAATAGTCAATATAGCTCTTTGAAATTTTATACCACAAATCCGCATTTCCAATCTCCATCCGTGCGACGGCCGAGCTCGCAGCGGAAGAGCCTTTCGGCCAATATCCGCCGATGATGAGAACGAGCTGGTTCGTCTGATGTGGCCGGAATCCATCGTATGCATAACCTAAGGAACTACGCGGGCCACCTCCATCGGAACTGTCGAATTCTTTAAGCATCCCAAGCGCGCCTGGCATGGGCAAGCCCGCGGCCCCAGAATAGATTTTCCCGGATCCATTCACGCCAGCACCGCCATTCAAGCCGGCATTCACATTCTTCCCATAGGTATCATTCACCAATGAGGTGTAGATCCCCAAATAATCCGCGAGCTTGGAGTTGAAGAATTGATAGTTCCTCACGCCGTTCTCAATCATGCTTGCCGTCGGCGCGGCAGAGCTCGGATTGGCAAGCTTCCAATTGAAGGTCCTCGCCGCATTGCTCAGCCCATTCGCATTCAACGCGGAGAGAAATTGCGCATGATTGTAGGAATTCAAAATCGCCTCGGTCTCCGTCGCCCCGCCGAAGTAAACCATGCCAACCAACACTCCACCGATCATCCCTTCACGATAATTCGGATTCCATGCCCGATTCAAATTGGAGTCTCCATCCAAGGTGTATTGCTGGGTATTAGCTAGAATATAGGGATTGTTATTGCTTGTCGTAAAGGCACTTGCGACCAAGCCCGCCTTCATCATCAAGTCCGCCCGCGTCTTCTCCGCCGCAGTCAACTGCCCCCAAATACGCGGGGTTTTCCGGACAATCGCGAACATACCAGTCACATGCCGCTCATGCTGCGCGGGATAACCACCGTTTGCGCAAATCTCATTGCCCCCCGTCAAGGTGTGCCGGATCTGCTGCAACAACCGCGAATCCGCGCGCGTGTTCCCCGCATGACTTGCCGCCGCCAAAACAATCGATCCGCCGCCGAACCAAGCACCATTTGTATAAGCTCCCCCAGCATAGCTCCGACCATAGCTGATCAATGGCGCGGCGATTGCCGCATCAATCGCCGTTTGCGACGGACTCTGAATGACTGCGGAAAACCCCACCGTCACGAGACTTCCACAGCACAGCACCAAGAAATTGAAAAATCGCTGAATTTTACGAACCGGAATCATTAGGCAAACCTTGAAAGATTACCTCCAAGAAAACCCAATCCCTCACCGCCGCAAGACATGTTGGAGCGGCTCTGCCCACGGAAATCATAGACTCCGCAAACTTAATTCCTTAGCAAAACTTCTAACTTTCCCGAGCTGAAAATCACACTCATCGCGAAACCGAACTGCCCGCCTGAGCGCAAAAAAAATCCGGCGCACGCCAAGCGCACGCCGGAGATGATTGGAATGATACGCAGATCAATGCTCGCGGCAGAACTGCTCGAAGCGCGTGAGTCCCTCATTGAGGATGTCAAGCGTGGTGCAGTAGCTCAAACGAATGCCTTCGTCATAACCGAACGCAATGCCGGGAATCGCAGCAACCTTGTAGCGGGAGAGAAGTTTGTCACACAGATTCATCGACTTGAGGCCGGTGTTGCCCGTGTAAACAAAGAAGTAAAATGCACCCTGCGGCTCAACCACGCGAATGTTTGGAATCGCCTTGAGACGAGCAAACATGAACTGGCGCTTCACATCATACTCACCACGCAGATCTTCGATGAACGATTGGTCACCTTCCAAGGCGGCCAAGGCTCCGTATTGGGCGAAGGAATTTGCGTTGGATGTCGTGTGGTTCTGAATCTTCTCAATCGCGTCCGCCAAGTCTTTCGGCGCTGCGGTGTAACCCAAACGCCAGCCAGTCATCGAGTAGGCTTTGGAGAAACCATTGACCGTGATGGTCAGGTTATACAACTCCTCGCTCAGGGAGGCGATCGAAACGTGCTTGGCCTCGCCATAGACGAGCTTTTCATAAATCTCGTCAGAGAGAATGACGATGTCCTCACCAATCGCAATTTCACCCAACTCAAGAAGCTCTTCCTTGGTGTAAACTGCGCCCGTTGGATTGCCCGGAGTGTTGATGATGACCATCTTGGTCGCTGGCGTCATGGCCTCTTCAAACTGCTCAGGCGTCATCTTCCAACCCGTCGACTCCTGGGTCTCAACAATCACCGGGACACCGCCCGCGAGACGCACCATTTCCGGATAGGAAACCCAGAATGGCGAGGGAATGATCACTTCGTCACCTTCTTCGATGACCGCAAGAATCGCGTTGTAACACGCCATCTTTGCCCCACCGGTGACGCAGATTTGACTCGGTGCGTAGGTCAGATTGTTGTCCGTCGCGAATTTCTTCGAGAGCGCCGCGCGAAGCTGCGGAATGCCACCCGCAGGCGTGTATTTGGTGTGACCCGCCTGAAGGGCCTCGATCGCAGCGTCCTTGATGAACTGCGGGGTATCCACTTCCGGCTCTCCGCCGGCGAGTGCGTAAACTTCTTCGCCCTTGGCGATCATGGCTTTGGCCTGAGCAGTGACGGCCAGTGTGAGTGAAGGGGAAACTTGGGCAATGCGGGATGAGATGCTTTCCATTTGTGCGCGCGGGTGAAGGTTGATCCGCCGAACCGGGCGGGCAACAGAATTTGCGCATCCCCAGAACGAACGGGGCGCTTTTGTGGGGCCTCACCCATGACGTGGCAAGCGAAATGGTGAGCGATTTTCCACCCAAGCCTCTCAGCTCAGGTCGATCATCCACCCCTCGGAATCATCGATAACTCCAAGACTTTCACCCTTACAAATCACAGTCCCAACAGGAAATCTCGTCTCCTTCCAGTGGATTCTCACGCCTCCCCCATTGGCGGGATTTTACTCGATTCCTGAATGATCTCGAGTACACGGATCGTAAGTTCAAAACCAATGATGCACTCGATTTTTTCCCTTTTGTTCCTGATCGGCAGCTCAGCCTTGGCGCTCGCCGTGAAGTTACCGGACGGCGGCACGCCGCTCTCAAATCCAACAAGCCTCCAAGGCAGCGGACCCGTGACCCATACCCCAGACGCTTGGCAAATCCGCGTCGCCGAGGCATCGGACGCCGCCTACAAAGCGCAAGTTTCTAACTCGCTCACGAGCGCGGGGTTCCAACCCGGTGATTTCGTCCTCGCGATTGTCCGTGCCCGCTCGACCAGCGGAAATCGAGGCAATCTCATCGCAAAACTCCAACGCAACTCGCCCTACGAGCCCGCCTGTGACGAGACGGCCTTCGATATCACCCCAACGTGGACGGAATACCCGATCCTTTTCCGCCCAAGCATCACCGCTGACACTGGAAAAGCCAGTCTCGTGATCTTCGCTGGCCACCTGAAACAATCGGTGGAAATTTCTGCAATCCGCGTGCTGCGCTACCCCGCCACCACCCCGATCTCTTCGTTCCCACGCATCCGCTTCACCTACGAGGGCCGCGAAGAGGGCGCTGCTTGGCGGACCGCCGCGCTGGATCGCATCGAGAAAATCCGCAAAAACGATCTCTCGCTCACGCTCACCGACGCTTCCGGCACGCCCATTTCCGGCAAAACCGTGAAACTCACCCTGCGCCGTCACGAATTTGGCTTTGGCTCGGCCGTTCCCGCAGCGCGCATCACCGAACAATCCCCCGACGGCTCCCAATTTCGCGAAATTGTCGATCGCCTCTTCAGCCGGGTGGTCTTTGAAAATGACCTGAAAGACTTCGGCTGGGCTGCCGAACTCGCACCCCATGACAAGCAGCGGAATCTCGACACCATCAACCAGGCCTTCAACTGGCTTGAGCAGCGCAAAATCGAAGTCCGCGGCCACTACCTAATCCAAGACGCCGTGCCGCCCAATCTCGCCGGCGTGACGGACGCCGAGGCGATCCGCCGCCACTTCGTCACTCTCACTCACGAGCGCCTCGATTTCGTGAAAAATCGAGTCATCGACTGGGACGTGATCAATCACCCCATCGCATGGCCGGGCGCGGACATGCTCACAAGCCGCCCAGCCTTGCGAAAAATCGACCGCGAGATTTTCACCATCGCACGTCAAAAAACCACACTCCCCCTCTACGTGAATGAGGACCAAATTTTCCGTCCCGGCCGCCAGTCGGATGACACGTTCACTTACATCCAATCCCTCAACGACGAGGGTTTTCGCGTCGATGGACTTGGCAATCAGGCCCACTTTCACGCCAGCAGCCTGCCCTCACCCGATGCGATGATCGCCATCACCGACAAATTTGCAAAAATCGTCCCCCAGCAACAAATCACGGAATTCGACGTCAACACGGAAGACGACGAAGACCTAGCCGCAGATTTCACACGCGACATCCTCATCACCTGCTTCAGCCACCCCGCCTACAGCGGATTTCTCCTCTGGGGCTTCTGGGAAGGCAGCCATTGGAAAAAAGAATGCGCCTCATGGAATCAAGATTGGAGCATCCGCAAACGGGGCGAAGTCCTCGAAGAATGGCTCGGCAAGCGCTGGCGCACCCAAGTCACCGCCTCCACGGACAACTCCGGAACCCTCCACTGGCGCGGGTTTCCCGGCTGGTATGAAGTCACCACCGGAGATGGCAAATCCCCCGTCATGGTCCGCCTGACGGCCAAGTCCCCCAGCGCGCGCCTGCCTCAAGCAGACTGACTCAGAAAAATCCCCCAGATCTCTCACCCACCTTTCTTGGGGCTTTCAAAACTCGCGCCACGGGCTAAACTCGCCCCCTAGATGACGCACGCCGCACGCATTTTTCTCCTCAAACTCCTCACCTGCACCTGCCTGTGGGCCCAAGAGGTGCCCGCCGCCGACCCCATTTCCGAGGAGGAATCCACCATGCCCGACGACGGCACCCGCGTCGCCGTCCTCGGATACCACGACTTTTCGGAAACCGCCCCCGAAACCGCAATGCGCATCCGGACCTCGAAATTCCGGGCTCAAATGGAGACCATCCGCCAACTCGGCATCTCCGTGATCTCCATGGCGGACTTCACCGCTTGGAAAAATGGCGAAAAATCCATCCCCGAGAAATCCATCGTCCTCACCTTCGACGACGGATGGAAGTCGGTTTACACCGACGCCTTCCCCATCCTCAAAGAGTTCGCATACCCTTACACGCTCTTCCTTTACAAAAACTACGTGGACGGCGGCGGCAAGGCACTCACCACAGCAATGATCGAGGAAATGCGCGCCGCCGGTGCCAACATCGGCAGCCACTCCGTCAGTCACCCCTTCCCCATTGCGGTGAAAAACCAGCGCAAAAAAGGCCCACAAGCCTACGCGGAATACCTCCGCAAAGAAATGGGCAGCTCCAAGGAATTCCTCGAATCCAAATTCCAGACTTCCGTCACTTCCTATGCCTACCCCGGCGGATTCTTCACCGAGGAAATGGTCACCATGGGCCAGGAATTCGGCTACCAACACCTCTTCACCGTCCTCCCCGGAAAGGTCAAACGCTCGCTCCCAGACGCCACCCTCCCACGCTACATCATCCTCGGAAACTACGATAAAATTTTCGAATTCGCGACGAATTTCCGCGACGCCCAGCCCCCCACCGACACGCTCGCCGGCGCATCCGCCACGCTCGCTCAGACCACCCCGCACCCCGTCACCCCACAAGCCGGCGCCATCATCAACTCAAGGCTCCCAATCATCTCCGCAGACCTCTCAAAAGTAGAAAATCTAGACCCCGCAAGCCTCACCATGAAAATCGGCGGATTCGGCGAGGTCCCCGCCATCTTCTCTCCCGAAACCTCAACTTTCTCGTGGCAGGTCAACCGCCGCCTCCGCCAACCCACCTGCCAAGTCTCTGTCACTTGGAAAGATACCGCTGGCAATCCTCCCGATCTTCCGCTCCGCTGGACCTTTCTCATCGATCGCGACTCGGCCTATCTCCCTGACGGTGAATAATTTCTCAACTCTTCCTCACACATTCCATGTTCTCCAGCCTCTCTGACAATCTCGACAAAACCTTCCGCAACCTCCGCGGCGTCGGCCGTATCTCGGAAAAAAATATCGCCGACGCCCTCCGCGAAATCCGCATCGCCCTGCTCGAAGCCGATGTCGAATTCGGTGTCGCCAAGGAGTTCATCGCCAAGGTGAAGGAAAAATCCATGGGCGAAAACGTCCTGAAGTCAATCAAACCCGGCGAGCAAATCGTCAAAATTTTCCAAGATGAGCTCACGGCTCTCCTCGGTGGCGACCAAGCTCCCCTCGACCTCAACCCACCCGCACGCATCCTCATCTGCGGCCTCAACGGTGCCGGAAAAACCACCACCTCCGCCAAACTCGCAAACCGCCTGAAAAAGGAAGGTCGCCGCCCGCTCCTCATCGCCTGCGACCTCTATCGCCCCGCCGCCATCGACCAACTCGCGCTCCTCGCCAAACAAGTCGATGTCCCATGCTACACCCCGGACGCCAGCGAGACGGACGTCGTCAAGGTTGCCAAAGACGCCCTCGCCTGGGCCGAGATGCAACAAGGCACCGTCCTCATTTTCGACACCGCCGGACGCCAGGAAATTGACGAAAAACTCATCGCCGAGCTCAAGCGACTCCACGACTTCCTCAATCCCAAGGAAACACTCCTCGTCGCCGACGCCGCCACCGGACAACAAGCCGTTTCCGTCGCACGCCACTTCGACGACGCCGTCGGCATCACCGGAATCATCCTCACCAAACTCGACGGCGACGCACGCGGCGGCGCGGCTCTCTCCATGCGCGCCATCACCGGCAAGCCCATCAAATACGTCGGCGAAGGCGAAAAACTCGAACAACTTTTCGAGTTCCACCCCAACCGCATGGCCGACCGCATTCTCGGCATGGGCGACATCGTCGGCATGGTCGAGCAAGTCGCCGACAAGGTGAACGAGGCCGACGCCATGCGCTCCATGAAGCGCATGCAAGCCGGGAAATTCGACTTCACCGACTTCTTGGATCAAATGAAAATGATCCAAAACCTTCCACTCGAAGGCCTCCTCGGAATGATGCCCGGCTTCAACAAAATTAAAAAACAACTCCCTGCCGGAGCCTTCGACAAAAAGAAAATCAAACGCACCGAAGCCATCGTCCTCTCGATGACCCTCATCGAGCGCCAACGCCCGGAAATCATCAAAGGCTCACGCCGCCAACGCATCGCCGCCGGCTCCGGAACGTCGATCATGGAGGTGAACCAACTCATCAAGCAATTCGGCGAAATGCGGAAAATGATGAAATCCCCCACCAAGATGGGCAACATGATGAAACAACTCGGCGGCGCAGGCGGCATGAAAGACATGATGAAAGGCCTCGGAGGCGGCAAATTTCCTTTCTAGCAAAAGCTCCTAACTTCCCGCTGCCGGGACCGACTCTTCCTATTCCCCCGGTAGGGCCGGATCCGGCCCTAGTCCGCCCACTCCACCTTCTCCCGCCGGAGGCTAATCTTCCTTTTCCCCATCCGCACCGCCATACAGCGGACAAGTCGGCGCGGCGAGGCCGACCACGCCCTACCAGATCCATGCAACTCTCCATTCCGTGCTTTCAGTGCCATCTGTGGTAAAAAATCCAA
>JBEGOB010000013.1:0-2652 GCA_041182265.1 Verrucomicrobiota bacterium | reverse complement strand
TCACCGCACTGGCGAAAATCAGATTTTGAAGCAGGACGGAGCGTGCTCTGCGGGCGTGGGCGAGGAGCAGCGGGATATTTTCCAAGCGATCTCCCATGAGGACGATGTCCGCTGTTTCCATGGCAACGTCCGTGCCGGCGGCGCCCATGGCCATTCCGATGTCTGCCATGGCGAGGGCGGGTGCGTCGTTCACGCCGTCGCCAATCATCATGACGTGGCCCTCCAATTTTAGCTGGCGGATGACCTCCAACTTATCCTCAGGGAGCAGCTCGGCGCGGACCTCATCCACCATGGCTTCGCGGGCGATGGCTTGGGCGACGAGGGGGTGGTCGCCAGTGAGCATGACGACTTTTTGCACGCCAAGCTGGTGCAAGCGGGAGACGAGGTGACGCGCTTCCGGGCGGATGGTGTCGGCCATGACGAGGACGGCGGAGGCGCTCACTGCGTCGCCAACGCGGGTTCCCAGCCACACGCAGGTTTTTCCATCGGCTTGGAGCGGTTTGGAAAATTGGGCGATGGGCTCCATGCCAGTGGCCTTGAGTTCGATGAAAAGCCGCTCGCTGCCGACGAGGTAGCGGACGGAATCGATGGTGGCCTCCGCGCCTTTTCCAGCGGTGGATTGGAAGTCGGTGGCGGTGCTGGAGGTGATTCCTAAGTCATTGGCGCTTTGGACAATGGCGTGGGCGAGCGGGTGTTCGGACTTGGCCTCAAGAGCGGCTGCGGCGGCGAGGAGATCGGAGATGGCCGGAGGCAGGGGATGGGCGAGCGGGTGGATGCCATCCTTGCTGACGATTTCCGTGAGGGAGGGTTTGCCGACGGTGAGCGTGCCAGTTTTGTCGATGGCGACGATGTCGATTTTTGCCGCGCGTTCCAGATGGGAACCACCTTTGATGAGGATGCCGCGCCTGGCTGCGCCGCCGATGGCCGAGAGGACGGTGGCTGGCGTGCTGATGATGAGGGCGCAGGGGGAGGCGACGACCATGATCGTCATCGCGCGGTAGAATGCCGTGCCGAAATTTTCTGAAAGGAGGAAAAATGGGACGAGGAAGACGCCTGCCGTGAAGAGGATAACGCCCATGGCGTAGTATTGCTCGGCCTTTTCAAGGAAGCGTTGGGTGGTGGATTTCTCGGCTTGGGCGGCGGCGACGAGTTTCACCATGCGTGAGAGGGCCGAGTCCTCCGAGCGCTTGGTGACGCGGAGTTCGACGCCGCCGCCTTGGTTGATCGTTCCGGCGAAGAGCGGGCTGCCGAGCGTCTTTGCGCGGGGCATCGACTCGCCGGTGAGCGAGGATTCGTCCACGTGGGTGCTGCCTTCGGAAATCAGGCCGTCCACGGGGATTTGCTCGCCGGGGCGGACGATCACGATGTCGCCGATTTCCACGGCTTCCACGGCAATTTTTTCCGGTCCATGGGTGCGTTTGACCAGGGCTTCGCTGGGCCGTAGCTTGAGCAGGCTCTCGATGGCGCGCTGTGTGCGATCCATCGCGTGGCGTTGGAGAACGTTGGAGAAACTGAATAGAAATAGGAGCAGTGCGCCCTCAAAAGGGGCTCCGATAATGGCTGCGCCAAGCGCGGCGAGGACCATGAGGACGTCCACATCCAGGACGAATTCGCGGAGTGAAGCGAGGGCGGCGCGCACGCCTTGTTGTCCGGCGAAAAGGTAGGCTCCTAGATAAAGGGCGTTGCTGACGGAGGCACCGGCGTATTTTTCGGCCAGCCATGCGGCGATGAGACAAACAAGTCCGAGGCCACAGGAAATTTCCTCGTTGAGTTCTCCTTGGCGGATGCGTGGCCAGAATGCGCTGCGTGCGGGAGGGGTGGGAGCGAGCGCTTGGACGCTTGCGCCTGCGTTTTTCACGTCGCTGAGCACCTTGGCCTCGCTGGCGACGTCCGAGTCGAAGGTGACGGTGAGCACCTTGCCGATGTAAGTGGCGGTGGCGCGGCGGACGCCGGGGATTTTTTTGATTTTCTGCTCCAGTTTTTGGGCGCATGCCTCGCAGGCGCTGCCTTCAAGGCGGAAGATGCTTTGTTGGAGGGCGGATGCGACTTGGGCGCGGTGTTCCTGGATGATGTCGCGGACCTGATTTTCGCTGAGTTGGCGTGGGTCGAAGTCGACTTCAACGCGTGCATGGATGAGGTCCGGGGTGACCTTGACGATGCCTCCGTGGTCGGAGATCTCGTGGTCCGGTCTGGATTTCTCATTCATAGCGCCATGGGGGTTTTATACTGGGACGCGGGTTCGGATGGCGCTTGCGACGGCATGGAAGGCTGCGGAGACCTTGTTTTGGTCGGGAGGCAGCAGGGCGATGGGCGCGCCTGAGTCGCCACGCTCGCGAGTCTCGATGTTGATCGGGATTTGTCCGAGCAGGGGTAAATTGAGTTCTGCTGCCTCCTTGACGCCGCCGTCCTTGCCGAAAAGGTGGTAGCGCTTGCCTGCGTCGCACTCGAACCATGACATATTTTCAATCAGTCCGAGGATGGGGACGTTCACCTTCGCGAACATTGAAACCGCCTTGCGTGCGTCGATGAGCGCGACTTCTTGCGGGGTTGTGACGATGATCGTGCCATCGACCGTGACGGTTTGGACGATGGTGAGTTGGATGTCGCCGGTGCCGGGCGGGAGGTCGAGCACGAGATAGTCGAGGTCATCCC
>JBEGOB010000012.1:0-4167 GCA_041182265.1 Verrucomicrobiota bacterium | reverse complement strand
ACGTGGAACCCTATTGCGACTTCCTCGATTATCATTTTTACGACCCGGATCCTGAGATGTTCAAACGTCAGCAATCCCGGATGGAGATGCGTGCACGCGCGAGCGGCAAGAAGCTCGCCTTCACCGAATTCAATCGCATCGGCGGGCCACTCCAGCCCAATGAGGCCTTGTTCTCGGTGAAGCCGTCGCTGCAGTTTGCCGGGCTGATGATGTCGATTCTATCGGCAAGCAAGGCGCAAGACGCGGGTTGTGAGATGGCGCTTGCCTACGAATTCCAGTCTCCTGCCACCCATCGCAGTTTCAAGAGCCTCGTCTATGGCGACATGAACCTCGTCGATTGGACCGGTCAGGACAACGCCCTGAATAAGAAGCCGAAGGAATGTTACCCAAGCTTCGAAGAGTTCCAGCTCCGCATGGCGACACCAGCCTATCATGCATTTAAAATGCTGTCTCGCTGCACGCCCGGCGCTGGCAAACTTGACTCATATGAAGTATTGGCCCTCGGCGAAAGTGCCAAAGGTTTTAGCCACGTGCACGATCCGAACATCGGCCACAACGTTTTTAAAATGTTGTCGCCGGAAAAATACTATTCTCTCAACGGCTCGGGCCCCGATTTGCGGACGCTGGCCGTGCGCACACCCGATCGGCTCATCATCACCGTGTTGAATTCTGGTCCGACCCACGCTAAACGCGTGAAGTTCGATCTGGAAATGCTGCCCGAGAAATATGCAACGGCCGTCGTCCGTGAGACGTCGCTCAAGCTACGCGACCAAGCCATCCTCCAACAACTGCTGAGCGGTCCGGAAATGGTCGTTGACCTTCCAGCGGAATCGATGACCCAAATCATCTTCACAAAAGAAGACCTCACTAAAGTCACTCAACTAAAGCTGGGGGAGAAAACCTTCACGCCCGGGACTGCGCAAAAACTTGGACTGCTAGAAACTACGCGCCTGAGCGCCCTGGGTAAACTCGGCGACGGCTGGCTCGACCTCACCGATCTCAACGTGGTGTGGACCAGCTCCGCACCGGATCTGGTGGCGGTCTATCAGGGCGGACTCGTCCAGCGCATGCGCCAAACGAAGAGCGAAGTTAGGCTCACCGCTAAAACACTTTCCGGCGTCGCCGCGCCCGAGCTGATAGTCCCCGAAGCTGCGGAGTAATGATGCGGCGCCGTTTTCCACGTATTGAAAAGGATGGAAAAAAGACACCTGATGATAACACCATTATGAAATACACACAATTCGCAGTAAACATTCTTATGATATGCGTCGCGCTCATCGCGACGCGAACCGCATTAGGGGACGAACCGGTGGTCACCGATTTGATGCTTCAGAGAAGCCTCGTGAGCGCGGGCGATCCTGCACGTATTCAAGCCGTGCTCGCTAAGGCACGGCGTGGCGAACCCATTTGTGTGGCGGCCATCGGTGGATCCATCACGGCAGGTGGAGAAAATACCAAGGATCCGAATCGTCGCTACATTCAGCAGCTTTCCAAATGGTTCGAGACAGCGTTCGCGGGGGTGAACGTGCGCTTTATCAATGCAGGCATTGGCGCCACCGATTCCGCCTACGGGGCGCTACGTGTGAAGCGTGACGTTCTGGATCGTCATCCGGATCTGGTTGTGGTTGAATATGCGGTTAACGATTCAGCCACGCTGCCCGGACAAAGGGACAGCTACGAGGGGGTCCTGCGTCAACTTCTCTCCAGTTCAAGGGATCTGGCGGTCATCGGGTTATTTTTCATGCACAAGGATGGCAAGAGCGCCCAGCCTATCCAAGTGGAACTCGGACGTCATTATGGACTGCCCATGATCAGTTTCACGGATGCTATGTGGCCTGAATTCCAGTCGGGCCGGTTGAAGTGGGAGGACTTCTATGACGATGTGGTTCATCCCAGTAACGAGGGGCATGACGTAGCCAGCGAACTCCTTGGGAAATTCCTGGACGATTCCCTTGCGAAACTACGTAAGCTTAGTCAGCCCCTTCCGGAAGTGGCCAACCTGCCGCCCCCCTTGATCTCGGGTACCTATGAGCGCTGTTTTCTGTTCAGAGGGGAAGATTTCAAGCCGGTGACCGTGACCGGATGGACTCATTCCAATCCGAATCATTGGGAATGCAGTCCGGCTGGTGGTATCCTTGAATTTGAGCTTCCAGGGCAGGATCTGTATCTCGGGTTATCGGTTCCACCCGCAGCCAAGAACATTGAAATAGGAGTTGACGGGGCGCAACCCGTTTCAGTTGCCAAACTCTACAAAATTGCGGCGGGATTACCGGCTGGGTTGCATAAAGTGAAACTGATTATTCAGCCCTATCCGGCAAGCGGGGATGCGTCGAAAGATTCTGTTAAGCTCTGGTGGGGCGGCAGTGCTGGGATTGGTGCTCCCTGATAATAAAAACCATGAAAAAACTCAGCATCCTCGCCGTCGTGTTGTTACTGCACTTCGCAAATAGCCTCCCCGCAGTGCCTACTGTGACTCCCGTGACTCCCCACGTCACCGTGCGGCCTCCGGAATCATCCCTAACACTCCCCAAAGAGCTTTGCGTCTTTGATGCGAAAACCTTTACCGGCACCCGTTGCACCCTGCCTTATCGGATTCTTTCCCCCGTGGAAATGAAGCCGGGCACCCTGTATCCCCTTGTGATTTTTCTTCATGGCGCGGGGCAGCGAGGGGAGGGGAACATCCGCCAACTTTCGAATGGCGGTGCTCTGTTTGCCGATCCCATGAACCGGGCCGCATTCCCGACTTTCGCCGTTTTCCCGCAATGTCCGGAGGACAAGCGTTGGGTGGAAGTGAACTGGGGCGCTCCGACCTCGCACCAGCAACCCGCGGAACCGAGTGATCCGATGTCAAATGTGTTGGAATTGATTCCGACCTTGATGAAGTCCCTCCCCATCGACCCAAAACGGGTTTATGTCATCGGCCTTTCGATGGGCGGATTCGGCACCTGGGACTTGATCGCACGCAAGCCGGAGTGGTTCGCGGCGGCGGTCCCGATCTGCGGCGGCGCCGATGATTCCACCGCGCCCCGCATAGCCAGTATTCCAACCTGGGTTTTCCATGGTGACAAAGATACGACGGTCAAGCCGGGGCGTTCCCGCTCCATGGTCGAGGCGCTCCGCCAAGTCGGCGGCAAGGTGAAGTATAGCGAACTGCCAGGCGTCAATCACTCCTCCTGGCTTCAGGCACTTTCCAACCCGGATCTGCTGCCGTGGCTGTTCGCGCAGAAACGCTGACCGCGCCCGCCGGTCCGTCTGCGCACCCACTGTAAGAAATAACACCATATGAAGATCCCCCGACTCCTTTGCGCAGTGTTGTTCTCAGCACTGCCCCTGTTCCCCCTGCTTTATGCGGCGGATTTGTCACCCGCAGGACACGGCTGCAAGGAGTCGGGACGGTTCGATAAAAGTTCGCTACGAAGCGATGCAATCGCCCGGAAAACTTGAAACAGATTACAGCTCTTTGCCGGCCCAGTTTCAAGCGGCCTGCAAGCCCCGCCCCCCACCACTATTCTCTCATCCGCGAGACTAAAGCCTCCAGCAACTAATTTATGAATACAATCACCCTAAAAATCGCCTTGTTACTCTTGGCCTTGGCCAATGCCTTTTGCGCACTCAACGTGAGGGCAGCCGATGAGGTGCGCGCGGGCGAACTGCGCTGTGAACAGCTCGTCGATCCGGTTGGCATCGACGTCACCCAACCGCGCTTGAGTTGGCAACTGGCTTCCGAGCAACGCGGCGCCGCCCAGACGGCCTACGAGATTCTCGTCGCGAGCAGCGCGGACAAGCTCGCGCCGGGCAACGCCGATTTGTGGGCCTCGGGCAAGGTCGTCTCCGACCAATCCCTTCACGTGCGTTATGCTGGCAAACCGCTGGCTTCGCGCCAGACGTGCGTATGGAAAGTCCGCATTTGGGACGAGCGCGGCAAAGTGTCCGCTTGGAGCCGGCCAGCGACGTGGAGCCTCGGGTTGTTGCAGCCCGACGACTGGCGCGGCCAGTGGATCGGCCGGGATGAGATCGTCATCCCCCAGGTGTTGCCGCCCAGCTCCTGGATTTGGTTTCCCGAAGGTAAACCGGAAACCGCCGCACCGATTGGCCTGCGTTATTTCCGCCGGACTTTCGAGCTACCGGCCGACCGCACGATCAAACGCGCCGAGTATCAGATGGTCG
>JBEGOB010000011.1:0-10023 GCA_041182265.1 Verrucomicrobiota bacterium | reverse complement strand
GCTTTGCAGGCAGGGGATTTTGTGACTAGCTAGTGGCCGGTTTGATTGCATTCTGCAGAGTTTCGTTGATTTTTTGGATCGCCATCGGCGTGGTCTTTCCGCGTGCCATGGCGCAGGAGGCACCTTTTTTCAGCATCAGCAAATTGCGTGAATTTCCGAATGATGAGGGCCTCCGCATCGAAGCGAGAACGACCGGTATCATCAACCACATCAGCGACCAGCAAACCGAGATTGCCATTCAAGATGGCAAGGCTGCCATTTGGCTGCCGATGCACGTGAACCGCCCCCGTGATCTCAAACTTGGCCAGAAAGTCGAAGTGGGAGGCTACCTCCAGAAAGGGAAATTCGCGCCCGACTTCGTTGTGCAGTCACTCGAAGTGATCGGGGAACCCGGCCTGCCGGAGCCTGAAAATGTCACGGGGAGCGAGTTGCTGAGCGGTTCCTACGACTGCCATTTCGTCGAGCTCTCCGGCATCGTCCGGGCGGTGCAGCCTTGGTCGGCACTGGGCCGCGACCACGCCATCATGCATCTGGATGCCAAAGGCACGCGAATCCTCGTCCTCACCCCCGGTAACCAACTCGAGCGACTGTCCGGGCTTGTGGACGCGGTGGTCCGGGTCAAAGGCATCACCGCAGTTGCTGTCAACGAAAGCGGGCAGGTCCTCACCGCGCAAATGCGGGTGACCCAACCGGAATTCATCGAGATTCTGGAACCCGCAAGGGATGCATCGACGCTGCCACTCACGCCGCTGAAAGGATTGTTAGGTTATCCTGTTAGCGGAGCGCCCGGCCACCGGATCCGCACCCGGGGCACGGTCACCCATTCCCAGAATGACGAGTCCTTTCAGATCCAGAGTGAAGAGCACGGGGTGCGAGTTTGGACCACGGGCAAGATCGAACCACCAGCCGTGAATTCATTCGTGGAAGTCATTGGATTTCCGAAACCCGGCCCGGTCAGTCCGACACTGGAAGATGGCCAAGTGCGAATCTTGGGCAGCAGCACCGCCCTTGCGCCCGCCGTCATGAACAACGCGCGGGACGCATTTTTCCATGAAGGGCGGGTCGTTCGAGTCAGCGGCAGGCTGGTCGAAACCCAAACGGATGTCAGCCCCGCCCGGCTGCTCCTGAAGGATGGCAGTTTGCTTTTCGCCGCCGAATTCAACGGCAGCATTCCCCGTGATGCGCTTCCAGCGCGGCCCGGAGCCATCATCACGGTCACCGGGATCGCGGAAGGATCGCTGGCCTCACCCCAACAGGAAGAGGGTTATTTGAAATCGCGGGATCTATTGATTCGTTTGAGAAATCTATCCGACGTGCGGGTGGTGGAGCCAGCGCCTTGGTGGACGCCTCTACGCCTTGCCGTGGCCCTCGCCGCGACCGGATCGGCGCTGGTGACGGTGATGTTTTTTGCCGGCCTGCTGACCCGCAAAAACAAGAGCCTCGTCGTCGCCGAGGCTGAACTTGTGTCTGCAAGGGACGCTCTGGCAAAACGGGTGGAAACCCGCACCGACCAGTTGCATGCACAGCTTAGCGCGCGCCGTGATGAGCTGAGCGAATACTCCGCCGTGACCGCCGAGCGCAACCGCCTCGCCCGCGACCTGCATGACTCGCTTGAGCAAACCCTCGCCGGTGCCGCTCTGCGCATGGATGCCGCCAACGACCTGCTCCCGCATGCGGGTGCCGCCGACTCGGAACCTGCCCGGCGACAAATTGAAAAAGCCGCCGAGCTTCTGCGCCTCAGCCAGACCCAGGTCCGCCGCACCGTCTGGGGGCTGCGCAGTCTGGCGCTTGAGAAACACAGCCTCGCGGAAGCCTTGCGTGATTCCGTCAGGTTGCTCACCGAAGATACCGGCATCGCCACCACGTTGGATCTTTACGACGGCGATGCCGGGCTTGCCAACGAGCAGGAATGTGAGCTTCTACACATCGCTCAGGAAGCCGTGGCCAACGTTCTTAAACACGCCCAGGCCACCACTCTGGAAGTGATGCTGCTACGCAAGAACGGCATGATCGTCCTGACGGTAAAAGACAATGGTCATGGATTCGACCCTTCCATTCCTATTGAAAACGACAGACCTCACTACGGGCAGCAGGACATGCGCGAACGTGCTCAGTTGTTAGGAGCATCGTTGACCGTGAAGTCCGAAGTCGGCGGCGGTTCCTGCATCGAAGTTGCCCTGCCTCATTCCGCCTGATAGAAAAACCATTTCCATGATCCGTATCCTCATCGCTGACGATCACGAGCTCTTCCGAGAGGGCTTGCGGGTGGTGCTCGACCTGCGCCCTGACTTCGAGGTCGTTGCGGAGGCCGCCAACGTTGCTGAAACTATTGCTGCTCACGCCCTGCACCGACCGGACGTGACTTTGCTGGATCTTCAAATGCCCGATGGCACGGGAATCGATGCCTTGAAAATCATTCGCAAGGCCCAACCCGACGCCCGCGTGCTGATGCTGACCACCTATGACGGGGATGAAGACATCCACCGTGCGATCACGGCCGGGGCGAGTGGCTATTTGTTAAAAAGCATACCAAGCAAACAACTCGAAGCCGCGATCCGCGCCGTGATCGAGGGCCGCCAGTATTTGCCCCCAGCTGTCGCGGAACGCCTAGCAGAACGAGCCGCCTTTCAGGCGCTCACTGCCCGCGAGTTAGAAATCCTAGCACTTATTGCGCGTGGATTATCCAACAAAGACGTCGCCCGCGTCCTCGCCGCCAACGAATTCACCGTCAAAGCGCATGTTCGCAATATCTTGGCGAAGCTGGGGGTTGAAACCCGCACCGAAGCGGCGATTCTCGCGGTCCAGCGTGGTTTGGTGCAGATTTAAGAGGGGATGATTTCTGCGAAGGATGTGGTGAATCCTTGAAGCGATGTAGAGAGAATACGCGAATCAGCTCTAAAAATACGCAGATGTTAGGTTGGTGAGACGCGGAGGCGGATGAAGCGTTTGCCATGGGTTCCAGCGGGCAGGGTGACCTGAACGGTGCGGGTGGCGTCGGTTTCGGAGACGGGAGTTTCGGCGCTGACACCGGTGGTGGACCAGTCGGTGGTGAGGGTGTCAGACCACTCAACGGTGAAGGTGGCTTGGACGTTTTTTGCGCGAGTGTAGGTGTAGGCGAGCGTGGCTCCGGATCGGGTGAGGGTGGGTTTGAATTGATCCGGCTGGGTGGGATCGAGCTGAAGTGCCCACTCTAGCAAGTTGTTGTTGCCGTCGTGGTCGGGGTCGGCTGTCGGGAGATTTTCAAGCTCGGTGAGATTGGGGAAGGAACCGATCCAACTGTTAAAATCTGAGTTGCCGGAGGTGGTGACGGTGAGGGTGCCGGGACCGGTGATGCGATTTGAGGAGTTTCCGGCATGATAGATTCCGGAGGGCTGCCAATGACCGTTGAGGCGGAGGGCGGTGATGGTGTGGGAGGATGATAGATTGAGTGCGCCGGCGTCGAGATGGACGGAAGTGGTGGCGGCGAGGGCGGTGGCAGCGGTGAGTGAGAGGGTGGCGGGGCCGGACTTGGCGAGGGTAATGCTGCCGGTGAACTTTCCGGCGTAGCTGCTGTTTGCCGATGTGTTGATAGTTAGGGTGGCAGGCGTGGCGGAGGTGAGCTCGTTGTTGGTGAGGGTGCCGGTGGTCTGGGTGACGGCGAGAGCGGCGATTTCCTGATCGAAGCCGGCAAGATCGAGTTTTCCGGAAATGTTCGATGCTCCGAGCTTGAGTGGGGTGGTGATGGGAAGCGTGTTGGTGGCTCCGAGTTTGAGGACGCCGCCGATGACGGTGGTGTCGCCAAGGTAGGAGTTTTCTCCGGAGAGGATGACGGTGGAGGTCATGTCGTTGGGGCGGATGGTGACTCCAGTTTCGCTGCTGATCGGGCCGGAAACGACGAGGGTGGCATTGGCTTGGGCGCCGATGCGGGTGCCGCTGGTGGCGAGAGTGACGGGGCCGGCCCAGGTGTTAATGCCGGATTTCGAGTTGAGTGCACCGTTGTAGAATGCGGTGCCGCCAGATCCTGATAGGGTGATTGATTCGCTGGCGACGGTGATGCCGCCGGTGAGTTCGAGGCGGGCGTTGAGGGCCACGCTGGTGCCGTTTTCTGAAGAGCCGAGGGCGGTGGCGTGTTGGAGGGTGACGACTCCTGCGTCGATGGTGGTGGTGCCGGTGTAGGTGTTAGGGCTGGCGAGGGTGAGAGTGTTGGTGCCGGATTTGGTGATGCGGGTGGGGCCGCTGAGGGAGCCAGTGCCGCCGAGAGTGAAGGCTTTGGTGGTGTTTGAAATGGCGATGGAGCCGGGCTGGAGGCTGCCAACGAGATCGAGGGACGGGGTGTTGGATCCGCTGTCGTTGATGATGACGTGGCGGTGATCGCGGAAGACGCGCGGGGTGGTGTTTTCAAGCCAAGCGGCGGTGGTGGCGAGGTCCCAGCGGTTGTTCGAGGTTCCTTGCCAGGTGAGGCCTACGAAGGAATTTGAATCGTTAGGATCGGTGCTGGCTTCGAATTCCTCGAGGTTGGTCATGCCATCGCCGTCGGGGTCGGCGGTGGGTAAGCCGTTGGGGTTTTCGAGCGTATCGAAATTTTCGATTTGCCAAGTTTGGTAGCCAGATGAGTCGGTGAGGATGACGGCAATTTCTCCGGGAAGCGTGAGGTCGAGAGACGCCGTGAAATTCGGGGGGATGTTGGTGAAGCTGATTTCCCCGGTGGTGAGTGTGCCAGTGTGAGTGATGAGGAGGTGGCGTCCGGGAGCGAGACCGGTGGGGAGTTGGAGCTTGCCTGCTAGGTCGAGGTTGCCGGTAATTGCGAGCTTGTCCGAGGTGGTGGTGAATTCGATGTTGCCTGTTAAGTTAGAGTTTCCGGCAAGGGTGAGAGTGCCTCCGTAGGGGGTGAGGGTGCCGTTGGATGTGACGGGGGCTTGGAGGGTGCCGGTGCCGCGGAGGGTGGCAGCGGTGAAGATTTCACAGGCAGAACCGATGATTCTCGCGCCGCTGTTCAGTTGGAGCGTGGCATCTGGATCGACGGTGATCTCGCTGGTGCCGTTGAGCGCGTCGGTGGAGGAGTCGCCGTAAGATAGGGTGCCGTTAGTGACGGTGATGCCTGCGCTGACAGTGCCGGTGCCGGTGAGCGTCCAAATGGCGGTGCCCACTTTTTCGAGGCCGATCGGTGCATTTCCATAGGGGGTGAAATTTCCGGCGAAGGTGGTGGAGGTGTTGAGTGAACCGACCTGCCAGGTGACGGGTGCGTAGCCGGTTTGGGCACCGGCGATGATGGTTGTTTCGTTGCTGGTGCCAGAGAGGCTGCCAATGGGGATGATTGCGCCGTCGGGTGGTGGTGTGGCGGTGTGAGTGAGAGTGACTTGGTCGAGATTGACGGTGGCGAGCGGAAGTCCTAGGTCGTTGCCGAGTTGGAGGCGTGGGTCGTTGGCACTGGTGGGGCGGGTGACATTGAGGGTGCCGGAAAAGTCGGACCAGTCGCCGGTGATTGCGGAGTAGGCATAATTTACAACGAGGTTGAGATTTCCCGAGCCGGTGAGGTTTCCTCGGAGGCCGGCGATGTCGTTGAGGTAGGTTCCACGCATGACCGACCGGAGAGTGGCCGTTTTTCCGGCGGGGACGATCAGGTCGTTAGGCAAAGCTCCGGACACGTGGAGTGTGCTGACACCGTGGCCGAGTAGCGTGAGGGTTCCGCCGTTGAGCGTGATGGGTCCAGTGCCGAGGCCGAAGGGATTGGATGGCGGCGGAAATGACGAACTGTAGTATTCCCAAGAATTGCTGGCGAGGGTGAGCGTGCCGTCATTGAGGATGGTGCCGCCGCTGAAGGTGTTGCGTGTTTCGAAGATGATTCTGGCAGTGGTGCTGGTGGCGGTGGCGTTTTGCGAGAGGGTGACGGTGGTCGAGTCGATCACGGAAACGATGGTGGTGCCGACGGGGATGACGGCGGGTATGCTCTTGCTGATAACCGTCATGCCGGGATGCAGTCCGGTGCTGCTGGAGACCGTGACGGTTGGGCTGCCGGTGGTGATGGCGCAATTTTCGAGATCGTAGCGTGGGACGTTCAGTGTGAGTGAACCGGTGCCCGATTTAACGAGAGATGTGGTGCCTGTGATGGGTGCGCCGGTGAAGGTGTAGGGGCGGGCGGCGGTGTTGTTAACGGTGATGGATTGCGGGGCGACGGGCTTTGTGATGGTGACCGTGCCATAGGTGGCGGTGTCGTTGAAAGTGGTCGTGTCGAAGTTGAAGAAAGTGGCAGGGGATGCGCCGGACCAGGCTGTGGTATTTTGCGAGTCCCAGAGGCCGCCGTTGGTGCCAGTCCATGTTAGGTTGGCATGGGTGCCGGTGACGACGAGGCGGACATAGCCGGGTGCGGTGCCGTTGGGGCTGTGTTCAAGGATGAGGGTTTGGCGGGAGCCGCTTGGGAGATTTGAGGTGAGTGTGACGCCGTTGATGGCGAGCGTGCCGGGGGTGGAGATGAGTTCGTAAGTGCCGGGGGCGAGGGTGCCGTCGGTTAGGTTGAAGCTGAAATTTTGCGTTCCGGTGAGGGTGATGGGTCCGGTGCACTCGATGCGATCGTTTCCGGAAGTTGGGTTGTTGGATAAGTCGAAACGGAGGGTCGGGGAAGTGAGTGCGAGTGTGGCGGCTGTGAGTGTTCCTGCTGCGGAGCCATTGTCCGCGCCGGGGGAGATGATGGCTGCTGCTGAGGTGGTGAGCGATCCGCCGAGGGTGCCGATGCCGGTGAAAGTGGCATTGGCGGCGACGTTGACGGGAGAGTTTTCAAGATTTCCGAGGAGGGCGAGTGAGCCCGAGTTGATGTGAGTGGGCCCGCTGTGTGTGCTGTTTCCAGCTAGGGTGAGGGTGCCCGCGCCAATTTTTGTGAGTGCGGTCGCTCCTTGTCCGCCATTGCTGATTTTGCCGGAGAATGTGGTGGATGTGTCAAGAGCACCGACGGTGTAGGTTGTGACAGTGGTGGTGCTACTGGCTCCGGAAAGAGTGGTGCCGGATGCTCCTGCTAGAGATCCCAGATTGAATGATGAGCCGCCGTTGCGGGTGAAGAGCGTGGCGGTGGAGGAACCGAGATCGAAAGCGGTGGCGGCGCTGCCGGTATTGCCATAGAGGCGGATGCTGCCGGTGCTTGTGCCAAGTGATAGATTGCCACCGAAGTTCGCCATGCTACCGCCGAGCGTGAGAAGGTTGGAACCTGTGTGGGTTAGGTTGATCGTGCCGGAGCCTGACCAAGTGCCATTCATGGTCCGGCTGCCGGAGGGTTTTAACTCGACGCTGCCACCGATGATGAGGGCGTTCGATTGATCCGCCGAGAAGGCGAGGGTGCCAGCAGTGAATGTGATGGGTGCGCTGCCGAGGGCGTTAGCGGTGGTGAGCGAAAGGGTGCCAGCTTCGAGGGTGGCTGCGGTGAAAGTGTTGGGTCCGGTGTTGGAAACGGTGAGTGTGCCGGTGCCGGATTTGGTGAAAATGCCAGTGGCTGTAAGTGAACCGGTTCCTTGGAGAGTGAAGTTTTTTGTGCTGTTGGCGACGGCGAGCGAGCCGGGTGATAGAGCGCCGGTGACTTTGATCGTGGGAGAATTCGAACCGCTGTCGTTGATGGTGACGGCGTCGTTGTTAGAAAATGCGGTGGGGCCGAGGATGGAGGAGAAATTTGCGGTGACGCCGTCCCAGTTGTTGGAGGTGCCATCGCCGATCCAGGTGATGGGGCGCGGCTGGGTTTGGGTGGAGATGAGGAGGCAGCATTGCTGGGTCCAAGCGTCTCCGGTGGCGTCGGTGACGGTGAAATGGAAACCGCCGCGGCCCGAGGTGTCTTGGGAGGGAGTGAAGCGGACGATGGAGTTGCCGGAACCGGACTGGGTGATGGTGCCTCCTTTGATGTTAGAAGTGGTGAATATTGGGAGGGCGGTGAAGCCAGAGGTGAATTTCCGCAGGTCGATGTCGATGAAGCTGGGAGATGCTGCTGTGTTTCTGCCGACGGTGCCGTGGGGGACGGCTTTGAAGTGGAGGTATTCTTCGAGGCGGGTGTAGCCGGTGGGTGAGCCGGGTGGGAGGAAAGAGGCTGCGGTTTCCAGAGCCGTTAGGAGGGTGTTATGGTCAGCGGTGGTCTTATTGCGGCCGAGGGCGTCTTCCCAGTCATCGGGCATGCCGTCGAGGTCGGTATCGGTGGGGGCAGTCGTGGATTTGAGATTGGCGAAGGCGGTGCCGGTTGAGAGATTGAGTTCGAGAGGGTCTGCGATGATGCCACGTTGGAGATTGGCGGCGCGGGTGACGCAGAGTTGGGTGATCTCGTCGCGGAGTGGGCGGTCGCCGATTTCCATGCGAACGGCCCCGGTTTGAGAAATGATTTTCTTGTAGCCAGTGAGGCGCGAGGTCGAACTAACGGGTGTGCCGATGATGGGATTCGCTGGATTTCCAAGGTCGGTCTGTGGCCACGCAGTTGTTGTCTGGCTGTAGCCAGTGGAGTTGACTGTCTGATAGTTTGTGCGGGATACGTCAAGAATGCCGTTGTTATTGCCGTCGAGGGCGGTGTCTGCCATGTGGAGTTTGAATTTCGCGGAGCCGTCGTCGTTGAGAGCACCGCCGTAAATGGCAGAGGAAGTGGATCCGCCGTGGACGAAGGAGCTGTTCCGGATATTGACGCGATGGTTGATGCCGATGCCGCCGGTGGCGTCTGGAGCCATGTTGAATCCGTTATTCCAGCCGAAGACGAGATTGTTCACCCAGTCGAATACTTCGCCGCCGATGAGCTTGGGATTGCGGGTGTGATTGTTCGCCCAGAGTGTGTGGTGAACGGTTGCGTGTTTGACCTTCCAGAGTCCGCCGGCGGAGTGACCGCTGAGGCCCCATGCGTTAGTGGACCACTGGAAAGTCATGTGTTCTGGAGAGGCTCCGAAGGATGACATGTTCTCGTCGGTGGAGAACATCACGTCGCAGTGGTCGAAGATAATGCGTTGCGAAGCGCTGATATCGATGGAGTCGCCGCCTGCGGCTTGTTTGCCGTAGCGCCAGCGGATGTTGCGGAAAACGAGGTCGTTTCCGGTGATGTTCATCGTGTTGTTCCAAAAGCAAATGCCGTCTGCGGGGGCGGTTTGGCCGGCGATGGTAATTTTATTTTTTGAGAGGGTTAGACCTCCGCCAGAGCCGGAAGGTAGGCGGATGTGGCCGGAAACCTTGAATAAGATGGTGCGGCCTTCGGGAGGGGCGTTTTGCACGCCATAGGCGAAAGAACCGATGCCAGATGCACTGAGGTTGGTGACGTAGTAAACATCTCCACCCCGGCCGCCGGTGGCGATGGAGCCGTAGCCTTCCGCGCCGGGGAAGGCGGGGAGTTGAGCCATTGCGGGGGCTAGGGCTAGGAATAGAAATGTGAAGAGGTTTTTCAAAAAGTGTGACATGCGATTAGTCGATCTGAACTCTGAGTCGGACGAAGCGTCTTTCGGAAGCAGCGGGGATGGCGCTGAGGACGGATTCTGAGCTTGGTGTGAGAGTGACGGGTGTCTCGGAAATGACGTCTTCGGAGGACCAGTCATCGCCGAGGGTGTCGGACCACTCGACGATGAAAGATGCGCCGGTGGTTTTGCGGCGGGTGTAGATGAAATTTAGGGACTCGCCGATTTTTTCGACTGATAGAAGCGCGGGCGATGGTGTGGTAGGATCGAGGTGGAGGGCCCATTCTAGTAGGTTGTTGTGGCCGTCGCGGTCGGGGTCTGCGTTAGGAGCGATGATTTGCGGGTCGTTCAGGCCTGGCCAAGTGAGTTGTTGCCAATCGGTGAAGTCAGCGGGGTCGAGAGGCGGGGCCGCGGCTTGGATGGTCAGAAGACGGGAGGTTTGGGCGCTGGCGTTGGTCGCGGTGAGGCGGAGTGTATATTCGCCGGGTTGGTCGAAGGTGACGGTGGTGTTAGCTTGTGAAGTATTTCCGAAGGTTGCGGTGCCTGGGCCGGAGACGAGTGACCAAGCGGTGGAGTTTGCACCGGAAGCGGCTCCGGTTAGTTCTGCGGTTTCTCCGGCGATGGCGGCGGGTGCGGGGCCGGGGGTGATGACGGG
>JBEGOB010000010.1:0-4233 GCA_041182265.1 Verrucomicrobiota bacterium | reverse complement strand
GGCTTCGTGGAAACCGGCGTGCCGATTGATGCCAAGTTCACAAAGGAACTCACCCTCACGATTTTTCATCCCAAGACCGTTCTGCACGATGGCGGCCTGGTCGTGAGTGGCGACCGTATCGTGGCCGCTGCGTGCATTTTCCCGCTCACCCAGCGCGAGGATTTGGACCGCAACCTCGGCCTGCGCCACCGCGCCGGGCTTGGCCTCAGCGAGGAGTCGGATGCCATCACGCTCGTTGTTTCCGAGGAGACCGGGCAGGTTTCCATTTGCCATTCGGGGCGGATCGAGCGGAATCTGGGAGTCGAAAAATTCCGCCTGCGACTCAGCCAACTCCTGTTCCAAGAAAAATATGAAAGCGATCCTGCTCAACCACTGGCAAGCGAAGCTGACCAGCCTGATTCTGGCGTCCGTCCTGTGGTATCTCATCAAGCAGAGCGTCGGCCGGACACCGGAGCGGCCTAGTCCCACGCCGCCTCCCGCTGCCGAAATTCAGAAACCACAGAAAAAATCCCCGTCGAAATGAGTCACAATCCGCGAAAACTTTTTGGCACCGATGGCGTGCGAGGCGTTGCCAATATCGAGCCCGTCACCGCCGAAACCGCCCTCAAGCTCGGCCGCGCCGCTGCCCATGTCTTTGGGCAGTCCCGTGCCGCCTCGCGCACCGGCCGCTTGAAAATCGTCATCGGCAAAGACACGCGCCTCTCCGGCTACATGCTAGAAAACGCCATGGTCGCCGGCCTCACCTCACTCGGCGCCGATGCCCTGATCATCGGCCCGCTGCCCACTCCGGGCGTGGCCTACATCACGCGCTCGCTCCGCGCCGACGCCGGCATCGTTCTCTCCGCCTCCCACAATCCTTACGAGGATAATGGCATCAAATTTTTCCGCCACGATGGCTACAAACTCGATGACGACATCGAGGCGCGCATCGAGGATTTGGTTTTCAGCGGCGAGATCGAAAATATCCGCCCCACCGCCACGAAAATCGGCAAAGCTTTCCGCATCGACGACGCCCTCGGCCGCTATGTCGAGTTTGCGAAGCAGAGCTTCCCGCGCGGACTCACGCTCGAATCGCTCCGCATCGCTCTCGATTGCGGCAACGGCGCCGCCTACAAATCCAGCCCCTGCATCCTGCGCGAACTCGGTGCCGACCTCGTGGTGATCAACAACCACCCGAACGGCACCAACATCAACGCCAACTGCGGCAGCACCCACCCCGAGCAAATCCAAAAGCTCGTCCGCGAATGCAAAGCCCAGATCGGCATCACGCACGATGGCGACGCCGACCGCGTCCTCCTCTGCGATGAAAACGGGGACCTCGTGGACGGCGACGAAATCATGGCCATCGCCGCCATCGACCACCTCGAGCGCGGTTGTCTGGAAGGAAACACCCTCGTTGCAACCATCATGAGCAACTTCGGCCTCGACGAAACCCTCGAATCGCGCGGCGGCAAGGTGCTCCGCACCAAAGTCGGCGACCGTTATGTGATCGAGGCCATGCTGCGCGACGGCCACAATGTCGGCGGCGAGCAGAGCGGCCACATGATCTTCCGCGACCATGCCACCACCGGCGACGGCATCGTCAGCGCCCTCCAAATCCTCCGAGTGATGATCGAAACCGGCAAGCCGCTCAGCGAACTCCGGAAAGTCCTCAAAAAATATCCCCAAGCCCAGCGCAACCTCCGCGTGAAGGACAAGCCCCCGCTCGACACGCTCCCCGCGATCCAAAAACTCCTCACCGCCGCCGAGTCCGACCTGAACGGCAAAGGCAGAGTCCTCCTGCGCTATTCCGGCACCGAGCCAAAAATTCGCCTCCTCATCGAAGGCCGCGACCAATCCGCCATCGACCTCCACGCCGACCGCATCGCCGAGGCTCTCCAAGCCGAAATCGGCGAGGGATAAATTTCATCCGCAAATCTTCGGAGATGCCCCGTCAGCGCCGATTCATAAGCGAAGCACTTTCACTCACAGCGACACAAAGCCCACAGAGTTTTCAAAATGAGACAATATGGGGGGGCTGATCCTCAGTGTCGCCGGGGTGTTTTCTTTTCAGTCAAAGCGTTCAGATGGTGATTATCTCAAAATGAACACGAGTGGATTTTTGAGTTTTGATAACAATCTCAAACGGATATTAAGTCTCGCAGAACTCCACCGCGAATGGATTTAATACCATTTTTAGCAAACATTATCTCCGTCTCCCATTCTGATGGGAAACTTTCCGCTGCGGAAAACTCCCAACTGGAAGCGATCCGTTCGGAGCTTAATTTCAAAAAAAGCGATTTTGCCAAGGCAAGCAAGATCGTCGAGATGGGGAATTATCAGTTAACTCCTGTAGGTTCCTTTACTGACCAAGTTAAGAACTTGGAATGCATTCTACGCATTGCTTACGCTGACGATGAATTAGATGCACATGAGGTGGAGTTGGTCTCGGCCTTTTGCCAATTGGTGGGAATTTATCAGGATCAGTTGGATAAAATCGCTGCCGATGTTCTTTCTACGCTCCAAAACTTGGGAAAAATTTGCGCCTCTTGCGGTAGCCAAGCTTCAAAAGATGCTCTTTACTGCCCAAACTGCGGCGCTGGACTTTCTGATTCAGATGGATCAGTCCAGTTGGCTTTCGAAATCCCAGACAAAGGAATCTCGATAGAGTTTTCGGATTCGTCGTCCACAACCTTCCCAAAAGCACTCGAAATCGCCAAAATCTCTGATGGGTATCAAACTTGCGTTAAGCTTAAAAAGAATTGGCATTTAGCTTACTACAAATCGGGATCGGTTCTTGAGGCCCTTCCTATTGCAGAAACACTATCTGGAACTCGAAACCGCAGAGCATTTTTGAATGGAACTGAAGTCCCTTGGGAAGAGCTTTTTGGATTTATGTGGTGCTCAACCCAGCGGTCCAGAGCTTATAGACCTGTCGAGTATTGTTTCGGAAAAGACCAAAATCGTATCAACCCTTGGGGTTGCAGGCATTCTCAAATGGACTGGGTTGAGTGGTCCGAGTGGTTCAAATATGGTCGTTGGGAAAAAGGCGGACCGGGAGGAGCAAAAGCCATATGGCGTTTTGACAAAGAGCGCATTCGCCATGAACTCGCAACAAGGCTATTTCGCTATCGTTATTGCCCTTACCTCAACACAGGCTTGGCAGAGGCTGTAATACATAATTTACCGGATACCATAGCACCCGAAATAGATAAAGATTGGAAATTCAACCAAAACTACGAAGAAATTCCGAACTCGATTAAAGTTACCGAGCGAGAAGGTTCAGGGGTTAATTCCTACACAAGACAATTCTGGTCCGATGGTGTTCGACCAGTTGGTCATCAGGTTTTGACTGAAATTTTGACATCGGCCTTTAGAGAAATTGGATTGGATGATGTTGCGGCCAAAGTGCTTCTCAAGTAAGTAAAAAGCTGGAAAAAAGAGGGGATAGGCACTCCCAGACATTCACATCATTTCAAGGGAGAATTTATTGGGTGGGATTTTAGAAACGCCTTTGAGTGGGCTTGGCGCGGCTGGGATGGGATGCGGTGGAGGATTTTTTGCGTGAATTGGTGGTGCGGTGCCGGATGGTGTGGGTCGATGAGCGACTCCACGAGCTCGGCGCAGCGCGAGCGCGGCAAGCCAGGGAACGCCGACTCAGCCTCACCGATTGTGTGTCCTTTGAGGTGATGCTCGCGGAAGGTTGCCGGGAATACCTCGGCGATGACGAGCATTTCAAAGCCGCCGGGTTCCAAGCGGAGGAGTGGGGCGGAGAGATTGAACGGTTGTGGGCGGAAGCCCACGGTGCTTCGCACCTGAAATTTGGGCACCGACAACCGAGACACCGGGCGGTGGCGAGGAAGCACATCGAAGATGGCCCAAAGGGCGCAGCGAGCTGGGTGCGAGCAAGGCAAAGCGTCGCCCTGCTAAGATTCGCGGGCAGGTATCTTTTACGGCCGAAACGGCCGTGCGCCCGAGGGCCAAAGGCGAGGGGCTGCAGTGCAAGCAAACTTTCCCCGTGGCACCCGATTCGGAGATGATCGATTCCACGCAGGCAAATGAAAATCGGCAGGCCTGCTTCGCTGAGAAGACCCTAGCGTTATGTTTTCGGGAACTCGTTTCATTCGCGGTTGGAAAATCCCCCGCCCTTGCCAGCATGGGGAACGCCTGCTTTTCTCAAGCTCCCACATGGACGCGCCGGACATTTTTTCAGCCGAGGATTTGATCTCAAATCCCGCGAGGTTTTCGTCCTTC
>JBEGOB010000009.1:0-21378 GCA_041182265.1 Verrucomicrobiota bacterium | reverse complement strand
GTTCGGATACCGCGCTCGGCAGCTCTCTAAATATTCGATTTTACTCTTTTGACTCATGATTCCAGATATCGTTTGCATCTGGGTGTCATTCTTTCTGGCGCAACGACCGACTAAAGCCGATTTTTCATCTCCTCCCCGGTGTCATTCTACTTGGCGCATTCCGAACTCAATTAACCGTTTAATTTTTCATTGCGCACAAGATCCGAGACAGCTCAGAATTGGCCCCAGCACCACCATCAATCTCGTTGGTTCAATAGAAGTGAGCAAAAATTCAGGGCGACTCTCTTTGCTGATTCAGCCCATCCTAAATCCAAAATCGCAAACCGTAATACGATCACCGCTACCGAGTATGAGTCGCCTATCCGCCCTTTTCAAGTTCCCCCCGGTCCGCTCCGCTACACGAGGGATTTTCCATCACTTGGGGCCGAACCCCGATAAGGCTACGGGCCGCTTGTCCATCGGATTGAAACGAACAATTTCCCAACTACCGCCTTCCTCAGCCAGATTGAAAAATCGCGCCTCTCCGACCTACTTCAAAATCGAAAAGCACTCATGACCAGCCTATTCAAACTAACCGAACGAGTCGTTGTTGTGACCGGGGCAACTGGCGCGCTGGCGGGCTCCGCCGCCGATTATCTCGCAGCAGAAGGTGCCCGAGTCGTTTATCTCGGTCGCAGCCAGGCCAAGCTTGATGCAGCGCTCGCCCGCTGCCGCTTGCGCACGCCAACCGCACAGTGCTTGGGTCTCGTTGCCGATGTGCTCGACCAACCAGCCTTGGAACTGGCGAAAGACAGGGTCCAGGAAAAATGGGGCAGGATCGACGCACTGATAAACGGTGCCGGTGGTAACATGCCCGGGGCGACGATTTCGCCGGGCAAGCTCTTTGAGGATCTCGACTTCCAATCGTTTCAGCAGATGGTGGATCTGAATCTCCACGGAACCGTACTGCCTTCCCTCGTTTTCGTCCCCGCCATGGTCACTGGTGGACGCGGCCAACTCGTTTTGAACAACATGCCGTTCGGTCGCTTCGGCGATGCTGAGGAGTTGCATGGTGCCATCCACTACCTGCTGGCCGACTCCTCGAAATTTGTGACCGGAACGATTCTGCCGATTGATGGCGGCTTCGTGGCAACTTCAGGAGTCTAAAGATGAACCTCACCGATCCCGATCTCTGTCTGCTAGAGGAAAGTTTTCGCTGGTTCGGCCCGGCCGATCCAGTCCCGCTGAGTTACATCCGCCAAGCGGGTGCCAGCGCCGTGTTCTCCTCGCTTCACCAAATCCCCTACGGTGAACTCTGGCCGCGCGAGGCCATCCGCGAGCACAAGCAGAGGATCGAAGCTGCGGGCCTGCGCTGGACCGCCGTCGAATCCGTCCCCGTGCATGAGAACATCAAAACCGGCCGCGGCGACCTATCCGTTCTCTTCGACAACTACACGCAAACGCTGCGCCACCTCGCCGAGGAAGGCATCACGACGGTTATTTACAATTTCATGCCCGTGCTCGACTGGGTGCGCACCGAGATGCGGCACGTGCTCCCCGATGGGTCGGAGTGTCTTCACTTCGATCCTGTGAAATTCGCCGCGTTCGAGGTTTTTGCCCTCCGGCGTGCAGGCGCTGAGGCCGAATACACCGATGCGCAACTCGCCGCCGCCGAGGCATGGTGGAGCGATCTCGACGACGATGCCCGCGATTCGTTTGTGAAGACGATCATCGACGTCTTCCCCGGCGTGAAATGGGGGCTCTCACTGGATCACATCCGCGCCATGCTCGCCCACTACCAAGACATCGGAGAGGATGGCTTGCGAGCGAACCTCTCGCGATTCCTCGAAGCGGTGATCCCCGTCGCGGTGGAGGTCGGCGTGCGAATGGCAATCCATCCCGACGATCCACCGTTCTCTGTGCTTGGGCTGCCGCGTATCGTTTCGAAGGCATCCGATGTCGAGGCCATTTTCAAAATGGTCGAAAGTCCCGCCAACGGCCTTTGTTTTTGCACGGGTTCCTTCGGTGCCCGGCCAGACAACGATCTGCCTACCATGGCTCGCCAATTCGCCCCGCGCATTCATTCCGTCCATCTTCGCAGCACCCAGCGCCTGCTGGATGGATCATTTTACGAAGCGGATCATCTCGCAGGATCGGTAAATATGCCCGCCGTCATGCGCGCCTTGCTCGACGAGCAGGACCGCCGCCGTGGGGAGGGGCGCTCCGACTGGCAGCTCCCCTTCCGGCCCGACCACGGCCATACCATGTTGGACGATCTGCAAAAACCCGTCGGAATCACCCCGGGTTACTCTTGCATCGGCCGCATGCGCGGCCTTGCTGAATTACGCGGTCTCATGCTCGGCCTGCGTTACGCCGAACTTCATCTACCATAAGTGATGAAAAACCTTAAACCTTCCCTACAACCTGCCGTGTAGGCATGAATTAATCGTTTAATTCCTTGCAGCGCTTAGCTGAAAAGCGACACCGTTCCGCAAGCTTCTGCCGGCGTGAATGCTCCGAGAACTCAAACACAGCCTACCCATGACTAAAACGAACTCAAAAATCCCTCATCGGCTACGCGCAGTCATTCGCCGCGCAAGCCACCTTGTCCGGCTCGTTGCATTCAGTTTTTTTGTAGCACGCGCCGCTGCGGGCCTCGGCCTGCCTGACACTCTGATCATGGACACGGCGCAGCCCGCAGGGGCTTTCCCTCTAGTGATTGCCGACCGCCCCGCTCCCTTGTGGCACGATCCGGCGGATCATCAGGGCGTCATCCGCGCGATCGGCGACCTTCAGGCCGACATCGAACGCGTCACCGGCCGCAAGCCCGCGCTCGCCACCAAGCGACCCGTTTCAAGCACTCCGGTCATCATCGGCACCGTCGGGAAAAGCGCGTTGATCGACCGTCTGGTAAAAGATGGCAAGCTCGACGCGTCCGATTTAACCGGCAAATGGGAAAGCTTCGTCATCACCACCGTTTCCCAGCCCGCGCCCGGAATCGACCAGGCGCTGGTCATCGCCGGCAGCGACAAGCGCGGCACGATCTATGGCATTTACGAACTCTCCGAACAGTTAGGAGTTTCTCCGTGGTATTGGTGGGCGGACGTGCCCGTCAAAAAGCGATCCTCCGCGTATTTCGCACCCGGACGGTTCGCCTCGGGCGAGCCGGTCGTGAAATACCGCGGAATTTTTATCAACGATGAGGAACCGGCGCTGGGACCGTGGGCGCGGGAGAAATTCGGCGGCGTCAACTCGAAGATGTATGCCCACATGTTCGAGCTGATTCTGCGCATGCGCGGCAACTACCTGTGGCCCGCCATGTGGGGCAAGGCCTTCAACGAGGACGACCCTGAAAACCCGCGCCTCGCCGATGAATATGGCATCGTCATGGGAACATCACACCACGAACCGATGATGCGCGCCCAAAAGGAATGGACGAATCGCAAGGCGGAAAGCGGCGCGTGGAACTACCACACCAACGAGAAAGGACTCTGGAAATTCTGGCAGGAAGGCATCGAGCGGAACAAAAATTATGAAAACCTCGTTACCATCGGCATGCGCGGCGATGGCGACGAACCGATGGCCGAGGGCGGCGACATGAAGGCGAACATCGACCTGCTGGAACGCATCGTCGCTGACCAGCGGAAATTGATCGCCTCCGCCGTCAATCCCGATGTCACCCAGGTGCCGCAACTCTGGACCTTGTACAAGGAAGTCGCGGACTACTATGCGAACGGAATGAAAGTTCCGGACGATGTCACGCTGCTCTGGTGCGATGACAATTGGGGGAACATCCGCCGACTCCCCACATCCGAGGAACGCAAGCGCTCCGGCGGCGCGGGCATTTACTATCATTTCGACTACGTCGGCTCGCCCCGCTCCTACAAATGGCTCAACACCAACCCGCTGCCGAAGATCTGGGAACAGATGAACATGGCCTACGAGTATGACGCCAACCGCGTCTGGGTCGTTAATGTTGGCGACCTGAAACCGATGGAACTCCCCATCGAGTTCTTCCTCCGCATGGCATGGAATCCCAAGGCCATGCCGAAGGAAAAAATCGCTGGTTTCACCCGCGAATGGGCCGCGCGCGAGTTCGGGAAGGAACATGCCGCTGAGATCGCCGACATCGTATCAAAAACCGCCAAATACAACGCTTGGCGGAAACCCGAACTGCTGGAGCCCACCACCTTCAGCCTGACGAACTACCAGGAAGCCGAGCGCGTGCTCGCCGCCTGGCAGGCAATCGCCGCGCAAGCGGAAAAGATCAACGGACAGTTGCCGCCCGAATCGCGCGACGCGTTCTACCAGCTCGTGCTTTACCCGGCGAAAGCGGCGGCCACCGTCGTCAAGCTCCACATTGAAACGGGCAGGAACCGACTCTATGCCGCCCAGAAGCGCGCCAGCACGAATGACCACGCGAACCGCGTCCGCGAACTGTTCAAGCAAGATCAGGATCTCTCAGTCGCCTATCATCAACTCGCCGGGGGCAAATGGAATCACATGATGGCGCAGACGCGCATCGGATACACGAGCTGGAAGGACCCCGCGACGAATATCCTGCCCGAACTGGCAGCTCTAACACCCGAGTCCGGTGCCTCCCTCGGCGTCGCGATCGAGGGCGCGGAGACCGCCTGGCCCGGCAGCGCGGGCACGCCGAAGCTGCCCGCGTTTGACTCGATCAATCAACAAACCCGCTGGATCGACGTCTTCCGGCGAGGCAACGAGAGCTTTCCATTTTCAGTTTCCGCCGACCAACCGTGGGTCGAATTCAGCAGCACCTCCGGCACCGTGGAACAGGACCAGCGGGTGATCGTAAGCATCAACTGGGAACAAATTCCCGCCGGCTCGCAGGACGCGGTGATCACCGTCTCGGGCTCCGGTGGCGAGAGTGTGAAGGTCAAGCTAACTGCCATCCACTCCGAGGAATTCACCCTTCAAAATGTGAAGGCCTTTGGCGGACTAACGGGTCCCACCACCATCGCCGCGGAGAGCGCCGCCAACAACATCACCGCCGGTGGCGCGCGCTGGGAGGCCATCCCCGACTACGGCCGCGGCCGCTCCGGCGTGAGTATTTTCCCGACCACCGCCGCCAGCGTCCAGCCCCCCGCAGACTCGCCCCGCTTGGAATACCCGGTCTTCATCCCCAACGCGGGCGAGGTCCGGGTCGATCTCATCACCGGTTCCTCGCTCGACGTCCAGCCGGGTCGGGGGCTGCGCATCGCCGTCTCGTTCGGCGACCAGCCGCCACAAATCATCGATGCGTTTGAAGACCAGTTCTATGCCGATCCTTCCAAGCGCGGTGATCTCTCGTCGCCTGCCATCAAGAACTGGCCGAACTGGGTCAGGGACAACGCCCGAACCCTGAAGTCCAAGCACCAGATCGCCGAACCCGGTGTCCATACCCTCAAGATTTGGATGGTTGATCCCGGCGTGGTCCTTGAAACCCTGATCGTTCACGACGGCAACCTGCCCGCCAGCTATTTCGGCCCGCCCGCTCGCCGCTGAAGCATTTTAGAACCCCTTCATGAAAACCTATCTAGCAACCCGCCTGCACCTCCTCGTGTTCCTGATTTCACTGCTGATCCAGCCCGCAGCGGTGGCGGATGACGGGTATCGCCTGTGGCTTCGCTACGAAACCCTGCCGGCGGAACAATCCGCCGGCTACAAGACCCGCCTTGCCGCCTTGGTGGCACCCGGCGAATCGGCGACCATGGATGCCATCCGTAAGGAACTCGCCAGCGCCATTCCGAGTATGTTAGAGAGAGCCCTTCCTGCCGCACAAAACGTGGAGTCCGACGGCGCGCTTGTCATCGGAACCCCGGCGAACAATCCGATCATCGCCAATCTCTCGCTGGATGAAGCCCTCGGAAAACTCGGCCCGGGCGGTTTCATCATCCGGTCGGTGAAAATTTCCAACCACGACACGACCGTCATCGCATCGGCGGACGACACCGGCGCGCTTTACGGCACCTTTCACTTCCTCCGGCTCCTACAATCCGGGCGAGGGATCCATGCTCTCGACCTTGCGGAAAAGCCGCGCTTCCAGCAGCGCATGCTCAACCACTGGGACAACCTCGACGGCTCCGTCGAGCGCGGCTACGCCGGAGGGTCGCTTTGGGATTGGAAATCTCTGCCGGACACCGTGGACCCGCGCCTGACCGACTACGCCCGGGCTAACGCCTCGCTCGGCATCAACGGCACGGTCCTCAACAACGTCAATTCCAACGCCTTGAGCCTGACCCCGGAATACCTGCGCAAGGCCGCTGCCATCGCCGATACCTTCCGCCCCTACGGCCTGCGGGTCTATCTATCCGCCAGGTTTTCCGCGCCCATCGAAATCGGGAAATTGAAAACCGCCGATCCGCACGACACGGAAGTCGCCGCGTGGTGGAAAGCCAAGGCCGACCAGATTTACTCCATCATTCCCGACTTCGGCGGTTTTGTCGTCAAGGCGAACAGCGAGGGCCAGCCGGGCCCACTCACCTACAAGCGCACCCATGCCGACGGAGCCAACGCGCTCGCCGCGGCGCTCGCTCCTCACGGCGGGATCGTGATGTGGCGCGCCTTCGTTTATGAACCCGAACTCGGCACCGACCGCATCTCCCAAGCATATGATTTCATAAAGCCCTTCGATGGTAAATTCGCGTCCAACGTGTTGGTGCAGGTAAAAAACGGACCGTTGGATTTCATGCCGCGCGAGCCATTCCACCAGCTCTTCGGCAGCATGCCCGAAACCCAGGTGATGCCCGAACTCCAAATCACCCAGGAATACCTCGGCCATTCCCAACAGCTCGCCTTCCTCGCCCCGATGTGGCGCGAGTTCTTCGACGCGGACACCCATGCGAAGGGTCCAGGTTCGACGGTCACCAAAGTGGTGGACGGCAGTCTGTTCGGTGGAAAAATCAGCGCCATCGCCGGAGTGGCCAACACCGGATCGGACCGCAACTGGACCGGACACCTGTTAGCGCAGGCGAACTGGTATGCGTATGGCAGACTTGCTTGGAATCCTGATCTATCATCCGAACAAATCGCGGAGGAATGGGTGCGCCAAACCTTTCCGTCGGATCCATCCACCACTAAAACCATCGTCCGCTTGCTGCTGGAGTCGCACGAAGCGGTCGTGGACTACTCGATGCCGCTCGGGCTGCACCACCTCATCTGGACCGGTCACCATTACGGCCCGCAGCCGTGGTGGGACGGGGAGAAACGCGCCGACTGGAATCCCGTTTATTTCCATTGCGCCTCCACAGATGGAATCGGCTTCGACCGCACGGCGAAAGGCAGCAACGCGCTTTCCCAATACCACCCGGGCGCGAGGGAACAGTTCGCGGATCTATCAAAAATACCGGACGAATTCCTGCTTTGGTTCCACCACGGCCCATGGGATCACAAAATGCGCGGCGGCCGGACCTTGTGGGACGAACTTTGCCTGCGCTATCAGCGTGGGGTGGATTGGACCCGGAAAGCTAACAAGACGTGGAATTCGTTATCTAATAAAATGGATTCCGAAAGGCATGCCGCCGTCACGGCGAAATTCAACATCCAGGAAAAGGACGCGATCTGGTGGCGCGACGCCTGCCTGCTGTACTTCCAGACATTCTCAAAACTCCCCTTCCCCGCCGGAGTGGACAAGCCCACGCACACGCTAAAGGAAGTCATGGAGAACGACCCGATCAAGCCCGACCTTCAATGACGATTCAGCCGACAAGCCCCCCGCCGGACGCCCGACAAATTAAATTAAACGTTTAATTTTTTCCTTGTCATCGCTCTTTTCGAAATCCACCTTCTACGAATCACAGACCCATTGAGCGAGCGTGAATCAAAGCGATTCCGCTGCATTCCAACAACCCGGCACCATGAACCAGACCCTCCAAAATCCACTTCCCACCGGAGGCTTCGCCACCGGATTCGGAAATCGCAAAGCGGGCTTCAGCCTGCCCGAGATCCTCGTGAGCATCTCGATCATCGCCGTGTTAGCGGTGTTGAGCATGACAGGTATTGGCCGAATGAAACTCGCCGCAGCCAAGTCAACTACGACGAACCAGATGCGCCAGATGAGCGTGGCGATCCACCTTTGGTCGGGAGACAAGAGTTCCGGCGAACCGATGTATTTTTCCAACGGCACTGCCGACTATGGGCACGAGAGCACCCCTGGGGCGAATGCCTCTCTGGCTCCAGGCAACCTAGCGAGAGCATTGTTCAACAAGATCGATCCGGACAACAGCTACCTCACGGACCCTACCGTCTTCTTCACCCCTTTGGCCAAAGTGAAACCGCCTAGAACCGAAAACTACGCGCCGAATCTGGCGAATTCCGGTAGGCTCTGGGGCACCTATGCCTACTACTATCCATTGAGCATCGGTGTGGAGATGACCACCCGCCAGCGCGAAGCAATTGGCGCTGTGGCAACCTCCAAGGTCGGGGTGGATGCCAAGGGTAAACTTCTGCTCGCCACCGACTACGAGAACAGCGTTCCTCTTTTTGACCCCATCTACATGGCCCTCATGGTCGACGGTTCGGTCAAGGAGGTTGCAAAAACCCGGCCAGCCTGGCGAAAATGGGTATTCAATGAATGAATTGAAGTCGCCCTGACCATCTCCGCCGGAGTCCCGAAAAGGTCTGTGCAAAAACGGCATGGCCTGGCGTGCTAAATTTTGACGAAACTAAAAAACCCAACTTCATGAACAACCTCACATCAACCCCGGCCAGCGGTTTATCTGCGGCTCCGGGGAAACCCGCGGTGACCAAGCTCAGTCAACGCGCCATTCTGGGCTACAGCATCGGAGATCTCGGCATCAACCTGAATTTCCAAATGATCGGGTTCTATCTGGCGTATTTTTACACCGATGTGTTCGGCATCTCGCCGGGTCATGTCGCCGGTCTTTTCCTCGTGGCGCGGATCTGGGACGCGATCAACGACCCCATCATGGGTTACATCGCCGACCACACCCGCAGCCGCTGGGGAAAGTTCCGTCCCTACCTGCTCTACGCTGCCATTCCGCTCAATCTGGTGTTGGTCGCCTGTTTCCTCACCCCGGATCTGTCACCCGGTTGGAAAGTGGCCTACGCCTACATCACCTACACCCTGCACGGCATGGTCTTCACTGCCATCGCCCTCCCCTATTCATCCATCAGCGCGGTGATGACGCAGGACCAGCAGGAGCGGGCGGTGATTTCCACCTACCGGATGTTCTTCGCGGTGGTGGTCGCGCTGAGCGTGATCGCCGTCGGTGTGCGCCCCTTCGTTGCACTGTTCGAAACCGAACAGCAGGGCTTCCTCGCGGCGGCGGTCGTGCTCTCCATCTTCTCCACTCTGCTGCTCTGGGCCTCGTTCCTCTTTTCCCGCGAGCGGGTGCAGGCTCCGCAAGAGCGCTATCGCCTGCGCGACATCATCCCCATCCTGCTGCGCAACCGCGAACTGTTGATCCTGGCCGCCGCGATGCTTCTCAACACCAGCGTGTGGGTCATCGGGAACGCCGTCGCACTCTACTATTTCAAATACATTCTCAATGACGCGTCGCTCCAGTCCATGTTTTTCCTCATCATGATCCCCTGCAACATCGTGGGCGTGGCGATCACCCCGTGGATCACGCGCAGGATCGGTAAACACAAGACTTTCATGATCGGCAGCCTTATCGTGGCGGTGTTTTCCATCCTGCGTCATTTCGCCCCTGACAGCATCCTGACGATGATCTTCGGCCTCTCGATGGTCGCCACGATCGGCCAGATGATGTGCTCGATCACCCAGTGGGGCATGCTCCCGGACTGCGTGGAATACGGTCACTACAAGACCGGTTTCCGATCGGAAGGAATTCCCTTCGCCTTCTTCTCCTTCATGCAGAAGACCGGCATGGCACTGGCCGGCAGTTTCGCAGCGCTGGTGATGTCGCTCACCGGATTCGTCGCCAACACCGACCTCCTCCCCGGTGCCGAACAAGGGATCCGCCTGCTTTTCAACATCGCTCCGGGCGTGTGTTCGGCTCTGTGCCTCGTGGTGCTGTTTTTTTACCGGCTCGACGGCTCCTACTACAACCGGATCATCGGGCACTTGGAGAAAGGCGAAACCGAGGCCGACCTGCGCCAGCGATGACCTTTCCCGGACCTTCCGCACTTCAGGCTATTTCCTTGCAAGATGCCGAGAGAGACCAATAGATGACTGCGGAGCCACACACCTCTTTTCTCACTGTAGATGACCCAATCCCGAAGAACGACCATCAAGGATATCGCACGCACCGCCGGGCTGAGCATCGCTGCGGTCTCACAGGCGCTCCGGCCCCATCCGAATTCCAACATCAAGCTTCAAGCGGAAACGGTGGAGCGGGTGAAAAAAGTGGCTCTGGAACTGAACTATCAGCCCCACTCGGGTGCCCGCTCGATTCGCTCCAACAGCTTCAGCACCATCGGCTACTTCGTCGCCAAGACCGGACAGTTCACCAACACCCCCTACGGCTACATGGCCGGAGTCCACGATGTCGCGGAGGAACACGGCTCCCGGATGGCGCTGATTCGCTTGCCAAGGACCCTCGACGACATCAGTACGACCATCCCGGGTGTGTTCAGCGAACGGAACATCGACGCACTCGTGATCGAGAGTTACAGCGAACTGGCTTACCAGATCTATGAGCGCATCCATGCCAGCGGCCTACCGGTGATCTTTGTCAACGACCGCCACGAAACCAACTCAGTTTACGTGGACGATGAATGGGGTGCCGCTGAGTTAACTCGGCATCTTTTGGAAAAAGGCTACCAGCGCATTGGTTTCATCCAGCGGCGAACGGAGAGCGGCCCGGCCATCGAGAAAATGCACCACAGCGCAGCCGACCGTGAGGCGGGCTACCGCTTGGCCATGCAGGAGGCCGGACGGCCGGCCTCCTGCCATACCGTTTCCACCAAGGATGTTGTCGGTCTTGACGTCGAATTGAGCCAGGAGGACTGGGATATCATTGCACGGCACGATGCCGTGATCGCTTACGATGACGACCTCGCCAACCTGATCGGCCGCAATGCTTATGACCGAAACGTCCAAATTCCCGGTTCCCTTGCCATCGCCGGATTCAACGGTGACTACGCCTCGCTGAGCGCTTGGCAAAGACTCACCACGGTCAAGGTTCCGTCCTACGAAATGGGCCGGAAAGCAGCCGAGATGGCGTTCAATCTCGTCGCTTTGGGCGTCGATAATCCAATCCCCTCTTCCGCACACCGTCCGACCTTGGTGAGTGGGCAAACCACTTGATTTGTTTGTGTTGTTTTTTTGGCCACCTTCATAAAACGTTTCATTCAATGCACACACGATCCGTCTCACCATCCACCATCCAGAATCCGGTGCTTAAGGGATTCAACCCGGACCCATCAATCCTGCGGGCGGGCAAAGACTACTACATCGCGAACTCGACCTTCGAGTGGTTCCCCGGCGTCCAGATTCACCATTCGCGGGATCTGGTGAACTGGCAATTGCTCACCCGCCCGCTTGACCGCCAAAGCCAGTTGGACATGGTGGGAAACCCGGACTCCGGCGGCATTTGGGCTCCCTGCCTGACGTATGCAGACGGGCTATTCCACCTGATCTACACGGACGTGAAATACTGGAAGCGGGATCCCTACAAGATCGCCTACAACTACCTCGTCACCGCGCCTGCCATCACGGGCCCGTGGTCGGAACCTGTGTTTCTCAATGGCAGTGGATTCGATCCCTCGCTGTTCCACGATGACGACGGACGCAAATGGCTCCTCAACATGGTCTGGGACCACCGCCAGCAGAACAACCGCTTCGCCGGCATCTTGCTCCAGGAATTCTGCCCGAAGACCCAATCCCTCGTGGGTCCGGTGAGACAAATCTTCAAAGGCTCCGAGCGGGGTCTGGTAGAAGGTCCCCATCTCTACAAACGCAACGGTTACTATTACTTGCTAACCGCTGAAGGCGGCACCGCATACGAGCACGCCGCGACCCTTGCCCGCTCACGCAACATCGAGGGTCCCTACGAACTGCATCCCCAGACTCACCTCTTGAGCTCATGGGGTCACACCGAGGCACCCTTGCAAAAGGCCGGGCACGGATCGCTGGTGGAAACCCAGCACGGGGAATGGTATTTGGCCCATCTTTGCGGGCGTCCGGTGGATGGGACGCACTGCACGCTGGGCCGGGAGACCGCCATCCAGAAATGCGTCTGGGCCGACGACGACTGGCTCTATCTGGAACAAGGAGGCGTGTTGCCAGCCTTTGAGGTCAAAGGCCCCATGGAACTCCCTCCCGCTCCCTTTGCTGACACGGAATGGAACGGTCGGTTTGACTCCGGCATTCTCGATATTCACTTCCAGAGCCTGCGCCAGCCGATCACGGAAGACTGGCTCAGCCTCACCGAGCGCCCCGGATTTCTCCGCCTCAAAGGCATGGAGCCCACGGTCAGCACCTTCCGCCAGAGCCTGATCGCCCGCCGCGTCCAATCGTTCGACATTAGCGCGGAAACCTGCGTCGAGTTCCAACCCACGAATTTCCAGCAGATGGCCGGACTCATCACCTACTACGACACGGAAAACCATTACTACCTCCGGATCAGCCACGATGAGGAACTCGGCCGCACCTTGAACATCATCGCCACCGATGCCGCCACCAGCGGCGAAGTTCTCGAAAATGACGTCCCCATCCCTGCGGGCGGCCCGGTTTACCTCAGGTTGACAATGAAACGAGCCTCCCTGCGCTTCGAATACGCCCTCTCGCCGGATGAATGGCAGCGCATCGGCCCAGCTCTCGACGCGGCCATCCTTTCCGACGATTATTCCCACCTCGGCTTCACCGGGGCCTTCGTGGGAATCTGCTGTCAGGACCTTTCGGGACAGCGAAGACACGCGGACTTCGATCGATTTCACTATCAAGAGAACCCAGTCTAAATCCTCGCCGTCTTAATTAAAACCACGCCGAAATTTAATGGATTAAACGTATTATTAATTCTTGAAACTCTTACACCACTGCTTAGTTTCAAATTCAAACATCACCAAACTCATTTCAATTCACGAGTAGGCTCTTCACTAAAGCCATTTCATCCCGATCTATACCAAAGAAAATAAAAAATCCTATGAAACCCCGCCCCACATCACCACGCCGTCTCAGCCCTTCCGCCAACTTCATCGTCTTTTGCCTCGGCCTCGCAAGCGCAGCACTGATGACACCGTCCGCTCAAGCCGCAAGCGGTTCTTGGACCGGCTTAGGTGCCAACAGCCTATGGAGCACTGCCGGCAACTGGAGCGGTGCCACACCTCCCGGAACGGGCGGTCAAACCGCCACATTCAACGATGCAGGAAACGCCAAAACGACCGTCGATTTAGGCGCGGGAGTCCCGGTCAGCAACATCGTATTTGATACCGCAACCGCGGCCGCTTACACCATCGGGGCTGGTGCCGCCGGCTCTCAGAGCCTGACCCTGAACACCAGCATCACCATGAACAGCACCGTGATGAGCCATCAGTTGTTCAACTCCAATGTGCTCCTGAACGCAACCATCACCAATACATTTACTAACAACAGCACGGCGAACACGCTGACCTTTGTCGGAGGAATCTCCTCCAACACCGCAGGGGCCAAGACCCTGGCCATCGCCGGTGCCGGCATCACGGGGATCAGTGGCAACATCACCGCCGGTGCCGGCACGGTCGGCATTTCAAAAAGCGGCGCTGGCACCCTCACCCTCTCCGGCACCAATAGCCTCGCTAGCTATACGTCCTCGAACGGCACGCTTCAAGTCAGTGGCGGCAGCACCACCGTTGACACCGCAATGGCCTACACCGCCGCCGGGACTAGTGTCACTGTTAGCGGCGGCAGCCTGATTGCCAGCGGCGGCATTACGACCACCGGTAACAGCACCGCTCGCTCATTGAATCTACACGGGGGGACGCTTCAGTCCGGCGGGGACGTCTTCGCCACCGCACTTGCGACCAACGTGACGTTCAACGGCGGCACCATCCAAAGCGCCAACGCTGTCGGCATCAACCTCCATGACGCTGACAACGCTATTCCCGTTAACGCGGGAGGCGCGACCTTCGACGCCTCCAACGGAAACATCACAGTGAACGGCGCGATCAATTATAACGCACCGGGTAGCGCAGTGACCATCACCGGCATTGGCACGACTCAAGTCACCGGCAACCTAACAACAAGTTCAAACAGCAACACCCGCTTTCTGAACTTGAATGGCGGCACGCTGCGGGCAGACGGTAGCGTTTTCGCCGACACCTTTGCCGTCGAGGTCAGCTTCAATGGAGGCACGCTTGCGAGCGGCAATGTTGCCGGGACCACGGTTTTTGACAGTGACAACCAGATCGTGATCAACAGCGCTGGCGGCACATTCGATACCACCATCGGAAACATCACCCTCGGCACAAATACAACCTCCGCCAATTTCGTCAAAATCAACGGCAACACCGGCGGTGCGATCACAGTCAAAGGTGGCAATACCCTTAAATCGGCGGTCACCAACACCGGCTTGCTCGTCCTTCAGGACAGCTCAACTTGGAATCTGGACGGCGACAGCACGATTGCTTCATCTGTTGGCGGTCTCTCCGGGGCCACCGGCACAATCATCAACGGCGGAGTTACGGATCACGCTCTAACGCTCGCAGTCACATCAGGTTCACCGACCTTCGGCGGTATCATTTCCAGCAGCGGCGGAGCCAACATCCGGTTGCTCAAGAGCGGCGCGGGTGACCAGACACTGCCCGGAAATAATATCCTCACCCAAACCGCCAACACAACCAACGTGGGCGCGGTCACCGTCTCCGGCGGCTCTCTAACGTTGAGCGGTGACAACACCCTGACGTCCACCCAAACCCAGGGCGGTAATCTCATTGCAGTCACCGGCGGCACCCTCGCGCTTACCGGCACCAATACCCTCTCGGCCAGCAGTTTCAACAATGGCATCATCGTCGCATTCGGCGGGATCTTGAACTTGAACTCGTTTGCCAACAACCTCGGCGGCGCAACAACCCTCAACATGGGCGCAAGTTCCGGCGACGCAGGCACCGTGCTTTATACAGGAACCGGCGAAACCACGGCTCTCGACTTCAGCTCAACCAGCGCCAGCGCCAATGCCAAGGGCATCATCGACCAGTCCGGCACAGGCCACCTCTCGATCACCGGAAACTACACACCGAATGGCTCCACCCTGCTTACCCTCCAAGGCAGCACCGACGGAACTGCGGAAATCGCGGGCAATATCCTAGATTCAGTCAACGTCACCGCACTGACCAAGCACGGCACCGGCACCTGGACTCTCTCGGGGAGCAACAGCTACACCGGAGATACCACGGTTCTCGGCGGCGTGTTGGTCCTTGATGGCGACAGCTCCATCGTTGACACCGGCAAGCTCGTCATCGACGGCGGCAAGGTCGCGCCAACGGGTAACGAGACCGTGGGCACCCTCTTCTTCGGTGACTCCCAACAGATCTCGGGAACCTGGGGCTCTTCCAGTTCCTCGGCGACTAACCAAAACAACACCTACTTCAGCGGAACCGGCGTGATCACCGTCATCAACGGGGTTGCGGGTGGATACAGCTCATGGAACTCAAATGTCGGGGGGCAGGCCGCAGGCGAGGATTTCAACAGCGACGACGTCCAGAACGGGATCGCCTACTTTATGAACAACACCGGAAGCATCACACTTCCTAGCATTGTCGGCGGTGCCGTCACTTGGACCAATGGCGGAAACATCCCCGCTTCTGCCTATGGCACGCAGTTTGTCGTGCAAACCTCCGAGAATCTCGTGACTTGGACGGATGTGTCCGTCGGCGGTCTCACGACCAACACCGACAGCACGCTCACCGACACGCTGCCCACGGGCCAAGGCAAGTGGTTCGTCCGCCTCGTTGTGACACCGAACTAATACAACCTTCATCGCCGGGTCGTTCTCATGAGACGGCCCGGCGATGATGCTGCACCCTACAAAACGTTCCCCCCCACCTTTCCTGTATCAATTCCAAACCCATATCAAATCCAAAGATGAAGCCAAGACCCCTCGGCCTCCGCCGTGCCACCGCATTTCGGAAATCCCTATCATTTGCCATCACCTTCGCGGGTGTGGGAGCCATTCTCCAAGTGGACACCTCTCAGGCGGCAAGCGCAACCTGGAACGCAACACCGACTAACGGAATCTGGGAGGCGGCTGGAGCTGAGGCCAACTGGAGCACGGGAGCAGGCACTTTCCCCGGCGCGATTGGCACCACGAATAATACGGACTTGGCGACCTTCACCACCAGCAGCCAAACCACGATTTCGATCAATTCCACGGCTGGAAACGCGTCTCCGCTGAACATCGGCAAAATCGCGATTACCGGCGCCAGCCCGTCGGCCTTTACATTCGGAGATTCTGGAGCAAATGGCGGCAACGCCTTGCTGTTCACTGTGAACGGTACGACCGCCAACAGCAGTGACGCCAACATCTATATGAATGGTACCGGCACAGCCGCGAATCAAACCTTCAATGCTCCGATCCTGTTGCAGGGAGCTGCCTACTTTAACAATCAGTCCAACTCCAATCTTCTCGTCAACGGCAACATCAGCGGAAACGCGAGCGGCAGCTATATGCTAACAATGCGCGGAAACACGAACAGTGGGACGATCTTTGGGGATATCAGCAACGGTGCAGCAACGGCCTTGGGAGTCGCTGGTAACGTCGGTTCTTGGACGCTTGCCGGGAACAACAGCTACACCGGCACGACGCGAGTCAACGGTGGTTTGATTACGGTCACCGGTGTCAATTCCGGTGGAGGCTCCTACGAAATTACCGGTGGGACTGGTACCGCGATCACGATCAACTCGTCTGGAACGGTGAAAGCCAGCGGCATCGCGTTTACGGGTGGCAGCACGCAATCCCGTAATTTTACCCTGCAGGGCGGAATTTTTGAATCTACCGGAAATATCTTTGGAGCCGCCGGGGCGGCCCCGGGAGGAGCAGCCACAGCGGCGACCAACATCGTGTTCAACGGCGGCACCCTCAAAAGCGGAAATGCCGCAGGCATCTCATTGCTCGATTACAACAACACGGTCGAACTCACTGGGGCGGCGACCTTTGATGTCAGCGTCGGCAACATTACGCTTGGAAACAGTAATTTTAACAACGTCAACAAAGCGGTCATGAGCGGTGCCGGTGCTGTGACTGTCACCGGCGGTAACACCTTGAAGGCCGCCATCAGCACTGCGGGTCTGGTGACGCTGCAGAACAATGCGGCGTGGGATCTGGATGGAACCGCATCATCGATTGCTGGCCTTTCGGGCACCAATGGATCGGCGACCAACTCCGGCACGGCTCAAACGCTGACGCTCAACTTTGCGTCGGGAACGCAGACCTTCGGCGGCGGCATCGGCGGCGGAGCCAACGTCGCGGTGACAAAAACCGGAGCAGGCACCCAAATCCTCACAGGGGAAAACACCTACAGCGGTGCCACCACGATCAGCACCGGCACCCTGCAACTCGGCGGCGGCTCGACCACCGGTTCCTTATCCGCCAGCAGCTCGATCACCAATAATGGCACCTTCGCGGTCAACCGCAGCAACGCGGTCACTCAGGGAACCGATTTCGGCACCATCGTGGCCGGCTCCGGCGGCGTGATCCAAAGCGGTGGTGGAACACTCACGCTGAACACCGCCAACACCTACAGCGGCACCACCCAGATCAGTTCCGGAACGCTCGTTGCCTCTGCCAGCGGTGCCCTCGGCTCCGGCACAGTCAACAATGGCGGCAAACTCCAGGTTACCGGTGGCACTACGCTCAACAACTCGATCACCACCCGCGGCGAAACGAACTCGAATCCCAGCAACAGCGCAGGAGCGATCGAAAGCACGGGCAACAACACGTTGAATGGCAACATCAACTTCGGCAACGTCGGCGGTTTGATCACAAACGTCATCTCCTCCTCCGGTGCTTTGACCATCGCCGGAAACATGAGCACCTCCCTCGGTAGCGGCCGCACCTTCAATTTCGGCGGTGCTGGAAACACCATGGTGAATGGCGCGATCAATGACGGCACCTCCGCCGTGTCCGTGTCCAAGAACGGAGCAGGCTCGCTCACACTCGCCGGCCTCAACAACTACTCGGGCACAACCAACATTTCCGCCGGCACCCTCTTCATCAGCGGTGAGGTAGGAAATTCTAACGTATCAGTTTCAGCCAATGCAACCATCGGCGCGGGAGATGCCAGTGGTATCATCGGCGGCAACCTGCACTTCGCTTCCGGTGCGATACTCGATCTTTCATTCGGCATCCTCAGCCTTCGTGATACGGCGACGCTCTCGTTTGATGGTTTCGACTTCAACAACCTGCTTGGCTTCAATGTCCAAAGCGCTGCCATCGGAACCTACACGCTAATCGACGGCGATTTCACCCTCAACTCAGCAAACCTCGCCCACTATGGCATCGACAACGCCTTCACCCGACTCGATGGCAACAAAGCCTACTTCGACGAAGGAAGCCTCACGGTGACGATCGCCGCCATTCCGGAACCCGCTGCCGCCCTGCTTGGCGGGCTGGGTATGCTCGTCTTGTTGCGCCGTCGCAGATAGACTCGATTTCATGGGAAAGAGAAAGGTCGCCGCGGATTCATGGGTTTTTCCGCGGTGACCTTCATCCCATCCAGACGCCGCAGAGCATGTTGACTAACCGCCCAAACCCATGAAACTCAAAAAACACGATCTCATCAAGTTCCTCACGGTCTGCATTGCTCCCGCCATCGCAGGCATAACCCATCAGCACAGGAAGCTTGATTGCTTCCCTATCTGATTTCACCTTGGGCACGATCCAAGACATCACCGGTCGCTCGTTATGGTTTCGAGCTTCACCTTTGGCATCCTGGCAAATGATACATTCGCCACTCGTCGCCGAGTGTCGCGGATAAGTCGTGGGTCAAACCCAAGCGGCTGATGCTGAAGCCGAATCGCCCACTCTAACTCCCATGACCATGCAGTCACAGATTCCACTAAATCAGAGCAAGGCCAGGTTCTATCTGGCGTCAATTCTAGCCTTCGTCATGTGCCTGCTCCCGAGCGTGGACGCGGCTCCCCTGCGCCGCCCGATCTCCCCGCAGCAGCCGATGTGGCTCATCCACATCGACACCTGGAACTACGCCGACCCGCAAAAAATCATCGACCTCATCCCCGCCGACATCCGGCCCTTCGTGGTGATGAACATCTCGCTGTCCATCAGCCATGACGAGGCGACCGGCCAGTTCCAGGTCGCCGAATACGGCTACGAGGTCGCCAAATCCTGGCTGCGCGCCTGCGCCCAAAACAAGATGTGGGCCATGGTCCAGCCCTCCAGCGGCGGCTTCAGCCAGTTTTCCGATTTCGACCTCTCGGTTTACGAGGAGTTCTACCGCGACTACCCCAACATGATCGGGTTCAACTACTGCGAGCAATTCTGGGGCTATGACAGCAGCACCGATCCGCTTTCCGCAAAATGGACCGATCGGATGAACCATCTCGCGAATCTGCTCGCGTTGAGCAAGCGCCACGACGGCTACCTCGTGGTCAGTTGGTGCGGCACCCGATTTAGCCCCAGCATCAATCCCATCGCCATGCTCAAGCGCGTCCCGGCCTTCGCCGCCGCCTGCCGGAACTTCACGGAAAACTACATCCTCTGCGAAAAACACACCACGCAGTCCTATCAAAACGACATGGAGAGCCTCTGCCTCGGCGCCTACCTCTCCGGCCACTCCGGCCAGTACGGCATCCGCTACGACGACACCGGCTGGACGGACGCCACCGGCGCCCACGAAAACTTCACCATGGCCACCCAGGGCGCGCCCTTTCTTGAGCACGTCATGCTCACCGGCCAGACCGTCATCGACGGCCCCGAGCTCATCTGGACCCAGTGCTTCCGCGAAATCAGCGCCGGCACCACCACCGACGGCTACTCCATGCGCCGCTGGGAAACCTTTCCCCAGTTCGACAACGTCAGCGTGGACCTCTTCCGCAAGGTGCTCGACGGCACCGTGCGCATCCCCAACCGCCGCGAGGTCATCGACCGCACCAAGGTCGTCGCCATCAACAACGTCACCTCCGGCACCTCCGACGCCCAATACAGCTCGGCCGAGACACTTTTCGAGGGGCTCTACCGCATGGATGGCAACCTGAGGTTCAACAAATCCTTCTTCAAGAAAACCGGCCGCTACCCGACCATCCCCTCTGTCTATCAGCTCGACGACGCCGACGCCCAGTCGTTTCCAGTAAAAGTCAACCACTCCGCCTACGCCACCCGCTGGCCCACCATCGCCGACAAGGTTGCCGAGTTCGACAGCCTCTTCCCGCAGGAATACACCGGCGACATTTACGCCGGCCGCCACGAAAACGGCTGGGTCATCTACAACCCGTTTAAAACCGGCCAAACCGCCAGCGGCTCCATCCCCTTCAAATACAACACCTGCGAGCGCATGGAGCTCATCCTCTCCCAATACACCGCGGGCGTGGTGAAGGAAACCACCGACCGCGTGACCTTCTACCTGAACAACCACGACAACGTTCTCGATACCGGTCTCAAGACCGACACCATCGCGATCCACGGTGCCACCGCCGAACCCACTTGGTCCTTCGTCGATCGCGGCAATCACCAGGCCAGCACGGTGACCAAAACCTGGTCGGGCGGCGTTCTAACTCTAACTATCCAACACAACGGCGCGCTCGACATCACCGTCAATTGCTCCGGCAGCGCCACCGGTCGCCTCACCAACTACACCCCCGCCTCCGTCGTCGCCCCGGCTGAGCCCTCCACCTACGTCGGCCCCCTCCAATACGAGGCCGAGTGTTTCGACTACAAAAACATCAACGGCATCACCAAAGGCGGCAACACCGGCACCGTCCGCAACTACACCGGCCAGGGCTACCTCCGCTTCGGCAGCGTCGCCACCTCCGCCATGCGCGACACCGTCACCGTGCCCGCCGCCGGTGCCTACCGGCTCAAGACCCGCTATTCCTTCGTCGGACCTAACATCGATTCCATCGCTCTCTACGTGAACGGCACCCTGGTCACCACGCCCACCTTCACCGGCACCCCCACGCTCAGCGACTGGGCCGTCCTTCAGCAAAACGTCACGCTCCAGGCCGGCGCCAACACCATCGAGTATCGCGCCAACGCCACCCGTTCGACCACGGTCCATTTCGACAACATCGTCGTCGCCCCCACCGCCTTCACTCACGGGATCGTCATTCAGGAAAACGAAAACGGCTTCCTCGGCGTGGACGGTGTGATCGCGGCCACCGAACCCGGCCACACCGGCACCGGCTACTCCGACACCACCGACGCGGCCGGTGCCTCGATCCGTTGGAAAATCAATTCCCCCTCCGAGACCACCGCCGCCTTCACCTTCCGCTACGCCAGCACCGAGGACCGCACGGCCGCTCTCTACCTCGAAGGTGTCAAT
>JBEGOB010000008.1:0-5088 GCA_041182265.1 Verrucomicrobiota bacterium | reverse complement strand
TCCCGCATACCGGGCGGTGAAGGCGCTGGTCGAATCGCGCGGGTTCAGGTTAAGCCTTGCCTCGATCAGGTTGCTTGAGCCATCGCCATCAGGGTCGGCGCTTGGGGATTGCGCGAGGTTTCCGAAGTGGAATTGCTCCCACGAGTCGGGGAGGCCATCTTCATCGAGATCATCAAGATGCAGGACAAGTTGTCCTGGGGGTGTGGACAAATGCCCTTGGACACCAGGAGGCAGGCCAGTTAGGGCGAGAGCGCCAGTGCGAGTGCCGCCATGGATGATGATGGGAAATCGACCGAATTTCGTGCCTGCGGAAAGTCGGACCTCGAGAGTTCCGGCGAGTGACACATTGCCGCTGACTTGGATCGGCTGCGTCGTGGGGCCGACGGCATGCACCAAGTTTGCTGAGGCTTGAAGTGTTAGGGATGCGGGAGCAAGCGAGCCAGCGGATTCAAGGGTCGCGTTTGAGTTTACCGTCAACGCCGAGCTGCTGAGAGAGCCGGTGATTTTCAAGGTTCCGGCAGAAACCAGCGTGGCACCGGTGTGGGTTGAAGTGCCTGCTAGCGTTAGGGTTCCAGTTCCGACTTTGGTGAGGGCGGTGGTTCCTGCACCATTGACGATGTTGCCAGCGAAGGTGGTGGAAGCGTTGTTTCCACCGATGCTGAAGGTGGCGGCACCGGTGTAGCTTGTGATGGAAAGCGACGAGCCGAGTGAGCCAGTCATTGAGCCGAGGTGATAGGTTCCAATGTTCCTTGCTGCGAGAGCGCGATTTCCGAGGTCGAAGTCCGCGGTGGATGAACCATTGCTGCCGAAGAAGCGGAAACTGCCGGGTCCGCTTAAAATCACCGTGCCGCTGAAGGATGCCAATGAGCCTTCCAGATCAAAGACATTGCTGGCAAGCAGACTGAGCGTTCCGGTTCCGGAGATGGCCTTGATTCCGTGCGATCCATTGCTGCTGCCGCCGCCGATGGTGGAGTCGCCGGTGACCACGACCGAATTGCTTGGCGCGAGCGCGCCAGTGTCCCATTGCCCACCGGAGAGCGTGATCGGCCCAGTTCCAAGAGCCGACGCGTGGGTTATCGTTAGATTTCCGGCATCGAGATCGGTTCCGCCGGTGAAGGAGTTCGCCGAAGTGAGCGTGAGTGTGCCCGTTCCTCTTTTCGCGAGAGAAGTTGGGCCGCCGATGGCAGCGGTGCCGCCGACTTGATAGGATGAACTGGCGTCGAAAACAAGCGAGCCGGGATTGACCGATTCCGTGACTTGAATGGAAGTGACCGCCGTGCCATCGTCGAAGACAGTGGCGATGCCGTCCTGATAGGTGCCGAGGGTTCCGTTTTTATCCCAATTTGCGGTTGTGAGATTCCAGTCGGCATGGGTCGTGCCGCGCCAGCGGGCGACCATCGGGATCGGGTTCCAGTTCAGGGTGAGTGAGGTTCCGGAGCTATTGATAGAAAAGACACCATAGCTTGCGGGGGCATTTCCGGCCGAGTCCGAGCTTGGATTTCCGAGCGTGAAAATGCCCGTGCGCGTGGTGGTGGCGCTGACGATGGTCCACGAGCGTGGAGTGGTCCAGAAAGCGTGCGAAAAGTTGACCGAAGTTTCCGGGGTGTTGAAAACCAAATCCAGTGTTGCGCCTGAGGTGATGTTGATGGCTGTGGCGCTGACGCTGTCAAAATCACCTGACGCCACGGAATGAGAGGCCAATGACCATAAAACTGTGGCTGAATCTGAGTAGGAAAGTGCTCCAGTGATCTGAGAGCCAGATTGAGGGTCGTGAATTCCGTTCACCGTTAGATCGCCATCGACCGTGCCATTGCCGGAGAGAGACTGTGCGAGACCGACGGTGGGACCACCGGGAATGGCACGCACACCGAGCGTCGCGCCGGATCTAACTTCCACGCGTGCGGCAGAGGATGGCCATGCCGCTGGGGATGATAGATTGAGGGCACCGGCGGAAGCGATGACATGGCCTGTCAGTTCGAGGGCGGATGAAATATTTAGCGCGCCGCTGCCGGATTTCAGCAAATTCCCCGAACCGGCGAGAGCGCCGCCGCTGAATGAAAATTCGCGATCGGTGGAAATTGTGGTTGAACTGGGGATCAAAGTTCCCGCCAGCTCGACTTCCGGTGTGCTGGCGTTGTCGTCAAAAATCACCGAGTCGCCGGAGAAGAAAACTGCGGCTTGAGAGTCGGCTTGGAGCCAGTTCACTTGAGTGTGGAGATCCCATGTGGGGCCGTTGTTGCCCGTCCAGTGAAGCGTGGTGGGTGCGCGGTCCGTGAGGATCAGTCCGGAATTCAGAGTTCCGGTGGGGATGCTTTGCGAGGAGCCGATGAGATTGAGAGTGCCGGTGTTCGTAAAACTTCCGGTGATTGCTAGATTGGCGGGAGACTTGACGCGAAGGTAGCCTGAGTTCGTTAGATTTCCTTGGAGATTGAAGGTTCCGGCATTGATTTCCGTGAGGCCGTTGTTGATCAAATTGCCATTGAGCGTGCCTGTCCCGGTGAGAGTTCCGCCGTTTGAGATCAGCAGTGTTTCAGAGTTCAGAGTGCCGTTGAGTGCGAGGCTTGCGGCGTCGTTGACGTTTGTGCTTCTGGCCGTGGTTTGGGTGAAAATGCCGTTGAGAGCGAGCGTGCCGGCTTCGACAGTTAGGTTGCCAAGAATGCTGGCGTTGCCGGAGAGCGTCCAAGTGCCGAGGCCTTGTTTAACCAGGTGAGTGGTGCCATTGGCTTGCTCTGCGATGTTGCCGGCGAATGTGGTATTTCCGCCGCGAGCGCCGATTTGATAGGTCAATTCGCGTCCGCCGATGTTTCCGCCTTTCAGCGTTGACGAGGCCGTTCCCGAGAGTTCGCCGATTTTTACGAAGCTGCCAGTTCCCGAGTTGAGATTTCCCGCCCAGTAGGCTGTGATCTGATTGCCGAGAGAAAGTGCGGCTGCTGGGACGCCGGGCCAAGCGTAGTCTGCGGCGATGCGGAAATCCGCGCTGCCTGATAGAGGTCTAGCTTCGATGGTGCCGGAAAAGGCCGACCAATCTCCGAAGATGGAAGAGCGGACTGAGCCGGATGGGAGGAGGAAATGGAAGGTTCCGCTGCCGCTTAGCTTGCCACGGAGTTCGCAGCGGGCGTCGGCCTCCAAGGTTCCGGCGGATCCGCCCGGGACGTCGATGTTCCAGAAGGAGGAGGCGCTGGAAGCCGTAGCACCGTTGGAAAACATTTTTAGAGAAGCGTTTTCAAGGACGATGTCGCTGGTGCCTAAGCCGTTGGAATTCGCGATATCATTGGCGAGAGAAATCACACCGCCACGGATCGAAGTGAGTCCTGAGTAAGTGTTGGCTTGGCTGATCGTGAGTGTGGAACTGTCCGACTTGGTGAGTGACATCGGCCCTGAGAGTTCGCCGCTTCCGGCTAGAGTGTAGTTTTTCGTGCCACTGAAAGTGACGGAGTTTGGTTGCAGGCTGCCGGTTAGGTTGATGGGATGTGCGTTGGAGCCGCTTGAGTCGAAGACTGCGGCATCGCCATCGCCAAAAGCGGTGGGAGAGGCATTGAGTCGGAAAGCTTGGGTGGCACCGAGGTCCCATGTGCTAGCGCTTGTTGTGTTGCCGCCGGCCCAGATGATCGAGCGTCCTGAGTCGGGTGGAAGTGGTGGGAAATCCGGCAATTCCAGCCGGAGATAATCATACATCACGTGACTGGAATATCCGGAATCGCCCGTGAAAGAGAAGCGGAACGTGTTGGAGCCTTGGCGGAGGCGGGAGACAGGAATCGAGACATCGATGGACGAATACTTGGCGTGGATGCCTTGGCGGAGGAGAGCATTGCCGCCGCTGATGGTGGGTGAGAGGCGGGTGAATGCTGAGGTTTCTCCGTTTAGATAGAGGAAGAGTCGGGGGTAGTTGGCGCTGGCGAAAGCGACTGTTAGTGTGGCATTGCCCGAGCGCGGCACGGTGGGAAGATTGAAATTTACATCCCAGTTCCAAGCGGTGGTTGTGCCGGGCAGGGCTCCTTTGTAATTGCTATGGACGTAATTCCAATCCGTGGCGGGTGTGCTTGAGCCGACGTTGTAAACGAGTGGATTCGGAAGTTCCTGAGTGTAAATATCCCAAAGATAGGGCGTGAAATAATCGTTTCCGTGTTTGAATTCCTTGGCCGTGCGGTCTGGGGTTCCGATTTCCCAGGCGATGGATGTGCCGGGGTGGGTGATGTTCCATGGGATGTCACCGTGGGCATGGGTGCCGCCGGAAGTGACCGAGATGTTGGTTTTGGAAAATTCACCGACGGCGCCATCAGTGAAAGCAAAGAGCGTATAGTTTCCGGGACGGACAGCGGGGATCGTGAAATTTCCGTTAGCGTCTGTTTTGACCCAGTATTGATAGCCTTTGCCTTGTTGTTGCCAGTTGCCGTGGGTTTCTGCGGGAGCGGCGAGGCCGACCATGGCATGCGCGCCGGAAAGTGAAGGCTTGAGAGCATCTTGGATGCGCAAGCGTCCTGTGACGGTGCCGCGTGCGGCGGGTGCGGGATGCTCAGGGTGGACGAGCCACGAGTAGGGCCACGCGGATTTCTCCGCTGCCACTTGGGCTTTCGCATCCGCCCAGAGTGCGTCGCCAGCAAGGTTGGCGGCGTTCGATTGGTTGCAATAGAGGAGGAATGGGCCGTATAATTTCCGCCAGGCCTCGCCTGCGGCGACGTTCGTTCCTGATCCGCCATAGTGATTGCGGCCGAAGTGCATTAGGATATAACTCTCAGATGATGTTAGGTCCTGATGGGTGGGTCCGTCGTTGAAATAATCGTGGCCGCCGAGGACGAACCAAACGCCTTTTTTCGAGAGATGGCTGGCATGGCCCCAGGTGCCGATGTCGTAGTAGCGTGCGGCATAAGAATACTTGCCATCGTATTTTCCAGCCATGACGCCGGTGTTGAGTTTTACGATTTCAGCGATGCCGGTGGGCGATGCATTCTGATAGTCCGCATACGAAGGCATTTCCCAGTTGCGGAGTTCATCGATGTAAGCGCGTTCGAAATTGAAGGTGCCGGAGCTGCGAGGGAGTTTCCAAACGATGCGCCACTCGCCCACGTTGGCGGCGGGATACGAGGCGGG
>JBEGOB010000007.1:0-9683 GCA_041182265.1 Verrucomicrobiota bacterium | reverse complement strand
TACATCCTATCCGACAAGAATTAATTCGATCCCGATGCCTTGGGATCGAATTTCCGGATCGCGGATATCTTATCGTGGACCCGGAAATTCGTGCCCGACGCGATGGGCTCGAATTTCTTGATCGCGGATATCTTATCGCAGCCTCGGAAATTCGAGCCCGATGCGAGGGGATCGAATTCTTTGATCACGGATATCTTATCGCAGCCTCGGAAATTCGTGCCCGATGCGATGGGCTCGAATTTCTTGATCGCGGATATCTTATCGCGGGCCCGGAAATTCGAGCCCGATGCGATGGGATCGAATTTATGGCCGCCGGATAGGTCATAAGAGCGACAATTCGTCGTCAAACAGTCGCGGAAATTCGAGCCGGACGCATGCGGCCTTGATTATTTTAGCATGCATGCGATGAACGGACACCCCCGACAAAGAACATGGAAAAATTACGTGGCATCCACATCCTCGAACGCGGCGAACATTTTCTCAGTGTTTGGAAACATCAAGCTCCAGAGCAGGAACGCTTTGCTGGGATCGACTGCCAGGAGCTCGAAGCCGACGTCGGTGCGGCGCAACAAGCCCACGAACGCGTCCGTGACGCGGAAATCCTGCTCCGAGGCCTGCGCTTGGAACGGGACCAAGCGGACCAAAAGCTGGCTAGCAAGCTCCTGCGCATCGCATGCGGGTGCGGGCCGAACCCACCTGCCGCTCAACTCCGATTTTACGCTGAGAAATCAAGCGCATCCCGACGAGGACGAGCATGGCCGAGTATTTTGGGCCAATCCGCGGGAGTTGTAGGCTGAACTGCGCGGATCGGGAACGCCACCGAAAATTCTCCAAAGATCACTCTTCACGGTGACGGTTCTCGATTCCTGATTGTGTGATCATCCGCGGATGCCGTCCATCCACGCGCGAGCGCATCACGGCTTCCGACGGCCATACCCGCGCACCACGCGGCCTTGATCGTCAAGCTTGCCAGTCGCCCAAAGCAAGCCACGCGTCACGAGGTCGAGATAGCGCGAATCCGCGATCGTCTGATTGTTGTGCCCGATGGTCGTATTGAACACACGAGTGCCCTTGTAGTCATTCGTCCAAGTCACCACGGCTTCCTTGCCATCCTGAGTTCCGGATGCGAGCACATGCGCGGTTTTGAAAACATACAAATTGTTATAAAGCTCCTCGTTGCCGGTGGTCCAATCTTCAAGCCCCATCGTCACAGGATGCTTTTTGTCCGTGTATTTGATTTCAATCGGTTTTTGCGGACCATGCCCGGTCGATTGCAAACCCAGATACTCAAACCAGAGAGTGACCGGCTTCCCGGGCTTTTCGATCTTCTGGTTGAAACCTTCGAGTCGATAGGAATGCATGGCGCAGTGAAGATTCACGCCCGGAATCCCATCACGATGAGGCGCAAGAACGTCTTTGATGGCGGATTCACTGCTGATTCCGGCGGCACACTCATCATGAATCACCACGTCGTAGCCAGCAGCATAATCAGGATTGTTATAGATGGGAAGATCCGGAGATGTACTGCCGTTGTCGGTGTGGATTTGATCCACAATGATGTTTGCCCGTGACTCGATCCCTTCTTTTAGAATGTCTTTCTGCGTCTTGTAATCATGACAGCAACCGCCGGTGATAAGCAATGCCTTGAGAGGCTTGCCATGAGTGCTCTGCGCCGCCGCAAGAGCACTCAGTCCTCCGGCGATCAATAGTGTAAAAATCTGGGTTTTGGATGTTTTCATAAAAAGAAGGGTTTAGCCGCCAACGGACTTCAGAGAAACTAGATACTCGATGAGTGAGGTGAAATCTTCAATGGATAGAGAACCTCCCAGCCCGGCTGGCATCATCGACTGCGGCAAATGCTGCTCAGCCTTCACATCGGCGCGCTTGATCTGCGACACTTGCCCGGCGATGTCGCGCAACTCGACCACTCCGTCTTCCTCCTTGGTGACAAAGCCCATCTTGCTGCTGCCGTCATTCATCTGGAACAGCGCACTCTGGAAGCCTTGTGCCACGACGGCATTGGGCGCGAGGATCGACTCGATCAAATAGTCTCTCTGGAATTTCGCACCGGCAGCACCGAGGTAAGGTCCCTTTTGCACCGCAGAAGCATCAATGGCATGGCAGGCGATGCAGCCTTGTGAGATATACAAACGCTCACCGACTGACACATCGCCCTTGTTTTCCATGGCATGCTTGGTTGCTTCCTCCGGCTTCATCGCCGCAACTTTCAAACCGGATTGGCTGGATGCAGAAGAGGCCTTCTTGGCCGCTTCCGCTGCGTGAATGGTCTTTTCGTTATCGCTTTTGATTCCCGCTTCGATCTGCTTTTCAAAGCCACCCGCTTTCAAATCCGTGATGGCGAGGAAAAATCCGACTTCCAAGGGGTTCTCCGCGATGCGCTTGCGCACTTCTTGCTTGGGCGCGTCCTTGGACAATGGGCTGTTGAGCACGGTGAGCAATGCCTGCCAGGCCGCGCGACTCTCGGAGTCGGACCCTCCCTTACCGATCTGGATGAGGCGGGCAACCTCGTCACCACGACCGGTCTCGTTCACAAAATCCGCAACATGCAGCGCAACGTCGGCATGCGCGTTTTGATCCAGCCATGCACCGAGCACTTTAACCCGCGCAAACGTCTGGCGATCCAACTTCGCTTTGCGAATGGCGGCGTAGGCCTCCAAGCGCTTCTCCCAAGGACGTGATTTGTCTTTGGCCACATCCATCAGAAGAATCAGTGCAGTGTCATCTGGAACCTCCATGGATAGAGCCAGCATGAGGGGATCGTTATGACTGAGCTTGAGCTGACTCACCGGCACGCGATTGCGGGCAAGAAGCGCAAGGAAATCCGAGCGACGACTTTCGGGGATTTTCGTAAATTTCGCCTCAAGCGTGCTGCGGATTCGAGTTGTCGGCTCCCACTCGACCGGAGCGTAATACGGGCCGCGGTCATCAGGCCGAGTGTTCCACCAGTCCTTCAGATCCCACGTTTTTTCCTGATGATAGAGACGGGCAAGAGCTGCAAGAACACCTTCAAGCAATTCGGGATCGTCTGTCCGATTCGCCACGGAAATCAATCCATCCACAGCTTGAGGGTCCGACATTTCCTGCAAGGCGCGCAGGGCGACTTTGCGCTGAGCCGGCATTTCAAGCGCGGCTAGGCAAGCTGCGGAAGCCTTCAAACTCACCAAAGCCTTGATCCCGGTGTGCGGGACGATCTGAGGATCTTCCTTGCCCGTGCCGGAAAGCGCCATGTCCCATGCAGCAGATGCTGCTAGAATGGCAGGTGCCGCTTGCACCGCGCCGATGCGTGCAAGACCGTTGAGCGCTTGCAAGCGCACCCGAGGATTCGGGTCCTGAAGCGCGTTCACAAAAGGCTCGATCGGAACATTCTTCACCTCGCTTTTCCGATCCGCCAGCGCACGCAGGGCAAACTCACGGACACTCGCATCTGCAGCGAGCTCCACCAAGGCGTTCTTGCTTGAAGAGCCATAGAGCTGCTTAAAGGTGAAAATCGCCGCAACGCGTGCATGCAGATGCGCGGATGAATCCTTCGCCAACGCGAAGAGAACATCGGCGAAAACTTTCTTCGTCCCGCGACTGAGAATTTCTCGCTGCGCCTCCAACCGCATCACCGCGCTGTCCGATCCAATCTGCTTGGCGAGCTCGGCATCCGACATTTTCTTCAAGTCAGGAAATGCACGCGCTTTCCAACCCGGTGGCAAAACTTGGTGAATCAATCCGACTTTTTTACTCGCATCGTAACTGTAGCCCCCATTGCGCCAGTCTGCTAGGTAGATGCGCGAGGAGCCGTCAACATCCATGTCGATCGCACGCGGCAGCTCGTGGAAGGTATCCTGCCCCGTCTTGAAGGTTGCCTCGGATGCTTCCATCGGGTGGCGGTGCACCTTCCCCGTTGTCCAGTCAGTCGTATAAACTTGGTTGCTATAGCCCTCGGGAAAACCTGGTTCACTGAGATACAACGCCCCAGTTCCCGAACCGCCACCGTAGTCGGCAAGCGGCGAAATGATCTCGTCCTTGAACGCCTGATAGAGCCGCGGATAACCGTGATCACCCATCGGTGTGAAGTGATGGAAACGCGTGTTCCAGCCTTTGCCATCATTGGTATTGTCTCGGGAAAACAAATCCAGCGTTGGAGAAATCGCCGTATCAACGATGTTACGCACCATCACGGAATACGGCTCCATTTCAGAGCCATCCGGACGCACGCGGACGACTCCCCCACCCTGCAAGGTGTATCGGGTTCCGTCCGCTCCCTTCGCATTCGGCATGCCGAAGTCACCCACCGACACATAGAGCCAACCATCGATGCCCATCCGCACGCCATTGGTCGTGTGGTCCGCACCCCGTGGATGCTCGATGCCCCAACCAAAACCCTCGACGAGCAACTTTTCCTCGTCTGCAACACCATCTCCATTGGTGTCCCGGTAGGAGGTCAAATACGGCGGATGGATGAGATAATGGGTGCCTCCCACGAAGTGACCACCGCGCGGACTTTTCACATGCGGCACGAAGTCTTGAAATTTGTCTGCCTTACCATCCCCGTCCGAATCCGTCACACGCACAATGCGCCCAAACTTCGGATCTTTTCCCAAAGAACCGTTAGGATCCGAGGAAACATAAAGATCTCCATTCGCCGCAGCACTCACCGAAGTCGGGTAATCGACTTCGGGTGGCGACGCAAAAACACGGATCTGCCAACCCTCTGGAACCGCCACTGCCATTCCTGTGCATGCAAGCATGCAGCCCATCGCATATCCCTTCATCTTATTTTCTGTTGGTTTCATTCAGCTGGGTTGTTGTAGAATCGCCTTTGCCCTCACGCCAATCATCATTTTGCAGCCTCCAAAGCGTCCAGCTCAATCTTCGGTCGCTTCGCCCGCGTCGAGGCACGCTTGAGCGGACTTCCAAGCTTCACCGTATCGGCAAAAAATCCTCCATTGCGCATGAAAAAGCGCTCCTTCACGGCACCCCCAGCGTAATCGAGCCGATACCCGCGCTGGGCGATATCATCGCCGGTGAATTTCGCTTCCGTCAACTCATGCCATTTCCCTTCGGTATCCATAACCCACTGATTTTCATAATAAGCCATCCGCCCTTGATGACCATTTCGATCTTGGAAATTCTCTAAAAACGAGTGCACGCCGGTCAGATACTTGTCAGTCTTCGGACGACGGAAACTTGCAATCAACGACCATTTTCCAGTTTCCGGAGGAGAAAACCAAGCGGTGTAAATGGTGGCTCCTTGGCCGTCAGGACGCGCCCGATTCAAGAACCGGTAAGTCGCCCCAGCTTTCCAAGGAAATGTGAAAAAGCTCTGTCCACCCGACCCCTCGTTGCCGAACTCACCCACGCGCACGCCCGGGCCCTTGGCCAGCACCTGCACGCGCTCCTCCTCAGGAATCGAATTTGGGTCATCTGTGTGAAACGGACTCCAAACGGAAAACAGAATGCGTCGTTCATCCGGGCCATTCACCTGCATCCCGAAGTAGCCCTCACCAAATCCATTGGCCATGAAATACGAGCCGATCGGATCCATGTCTTTGGGCACCGTCACCTCGCTGTAGAAATACTCGATTTTTTTGCCCGCAGGCAGCCCATAAGAAAGATGCACCGACGGCCCGCGCCGCCCCCAGTAAAAGCGATTTCCGCCCGCTTCTTTGACAAAGTCGAGTGTCAGCGCAGCCACCTCAGACTCAACCAACAAGTCGGAAACCTCCGCAAATGCCTCGCCCTCTTTCTGAATTCCTTGCAAGTCCACGCGAACGTATCCCGCCTTTTTTACAGCGACAGATCCGAGTTCAATTTCATGCACGGCGCCACCCGAGACCTTCTGTTCAAAAGACTTGCCCTCCACCCTCGCGCGAATCACGGATTCCGCTCCGGACCCCTTCAGGCGCAAACTGAGATCCAGCAAGGCAGCACGATCCACCCGAAAGAAAATCGAGAAAACGCTGCTCTCACTCTGCCACTCACCGATGCCGCCCGGCCCCACACGATCCGTCGCGCCCGATGCGGAAGCTGTTAAATAAGCATTCCCCCCAAGCGGCACCTCCCAGCGGCCCGCATCTGCAGCCAAGGAAACTCCCGCCAAGCTCAGCAAAGATGCCATCACCCATGACGCACCCCGGACCGCTCGCCCGCTTCGATTCGCTAACTTCACTTTTCGCAAATTCCATTCCATACCGATCATGCGTCGAGTTTTACGGCAGAAGCGACAACGCACAAGCCGGGCTTGCCGGTTTCCCCTGCCAACCGCCAAGCGCTCGTCAATTGCCCTCATCCCCCCAAACGCCTCTCATTCAAGGCATCAAAGATTTCTCAACCACGCTCAGCACCTCGCCATCCGCGAACTTCGTCCGCATCGTTTCCCCCGGTGTGAGTGCTGCCGCAGACCGCAGAATTTTCCCATCCGGCCCGAGCGCGATCGAGAATCCACGCTGAAAGGCAGACTCAGGCCCGAGCGCGCGCAACATGCCATGCAAGCGCCCCAGCCTATCCGCGCGTTTTTCGACTTGCGCCGTGGACGCTCGCTCCAAGCGCAGGCGCAAATTTGACAAAATATCCACCCGCCGCTCCAACACCAGCGCCGGATGATTCGCCCGGTGACGCCCACGCGCCTCGTTCACCCTCTTGGTAAAAACTTCCAACTGCGCATGCATCACCTGCTCCAACTGACCGCGCAGCGAGTCCAAACGCATCGCGGATTCACGCAAAAGCCGCTCGCCATCCCGCTGCAACACGCCCCGCTTCAGCGCATCCACCGCCAACTGCGCACGCATCATCCGCTCGCGTGTGATCCGCGCCATGCGCCGCCGGACTTGATCCAAACGCGCCAACAACTCCGCACCGTCCGCCACGGCAAGTTCCGCAGCAGCGCTCGGCGTCGGAGCCCGCAAATCCGCAACAAAGTCCGCAATCGTGAAATCAATTTCATGCCCCACCGCAGAAATCACCGGCACGGGACACGCCGCAATCGCACGCGCGACCACTTCTTCGTTAAAATTCCACAAATCTTCAATCGAGCCACCCCCACGCCCCACGATCAACACATCGCAGCGCGGATACCCAAATGCCTCAGGCCGCCCCAGCTTTTCAATCGCCTGCGCGATTTCCATCTCCGCGCCGCGGCCTTGGACACGCACCGGAAACAAAACCGGCTGCACCCACGGCGCACGCCGCGTCAGCACATTCAAAATATCCTGCAAGGCCGCACCACTGCCGGAAGTCACAATCCCAATCACCCGCGGAAATTTCGGAATCGGCTTCTTCCGGTCTGCATCGAACAAGCCCTCCGCATTCAACTTCCGCTTCAGCGCCTCGAACTTTGCCTGCAAATCGCCCGCGCCAGCACGCTCCGCCTTCTGCACGATGATTTGCAACTGGCCCCGTGCCTCGTAAACGCTGGCTTCCGCAAAAACGCGGACCTTCGCGCCGTCCTCCAAGTCATCCGCACCCACACGCTTTCTGGCTCCAAACATCGCACACTGAATTTGCGCACCCGCATCCTTCAACGAGAAATACCAGTGCCCACTCGCCTGCTTTTTTAGGTTGGAAACCTCGCCCTCCACCCAAATTTCGCCAATCTGCACTTCCAGCAGATTTTTCATACGCCGCAACAACTGCGTCACTGACAGCGCCTTCTGCTCGGCCGTTCTTGGTGTTGAAAACAAGTCCACGCCCCACTCTGCCAAGCCTTTGAAATTATTCGAGCCGGAAAAAAATCATCCTGCGTCAACTCAGACCCACCACCCTGAGCGGCGGCTCATCCAACGACTCGCCAAGCCGCATCTCCAACAATTTCCGATAAAGCGCGCTCTCAGGTGTCAATAAGGTGACCTCGCCGCCCTCATGCGGAATCACCAAACCACCAGCCGTCGGAACCAACAGGAAAAAAACCCGCTCGCCACGCAACTCAACTTCCACCAAGGCAGTCGAGTCAATCGCATCATCCACTTGAAAATCAACAAGTTGGAGCCCATCGAAAATGCGCACCGACTCGGCGAGTTCATCCACCTGCCGCGCCTGCCCCGCCGCCAAATACGACGCCTCCAAACTGCGTGTGTCGTATTTCCCCTCCGCCTTGCTGCCTGGGTCCGTCGCGGCGGCATGCGCCTCATGCGCCGCCTTGGACAAGCGCTCCAGTTGCGCCCGCAGTTCGCGGCGGATTTGTTCGAGCAAGTGCAGTTTCATCGGCGGGAACCGAGCCTTGCACATCGCCTACGCGCAAGCAAGTTTCCACGCATGCGAACCATTTACATCTACAAAAACTGCAGTTCATGCCGCGACGCGCTCAAGTGGCTTTCCCAGCATGGCATCGCCCACCAGACCAAGGCGATCCGCGAAACTCCTCCCACGCTCGCGGAACTCGAAACGGCCTTGGAATCTCACGGCGGCGATCTCAAGGCTCTTTTCAACATTTCCGGAAATGACTACCGCGCACTCGGACTGAAAGACAAACTTCCGCAAATGACGCAAAAAGAGGCACTTTCCCTCCTCTCACAAAACGGAAATTTAGTGAAAAGGCCATTTTTGATCGGAAATAGCCGAACATGGGCCGGCTTCAAACCCGAACTTTGGGAAAAATCGGACATTTAGCCCATCAAGGACTGCCCGAAAATTATTTTTAATTATTTTGAGCATACCCCCACATTTGTCCTACCCCCCATGATTGAATAGCGGGGTCATTTGATGAAGCGCGACGTATCATTGCCACGAACCGTCAGACTCAAATGACAGCCGGCTCGTCACACGAGCTGCCTAATCCCTGTGTCGCAGCGTCCATGCCTTGATGGTGGATGCAACCCAAAGCGCCTCTGACGCTGCGGCACGGGGACCCTGCATCAGGCCTCAAATTTCCCCGTCGCCATGACCGAGGCACCGGTGCCTAGCAACCTGACAAGGGCCCCCCCTCGCGCATCGAGACATCCACGGCATCCACAAGGTTCGCGTGCAGCGGACTGTCCACCGTCCCGCCCTCGCTCATCCAATCAGCCGACGCGCGCGCAAGCCTCTCGAAGCCACAAGTCCGCGCAGCACCCTTCAAACGATGGAGAATCGCCAGCAATTCCACCCCATCCTCGCGCGCAACTGCCAATTCCAATTTCCCCAAACGCTCAGGTAAATCCGCGACAAACCGCTCAAGGATTTCGACAACCACCGGATTTTCCATACCTCCGATGGAATCAATCCGCTGGGTATCAATCAAAGTTTCGTTGAGCATTCTGCGTGGACGCTAAGTGCCCCAGTCATGCAATTCAAGCTCAGGCGAGTCGCTCGACGCCATTTGCAACGACCTAACACTAAATATGTGCACTTTTTGCACAAGCGGAGGCACGATTCTTGGATTATCAATTTGAATCATCCCAAGCTCCGACATTTCATTCGTCGCTGTCAACCCTCGCTGGCATCCTTCCAAATTGTCCCCCAAGTGTTTACACAAAAAACCATTTTCTCGGCCGAAATGAATCACCTCTGTCCTGCCATGATCTCTGAACGCGTCGCGTTTAAGGTTGTCACAGCGACTGCCTCTGGATCATCTCGCCGCTTGACCGATTTCCGGCAACTCCCGGGGGGGAAGCTGCCGGAAAGTAGGGGGTAAAATCCCGAAAATTCCGCAGGGAGGTACCGTTCCATTTTGGATCAGGCGCTCCCTGCGGAAAATTTTC
>JBEGOB010000006.1:0-14423 GCA_041182265.1 Verrucomicrobiota bacterium | reverse complement strand
GGCCAAGCGATCCGCTCGATGGGAGTGTGGATGCCGGCATCGTGAAGGTTTTCGATGACCGCTGCGCCAAAGCCGTTGAAGAGCACGTGATCTTCAAACGTGCAGACGACTTTACACTTTTTCCCGTATGTTTGTAACACGTTGGCATCCAGCGGTTTGATGAAACGCGGGTTGATGAGCGCCACGGAGAGTCCGCGTGCTTCGAGCTGCGCTTTGGTGCGCTCCGCCATTTCAAAAAGAGAGCCTAGGCCGATCAGCGCGACGTCTGTGCCGTCGGCGACGACTTCCGCTTTGCCGATTTCTAAAATTTCAGGGCTGGGTTTCAAGGGCGTCCCCTTGATGGTGCCGCGCGGGTAGCGGATGGCGGATGGGCCGGCATCGTAATGCGACATGGTGAAAAGCATGTCCACGAACTCATCCTCGTCCTTGGGTTGCATGTGGATGATCCCTGGGATGTGGCGGAGGTAGCCGATGTCGAAAAGGCCGTGGTGGGTCGGTCCGTCGTCACCGGAGAGGCCGCCGCGGTCCATGCAAAGGCGGACGGGTAGGCCTTGCAGCGCCATGTCATGAATGATCATGTCGTAGGCGCGCTGCATGAAGGTCGAGTAAATCGCGAGAAATGGGCGGAATCCCTCGGCGGCGAGGCCACAGGCAAATAGCGCGGCATGTTCCTCGGCGATGCCGACGTCGAAGTAGCGGTCAGGGAGTTCTTTTTTGAAGATTTCCAACTTGGTGCCGCCGGGCATCGCCGCAGTGATGGCGACGATTTTCGGGTCCGCTTTGGCGAAATTGGTGACAGCGCGGCCAAAGATGTCCGAGCAGGTCGGAGTTGCGGTCGCGTCGGTGGAGCCATCCTCGATTTTGTAGGTTCCGAGACCGTGGAATTTCCCCGGATTGTCGAGGGCGGGTTGATAGCCGCGGCCTTTTTCCGTGATGATGTGGAGGACGACGGGTTCGTTGAGCGTTTTCAGATGCTCAAAGGTGCGGATGAGCAGGCCGATGTCATGCCCGTCGATGGGGCCGAAGTAGCGCATGCCGAATTTCTCGAAAAGGACGTTTTCAAAAAGGAGGTTTTTTGCGCCTTCCTCCACCTTGTGAGCAAGCGTGCGGACGGCCTTGCCCGCGACTTTTTCGACGAAATCCGCAGCTTGGCGGCGCACGCTCGCGTAGGTCGAGTGGGTTTGGAGCGCGTTGAAATAGCGTGCGATCGCCCCGACGTTTTTGTCGATCGACCACTCGTTATCATTGAGGACGACGATGAATTTCTTGGTGGTTTCCGCGATGTTGTTGAGGGCTTCAAGCGTGGGTCCGCAGGTGAAAGCCGCATCGCCTGCGACGGCGACGACGTGGTTGCTCCCGCCAGCGAGATCCCGCGCGGCGGCCATGCCGAGTGCGGCGGAAAGAGCAGTGCCCGCGTGGCCTGCGCCGTAGCTGTCGTGCGGGGATTCCGAACGCAGTAAAAAGCCGTTGAGGCCTTGGTAGGTACGGATCGTGTGGATTTGTTCCGCACGGCCCGTCAGCATTTTGTGGACGTAACCTTGGTGTGAGACGTCGAAAACAAACTTGTCCTCGGGGGTGTTAAAAACGCGGTGCAGGGCGAGACTGAGTTCCACCACGCCGAGGTTCGGGCCGAGGTGTCCGCCGGTTTTTGAGAGCGAATCGATCAAAGTCTGGCGAATCTCCGCTGCGAGAGCGCCTAGATCATGGTCGGCAACTTTTTTGACATCATGCGGCGAGCGGATCTGAGAGAGAAGAGGCCCGAGCGTGGGGGGCTTAGAAGAGGCGGATGTCATCGTTGTCGTCGTCAGAATCGTCAAGGGCGCTTGTTGGCGGAGCGAGTGGGGCAGCATCGCCTTTTTTTCCGGCTGCATCCAGCCCAATCTCGGCTTGATTGCGGAGGGTGATGAGTTGAATGCGCTCTTTGGCGGATTGGAGCATGGCCTCGCAGCGGTTGAGATAAGCGGTGCCTTTTTCGTAGTGGGCGACGAGTTCTTCCAAGGGGAGGTGTTCATGTTCCATCGCCTCGACGATGGATTCCAAGCCTTCCAACGCCTGCTCGAAGCTAGGGCTTTGCGATAGGCCGTCCTCTTCGGCCGTGAGTTTGCGACGTGCCATGGTTTTTAGTCCTCCGCTTGGTTGGCGCTGATCATCCGGTCGCTGTAATAAATCAAATCCATGGTGTAGAGCGGGCGGCGGTAGGGGTAACGTTTGACGATATCCTGGATTTTCGGGTCCCGGTCGTAGAGCGAAACGCCATTGGGGTAATTGGTGAAAAAGGTCCGTCCGTCGAGAATCAGGAAAGTGAAGTCCTTGTATTGATTCGCCACCTCAGAGATAGGAGCCGAGCCGTGGGAAAGAGGCGAAATGAGGATGCCGGCGACAGGAGTTTGGAGGTCCGTGGCGGCTTCTTCGATGGCGACAAACCCTTCACGAGTCGGTGGCAGCCAGACACTCATGCGGTCCGCATACCAAGCAACTGCCCACGGTTGATCGGAGAAAATCACTTGGTTTTCCTTGGTCCAGCCCTTGATGCCGCCTTCCTTGCTGTTGAAAGCAGGTGCGAAGTAAGGCGGCCAGTGAGGAACACCGGTGTTCCGATATTGCATGCCGATTTTCACGCGGTTCGGGAGCGAAAGGATGAGCGGCAGTGCGCAAATCCCGATGACGGCGAAGAAATGAACATTGCGCAGGATCGGAGTGGAGGCGACGAACTCGAGGCGTGTCCAGAGGATGGAAAGAAATGCCAAGCCGTAGGCCATCATCACAGGCGCGAAGAGCAAGTGCATCTGGTTGGGGTCGAGCGGGTCTTTGGAAATTCCAAAAAAGGCGAGGCCGAGTGCTGCGGTGACCCACATGAGTAAAATTGCCCAGCGGAAGGTGGCGATAGATGCCCGTTTGAAGGGGTGGAGGAGGGAGATGAAAAAGAGTGGCGCGACGATGATGCCGGCAAGGAACGGGATGATGTCGGTGGCCTGAAGCAGTGTGGTGCGCAGGATTTTCGAAATTAAGCCTTCAAGGACAAGCGGTTGTGACTGAAGGTTGGTGGTCCGCATGACCGACATTTCCGAGCCATTTCCCAAGCCGTTGTAGAGGGTGAGGAATGCGGTGCCGAAGGCTGAGTCCGTGATTCCGTAGTTTCTCAGCATCGGTCCGATTGATGCGATGAGCAGCAGTGCGAGCACTGAGATACCCACGATGCCGCGCGGGCGGAAGGCGATCGCGGCGAAAATGATGTAGCCGAGTGCGATCCAGACCGTCATCCAATGCGTGAGTGCCAAGAGCGTGAAAAACACGCCGGCGATGATCGCGGGAGTCATTGCGATGCGACCTTCAGCGGCGGCTTCGATGGCGCGGTAAACGAAGTAAAGTGCGCAGGAAAACAGCAGCAACATCAGCATCTGTGGAAGTCCGCTGAGCGAATAATTCCAAAATGTCTCACAAAATAGCATGAGAATGGCGCAGACCGACGCGATTTTTGAATCGAAAATCCGTGAAATGAGCAGGTAATTCACGCCGATGGCCATGAGGAAAAACAGCGTGGAGACCACGACAATTACGCGGTCGAGAGGGAAGACCATTTCGCCCTCGCTCATTTGCCATGCGTCTGGATCATCCGCGCCGATGAGCTTGAGGACGGCGGCATTGAGGAGTGGATTGAGCGGCGAGTGGTAAGTGTCTTGGAAGCCGCGGAGCGAAACTGAGGTTTCTTGGGCTTTTTGCGCCTGATAATAGGCGACGGGGCGGATCATTTTGGTGGTGAATCCATTGCCGCGGGCGATTTCTCGGGCGATTTGCGCCTGGTCCATCGCTTGCGGCGAGTTCAGCCCGCGGAAGAGGACGAAAAGATTTCCCAAGGTGAGGATGAGCAAAACGAGGAAGAATAAACTGCGGCGAATGATGATGCCGGTGTCGATTTGCGAAGAAGTGGTGCTCATTGAGGAGATTCTGGGGCTGGGATGAGAGTGTGAAATTTAAAGTCCGAGATCCTTCAATTTTCGCTGGAGAGTTCTGCGGCTGACCCCAAGAAGTTCGGCCGCGCGAGTGCGATTTCCCTCGGCGAGAGATAAAGCGGCGCGGATTGCATTGGTTTCGAGCGCATGCAAGTTGAAATCCGGGTTTGCATCAAGGGAGTTTTTGGTTCCGGGCGTTGAATTGCCTATAAGGAGCGGCGGACTGTGCAAAAACTGGGGCAGATGGCGAGCCTCGATGACCGGGTCATTGCTCATCACCACGCCGTGTTCGATGGCGGTCCGCAGCTCCCGCACATTCCCTGGCCAGTCGTAACTGAGCATCAATTGCAGCGCTGGATCGCTGAGCGGTTTGACCGGGCGCTCATTTTCTTTGGCGAATTCCTGCAAAAAACTATTGGCGAGAAGAATGATGTCTTCCCGGCGCTCGCGCAGCGGGGGCATGAGAATTTTCACCACATTGAGTCGAAAATACAGATCTTCGCGGAAAGTCCCCTGATTCACGAGCTCGCGGAGGTTCTTGTTCGTCGCAGCAATGACTCGGACGTCCACTTTGATCGGCCCGTTCGAGCCGACGCGCTCCAAGGTGCGCTCGGATAGAACGCGGAGTAGTTTCACTTGAGTGGCGGCGTCGATTTCACCGATTTCGTCGAGAAAGATCGTGCCACCATCCGCTTGTTCGAAGCGGCCAATCCTGCGTTGCGCGGCTCCGGTGAAAGCTCCTTTTTCGTGTCCGAATAATTCGCTTTCAAGGAGTTGTGGAGAAAGTGCCGCGCAGTGGACGATGACCATTTTTCCTGCAGGGCGGCCGGAAAGGTGGTGCAAAGTGTGGGCAACCACTTCCTTGCCGGTGCCGGATTCGCCTTCGATGAGGACCGTGGCGCGCGTTGGCGCGACTTGCTGGACCAGCTCGGAAACTCTGCCGATGGCGGTGGATTTGCCGATGAGGCGGTCCAGCTTGTGCGATTTTTTCACCTGCTGGGCGAGTTGCTGATTTTCCGTTTCCAGGGCGCGGCTGCGGAGGGCGCGCTTCAACTGCATTTCCACCTCGTCGAGATTCAGCGGCTTGGTGACGAAGTGCCACGCGCCGCGGCGCATCGCCTCCACGGCAGTATCCACTGAGCCGTAGGCCGTCATCATGATGGACACCGGTGGCTCAGGCAGGGCCAGCGCGGCTTCGAGAATGTCCATGCCCGAGTCCCCGCCGAGGCGGAGGTCGGTGAGCAGCAAGTGAATGCGTTCCGACTTGAGGATTGCGAGCGCCTCCGCTTTGCCTGCTGCGGTGTAAATTTCGAATTCTTCCTCCAAGGCGCTGCGTAAGCCTTCGCGCGTGGCGCGCTCGTCCTCGACGATCAATAGGGTGGGTAACATGGCGGTTGGGGAATCTGGCTGGGTGAAAAGGCACGGGCGAGTTTCCCGCTCAATCGAGGTCGATCACGCGATCGGGCGCGCCGAGCAGGCGGACGGAGCGTTCCGCATGAGGCAGCCGGATGAGCACGCGCGTCCCTTGGTTTTCCTGGCTTTCGATGGCGATTTCCCCGCCATGCTCGCGGACGATGCGGCGGACAATCAGCAGCCCAAGGCCGGAGCCAGAAGCTTTTGTGGTGCGGTATGGCTCGAAAATCGCGCCCATGTGTTCGGGTGAAATTCCTGTGCCGTTGTCCTCGATGGAGAGGCTCGTTTCAAAATCATTGAAGCGTGTGCGAATGCCAATCCGGCCGTGATCGCCGGGGATGGCTTGGTAGGCATTGCGGATGAGATTGTAGAAAACCTGCTGAAATTGGCCGGAATCGATCATCGCGAGAGGCAGAGAATCCGCGAGATCCAGCTCCACGGCGACCTTGTGAGAGGCGAGTTCGGGTTCGAGGAGTTTGAGAGTTTCGTGGAGGAGATCGTGCAGGCTTTGGCGCTCGCGGAGTGGGGTGGTGGGGCGGACGGCGTGTAGGAACTGCTTGAGAATCAGGTCGAGGCGTTGAATTTCCGCGCGCGCGGTGGCGAGGTTTTCCTCCAAGGGTTTGCTGTCGCTCGGGGGCAGTTTTCGGAGCTTGCGGCCGAGCAGTTGGAGGTGGATATCGAGCGAATTAAGCGGATTTCCAATTTCATGGGCCACGCCGGCGGCGAGCAGCGTGAGTGAGTTCAGTCGCTCGGATTCCAAGGTCTTTTCCGCCTCCTCGCGCGTCGTGGTGAGGTCGCGAATGAGCATCACATACCCGAGCGGCTCGCCCGCCTGCTTGCCGTCGTCGATGGGCGCAAGGTAGAAATTCAGATAGCGATTTTCCGGATAGAACACTTCGAGGTCCCGGCTGATCGTGCGTCCTGGCTTGCCGAGAGTTTCCCAGTCCAAGCCGCGGATTTGTGAGGAAATCGACTCTCCGATGGCGCGCTCGCCGTCGATTCCGAAGAGCTGGCACGCGGCCGGATTGAGGAAATCAATCGCGCCGTGAGGGTCGAGCACGATGACGCCCTCGTGCAGTGCCTCAAAGACTTTTTCGAGAAATCCCTTCTCGCGAATGAGGCGCGTGACCAATTGCTGGACGTCGCCGGGGACCACTCGGTCGAGACGCGCGACCAGTTTTTCGAGAAAGCCAGATTTCACCTTATGTTTGCCAATTGGGGTTTTCCGGTGTTCAGAAGCAGACATGAGCGAGATTTTATGGGTTCTCTGCACCTTCCCGGACACCGAGCAGGCGCGACAGATTGGCACAGCAATGGTGGAAACGCAACTCGCAGCGTGTGTGAATCTTGTGCCATCCGTGGAGGCGATTTTCCGCTGGCAGGGCGCGGTCGAATCTACCACCGAGGTTCTCGCGATTTTCAAGACGAGCGCAGCAGCCTGCCCGGCGTTTGCGCGGGAGCTCAGCGCACTCCACCCTTACGAAGTGCCGGAAATCGCCGCCTTCGCCCCGGCTGAGGTCGCTGCCGCTTACCGCGCATGGGTGCTCAGTAGCGTGGCAAATCTGGATCGATGATCCGTGACCAAGCATCGATCCCGCCGCTCATGGAGAACGCATTTTCCACGCCATGCGCCCGTAAAATCGACGCGCCGCGCAACGATCGCATCCCGTGGTGGCAATAGACGACGACACCTCTCCCCGCATCCGCGGTCAAGCGGGTGCCGGCCGTCATGAAGTCGCCGAGTGGAATCCAGTCGTTGCCGTCGATCTGACAGATGGCCAGCTCGTCATCCTCCCGGCAGTCGATGAGGCGCGGCCGTTGATCGCGTGGCAAGGATAGCCAGCTTGCAACTTGAGACACCGTGACTTCCAGCGTTTCCGCAGGATCGGGGAGGTGGAGATTTTCCGCGCTCACTCGACGATGACCGGGGTTCCGATTTCCACGCTTTCGAAAAATTTCGTGGACATGTGGTGGGGCATCCGGATGCACCCATGGGAAGCTGCGTAGCCGGGAAGGAAGCCAGTGTGCATGCCGATTCCGCCGTTGAAGCGCATGAAGTTCGGCATGGGTGCATTGTAAAATACCTCGCCGGGAGGGACTTTATCCACCCGGATATCGACATTGTCATTGGTCGTCTGGCCGCTCGCCTTGTCCTTGAAGACGCCGTAAATCGAGGATTTGTGGTCCTTGCTTTTTTGGGTGATTTTATAAGTCCCGGCGGGTGTTCCGTGGTCCTCGCTGCCGCTGGAAATGCGGGAAATTCCCACGAGCACGCCACCTTTGTAGAAAAACGCCTTTTGCTGGACCCGGTTGATTTTGATCAGTGGGCTGCCCTTTGCGCTGTCGCCATCCCAATAGGACACGTCATCCGGAATTGCCGGAGCCGGGTGGTGCGGGCCGCCCGAGGTTTGCTGTTGGATTGGGCCACCCACGCCGACCAAGTATTCCGAGCCTGGCGGACGGGAGGGACCGCAAGAACTCAGCAAGAAGGTCACCAACGCGAGGGCGGAAAGACTGCTGGCGGAATGCGTTAAAAAGAAATTCATTGGCGCGCGAAGGTGCAGTTGCTCACCGAAAAGGTCAAGGAAAGTCGAGGATTCATCCGCGAGCTAGCGACCGCTGTTCCCATCGCTGGAAACATAGGTGTAGGGAATTTGCAGGTAGCGCAAGGTCGCGCGCGTCCCTCTCACCAAGCTCGGCTCAGCGGGTGATGGATTTGGAAATAACAATTCCTGCAAATTCAAACCCACTCCCAGATAGAAGTTCCGTTCCTGTTTCACGCCGTCGCGCCGCTCGTCGAGCGTGAAGCCGCGCGCGCCGTAGCCGCCGTGCAATTCGACAAACCTCAAAGGCGACTCGCGAAACATCTCGAAACCTGACAGCTTCACAGCAAGAAGATACTTTTGCCCCGGATAGTCGCCTAGCGGATTGAATGAATCATAAGGCGATGGCAAATACTGCATGCGGAAATCCACGATTTCTGCCATGCCCGGAACTGAATTCCTCAAGACTGAGAAGCCCGCGCCCAAGCCATTCATGATCAGGTCTTCGTATGAGAAACCATGATCTTCCGAGAATCCGTCGAACAATTCGATGTAAGTGGCAAGCGACATCCCTAACAATCCAGCGGTGAGTTCGGCATTCTGTGTGTCCGTCGCCCTTGATTGGATGGCGTGATGGAATGCATCGCACATGGCATAGCTTGCAAACGCATGCCCGATTTTATCCATTCCGCCGCTGCCGCGGTTCGTTTCGCGAAACCATCCCTCACTGTTGAAAGTGAATTCCGAGCTGCCCCAATTCCAGTTGGCGACGCCGATCACGGTGATTGCTGCAAACAACGCGGCATATTCATACTTTGCGCATGACGCCTGTTGGCGAAACTGTTCGATCGAGTAAGAATCATCCACTTTCACGGAAAAAAGATTCGCGGCGGCTACGACCGAAGAATCCGCGATCACGCGCGGCATGTGCATTGATAGAATAAACCACACCACGAAGGAAATTTTAGAAATCTTGGATTTCAGCCGTGTTGGAGAAGAAAACCACATGGGATCAAAAGAATAGCATAGGAAACGGAGTGGGGCGAAGAATTCTTGTTGCGCAGTCCTCGCCGCGAGAATTTGGGAATTAGGAAAAACTCATGGACGCCTTGCCGCGTGTTTCATAGATCCATGGAAACCTCAATCAAGTGATGATAAAACCCAGTCGAATTGCCGTGCTTCTCATCTTTATGCCCTTGCTGGTGCATGCGTTGGAGCGCCCTAATATCCTTTGCTTGGTCGCAGAAGATCACTCGCCAATGCTTGGTTGTTACGGGGACGGCTTGGCGCGAACTCCTAACCTCGACGCGCTTGCGGCACGCTCACTGCGCTACACCAAGGCCAGTTCTAACGCACCCGTCTGTGCACCCGCACGCACCACCTTGATATCTGGCATCTATGCATCATCAAGTGGCGCGGATCACATGCGCTCGAAAGTCCAGCCACCCGCGTTTCTCAAGCTCTATCCAGAGTTGATGCGTGCAACCGGATACCGCTGCACGAATCGGGCAAAGGAAGATTACAACTTCACCCTAATGCGCAAAATTTGGGATGATTCATCCGCGCATGCAGACTATTTAAAGACTGACGGCGAAAGGCCCTTTCTCGCGGTGATCAATCAGAATGCCTCACATGAAAGCAGCCTGCATGAGGATTTCGGTAGCTTGGAATCCGATCCGAAAAAAGTCATCCTGCCGCCGTATTTTCCAGACATCCCGGAGTTGTGCATGGATTTTGCGCGCTACCATGATCAGATCGCCAAGGTGGATCGTTGGGTTGGCAATCAATTGCGCCAACTTGAAAAAGCGGGACATCATACAAATACAATCGTCTTCTTTTTCAGCGATCATGGCAACGGCTTGCCGCGTAGCAAACGTTACCCCGGTTGGTCGGGGTTGCATATCCCTCTCATCATTCACTTTCCTGAAAAATGGCGGCATCTCGCGCCAGCGGACTATCAGCCGGGACAAAGCTCGGATCGCTTGGTTTCTTTTGTGGATTTCTCTCCAACATTTTTGTCTCTCGCAGGTGAGCGCGCGCCGGAGTGGCTGCAAGGCACGGCATTTCTTGGGAAATATGCAGGTGCTGCGCCTGCTTTTGCCTTCGGCTTCCGCGGTCGGATGGACGAGCGGCCGGATGTATGCCGGACTGTGACTGACGGACGCTATGTCTATATCCGCAATTTTTTACCGCACCTCAGTCACGGACAGAATTATTCATATCAACAAATGGCACGTGGCGCGCGAAATTGGCGCGACTTGTTTCTCGCTGGAAAGTTGGATGATGTGAAGTCCGCTTACTGGCGGCCACACCCGCCGGAGGAGTTCTTCGATCTTGCAAATGATCCAAGTGAAATCCGCAATCTTGCAAGTGATCCCAAGCATGCGGCCGCCTTGGCGCGGCACCGCGCGGCACTCCGCACGCATCTTCTGGAAAGCCGGGACCTCGCGCTCATGCCGGAGCCGATGATGCATGATTTTCTCGCAAAGAAAGCGGTTTCATCGCCATGGGATCTTGCGCGCGATCAGGCGCTTTATCCCTTGGAGGAATTGCTGCGGGTTGCGGACTTGCAACGGTTGGCGACGCCGGATCAGGCGTCTTTAAAGCAGGGCTTACAAGATTCTAACGCGTTGATCCGCTACGGAGCGGTCATCGATCTTTTGCACCGCGAATCCAAGCTAACACAGGAGTTTTCCGCCGAGCTGACGCCTCTTTTGGACGATCCGGAAGTGCTCGTAAGGATTGCAGCGGCAGAGGCTCTAGCCGTGTATGGTGGCGGTGCTTTGAGGGCGCGTGGGTTGGATGTTTTGCTCCAACAGGCGACGGCAAGGACTGGAAATTTCTACGCCGCGCTGCATGCGGCGAACGCTTTGGATCACGCCCGCCCGCTGCCGCCGTTGGTGATTCGTGGATTGAGTGAATTTGCCAAAGCTCCGCAAGCTGTGCCGGACTTTGCTAAGAATTATAGGCCGAGGTTGTTGGGTGCCTTGCTCGATCGATAAAGTTAGGTTCAATTCGGGGCGACAAATTCATAAGTGCCGCCAGCCACCTCGATGACCGCCACGCCGTTCTGATGGCGCAGCGCCTTCAGATCCGCGACTTCGCGGAGTGGCTTGCCGCCCTCGGTGATGGCTGCGGGGCGTTGTGATGGCAGGTGGATTTCCGCAAGCGTGTTGGCGGGGATTGTCACTCGCAAGGTGGTCAGTCCCGGCTTGCGATGCCATGTCACATGGATTGGGCCGCGGATGCTTGGGACGCTTGCCTTAAAGTGTTTTAAGCCTGCAGGTTGCGGTTGGATGATGATGCGTTTGAAACCGGGTTCCAGAGGGCGGACGCCGACAAGTTGGCGTGGAATAATGTTTGCTGGAGCCGCCCCCCATGCGTGATTCCAGTCTTGGTTAGGCTTGAGCGATTGGTCCCAAGCCTCCATGGCGATGCTTGAGCCCTTCTCCATCATATTGTGCCAACTGCGCAGTTCTTTGGATAGCATGAGTTCGAGCGCATGCTCCTGTCCGCCATTTTCATACAGGGAATCCAATAGATATTGGGAGACATAGACGCTGCACGCCATGCCACGTTTCTTGATGGTCGCCGTGATTGTCTCGCGTTGATCCTGCGGCACGAGTCCGAAGACGAGTGGGAATAAATTTGCATGCTGGGAAGAATGTTTGACGTTTTCACCATCTCGATAGATCGAGTTTTTCTCGTCGAAAAATACGGCCTGATAGCTTTTCCGAACTTTCTCCGCGCGACTCTGCCAGACGGGGATTTCGTCGTTTTTACCAATCGCTTCTGCGATGCGGGCCATTAAGACCAAGGTGCGGTAGTGAAAGGCATTTGCGACGGCGTCCACGGGAGTGATTTGGTGGCCGTCACGTTCGCCGGCGGGCCAGTCAACGATCGTTTTCAGGGCTTCATTCATATTCAGGGATGCGAGGAACTCTTGGGATTGTGCACCGGTCTTTTCCACGATCAGCCCGTCCTCGCGTGCGAGCGCTTTCAAAGTTTTCGCGGAGAGGATGTCATAGCTGGTGGCAAGTGAGTCAGGATTTCCCGTGTAGAGATAGTCCTCCCAGGCCATGAGGACTGAGTGATGTTGCCATTCTAACGGCCATGTCGGTCGTTGCAGTAGAAATTCATGGGTGTGGCGCGCGGTGGAGTATTCGCGGTCCACGGTGTAGTGGGAAAGTTGGTTGAGGAAGGCGTCAGCTTCATAGGGTTTGCGCTCGCGGTCGCCATCGACATAGATGCCCATGAAGGTTGTGGCTTGGATGCTGTATTTGCAGAAATCCCAGATCGCATTCAATTCGGGCGATGATGAGGTGAAGGCGGAGGCGGTGGTGTCGAAGGGGGCGCTTAGCGTCTTGCGAATGACTCGTTCCGGTTTGAAACCGGCGGGTGCGCCTTCGATTTCTGCGTAGCGGAACGGCATCACTTGGTCGCATTCCGGTGGCAGTCCGAGGAAGCCCTCGCGCATCCAGCCCGGCGGTGCCCAAGAGAGCTTAACGGGATGTTCGCTGCGCCCGGGCTCAAGTTTGAGTGGATTTTTCTGATAGCGAACCGTGCCGGGAGGTTTGTGTTCTAGGCGGTCTTCCGCGGCAAGCATTTCGCCAAGACCCACGGTGAGTGTGGCGGATGGTGCGTTTTCCCAGCGGACGACGAGATTTCCGAATGACGCTTTGCCGAAGTCGATCCACCAAGAGCCATTCCCGCGATCGATGGCGCGGATTGGGGTGTCTTCCGTGGTGATGAGGCGGTGGCGGTTGGTGAAATCTGCGTTGGCGCGCGAGGCGGGTGCCCATTCGTGGCGTGTGGTGACTGCGTCTGCGGTTTGGAAGCGCTGTGGGTCTGACCATGGGCTTTCATGGTCCTTCGCATCCCATGTCTTGACGCGCCAAGAGTATTTCTGCCCGGGTGATAGAAGCTTACCTTGATAGGGCGCGTTGATGGATTCACTGGATAGAATTTTGCCAGAGTCCCAAATTGTTTGAGGGGGATTCTCGGCAGACTCGACGATGATCTGGTAGGCGGCCTGCACGGCGCCGCGCGCAGTGTCGTTGACGATCCACGAGAATTCCGGCGCAGCATCGCGGATGACCGTGGTTTCCGCATGGGAAAGCAATTCGACCATCAGCCCGACAGGAGCGGAGGGGGCAGCCGAAGACGGCTCCAAGAGAAGTGCTAGAAGGGTGAGTTGGAGGGCTGGGGATCGGCGCATGGTCTTGAACTGTGAATTTCAATCGGTTTTGGCAAAGGGGCGAAATTATAACCCGAGGAGAATGCATCTGGCCTTGCGTGCAACGAAAGAAAAAATAACCAATATCCCCTAAGATGAGGATGACGCGAACTGCTTCCGATGCATGGTGACTGGCATATCTAGCTAAAATTCAAATCAATTTTGAGGTGTTTCGCTCCCAGTCACACGCAGGAATGCATTGGGCGCAGCCATGGAGGTGATTGAAATTTCGGAGCGGCAGTCCATCAGAGTTTCATTTTGTCTGGCGCAAGGAGATGTTTGCGGGTGCCCTCAAGTTTCTTGGATTGACGGGGAAAAGCCGGTAAGACTCGCTGAGTCTTCTCGATTTAGAATTTGTTTTTGAATGAAAAACCGCATGAAACTTACTTTGATTGTGTCGTTTGCCGTCTTGGTTTGCATCGTCCAAGACGCAGCAGCAGCGCCGGAGACTTTGCGCATTCCACTCTCAGGAAAGGGGCCGTCAGATGCTGTCGAGTGGGATTTTCAAGTGAGTGCGGGTCGTCGTGCGGGTGAGCGTGCGAAGATTCCTGTGCCTTCAAATTGGGAGCAGCACGGCTTTGGGAACTATGATTATGGCACGGTTCCCGCCGAGGTGAAGCATCAGGAAGATGGGCTGTATCAGAGGGAATTTGAGGTGCCGGAAGCATGGCGCGGGATGCAGGTGCGCATTGTTTTTGAGGCTGCCATGACGGATACCAGCGTCCGCGTGAATGGCCAATCCGCCGGGCCTTTGCACCAAGGAGGATTCTATCAATTTCATCATGATATCACGGATAAAATCAAGTTTGGAGGTGTGAATCAACTTGATGTCCTCGTGAGTAAGGATTCTGCGAATGCGCTGCTTGAGCAGGCTGAGCGAAGCGCGGACTATTGGGTTTTTGGTGGAATCTATCGACCTGTTTGGTTGGAGGCTCGCCCGCCTCAATCGATCGAGTGGACGGCGGTGGATGCGCGTGCGGATGGCTCGTTGCGTGCGAAGGTGTATCTTGCTGGAAATGGTGCTGCCGACCGTGTGCGTGCGCAGGTGATGACGCGTGCCGGTGAGCGGGTGGGGGAGGCTTTTGAGTCGCGTTTGGACGGGTTGGGGCCTGTTGAATTGGCGGCGAAGCTTCCAAACGTGCTTGCTTGGTCCGCAGAGGAACCGAATCTCTATCAAATCGAGTTTTGCCTGATGCGCGGCAGTGAAATTCTCCATCAAACACGCGAGCGCATCGGCTTTCGGACGCTGGAGGTGCGTGCGGGCGAGGGCATCTTTGTGAA
>JBEGOB010000005.1:0-8391 GCA_041182265.1 Verrucomicrobiota bacterium | reverse complement strand
CCGCACACCGGCTATGTGATGACCGAGGAGCTCATGCGCAAGGACCTCGTTTTGATGAAACAGGCGAACATCAATTTCGTCCGGAACGCCCATTACCCGACGCATCCGCGCTGGTATTCGCTTTGCGACGAACTCGGGATGATGGTGATGGACGAGGCGAATGTGGAATCGCACGGACTCAGTTATCACAAGCGCGTCCTTCCCGGCGATCTACCCGATTGGACGCGGGCGGTCGTGGACCGCATGGGTCGCATGGTGGTGCGCTCGCGGCAGCATCCCAGCGTGGTCATGTGGTCGCCGGGCAATGAGGCGGGCTATGGCACCGCTTTCATGGAAATGCGCCGGGCGACCCACGAGGCGGATCCCGAGATGCGGACGATCCAATACGCGGACATGAACCTCGCTGCGGATGTGGATAGCCAGACCTATCCGACCATCGAGTGGCTCAAGCAGCATGTGGCAGGCAAGGCGACGCGCAAAGGCGAGCAAGAGCAGGTCGCTAACGAGGCCCAGCACGGGCCCTATCCGTCGGGCAAGCCGTTCGTCATGAACGAATACGCCCATGCCATGGGCAACAGCGTCGGCAATTTCCAAGACTACTGGGATCTTATCCTGGCTGAGCCGAAACTTAGCGGCGGATTCATCTGGGACTGGGTGGACCAGTCGCTCTACCGCGATCGCTCGGATGCGAGTCAAGGTTTCGTCTATGGCGGCGATTTCGGGGACTTCCCGACCAATCGTAATTTCTGTGTGAATGGCTTGGTGAGTTCGGATCGTTTGCCACATCCGCATTATTTCGAAGTGCAGAAAGTGCATCAACCAGCGGGCTTTGATGGAAGCCGGATCAGCGAAGGCAAACTTTCCGTCAGCAATCGCCATCTTGCCACCGGCCTGGAAGAATATGCTTTCAGTTATGAAATCCGGAACGACGGCGTGCTGGCGGCGGAGGGAAAACTTCCCGCTTGCGAGGTGGCACCTGCTAGCACCAAGGAAATCGACATTTCGCAAGTCGCGGCAAAAGCCAAACTCGCGGCGGAATCCGGCGGAGAAATCATGGTCACCTTCAAACTCGCGCTGCCTGCGGCGACCGAATGGGCACCGGCCGGCCACGTGCTGGCGTGGGAGCAATTTCCATGGCCACGGAAATCACTGCCCGTGTCTGCCCAAAGCGAAATTGGCCTCATCGTGGAACGCAGCAAGGGCGCAGTGATCGCGCGCCATGGCGGAACCTCCATCCGCATCTCCGCGCGCACCGGCCTGCCTGATAGCCTAATTGTTGCCGGACGCGAAATGATGGTGCAACCGATGCAGTGGAACTTTTGGCGGGCGCAGACCGACAATGACGAAGGTTGGAAACTCAACGAAAAACTCGGCGCGTGGAAAAACGCCCCGCGCGAGGCTCTAGCCGAGTCGCTGGAAATCACTTATGACAGCGTCGGTCGCGCCGCCGTCGAAGCCGTGATCGTCATTCCGAAAAGAAAGGTTCGGATCGCCGTGAAATATTCCGCCGCCGAGGCCGGACGCGTGAAGACCGAAATCCACTTCGCGGTTGCGGGTGGTGATCGTGCTCCCGAACTTCCGCGGTTGGGGCTGCAATTCGCCATCCCACGTGCGTTCGATCAAGTGGTCTGGTATGGCCGCGGCCCTCACGAAAACTACTGGGACCGCCAGACATCGGCTCCGGTCGGACGCTATGAATCCACGGTCAGTGACTGGGTGACACACTATGTCCGACCCCAGGAAAACGCCAATCGCTGCGGCATCCGCTGGTTTTCACTCACCGACAAAAAGGGTGAGGGACTGCGCGTGAACGCAGCTCCGGGCGAGCCGCTATCCATCAGCGCCTGGCCCTACTCGATGCAGGATCTGGCAGCCACCGCCCACGATTCCAAACTGCCCGAGCGCGATTTTATCACCGTGAATCTCGACCATCTCCAAATGGGCGTGGGCGGCGACAATTCCTGGGGACTGCCTGTGAACGAACCCTATCGGATCAAACCGAACCGCTCGTTTCAATGGAGCTTCACACTGGGGGCGGCCGCATCACCTGACTGATCTTTGGTTTGCCGCAGCAGAATTCAGAGCATCGGCTTTCCTCAGATCGGTGATGCTTGCAATAGGGTATATGCGGTTCGAGTCATCGGGGATTCTTTTATTTAAACGTCCGCCAAAGCTTTAGCGCATGCTCCTTGAGGGGTTTCATCTTGTCATGGCAAGGCGGAATCGTATGGTGCGATTGTGGTTTGTTGCATCCATCCGGGATCACCAACTCACGTGAGATCGACCCAATTAATTCGCTGATGGATTCATTCTATGCCGATACTGCTGTGCGCCGGCGTTTGGTGGAGTTTCTCGGTGGCGAGACGCTTGAGCAAGTGACTGCGCTGTATTTGACGCACTCCGACGGATGCCAATTCCAGCGGTCGGAGCTGCATGCGCCGACGGATTTGGATTGGTTTCTGGAGCGGGATCTTGATATTGCGCGATCGTTGGCGGACCGGGATTCATTGTTGATGCACTTGGATGTTGAGTATGTGAATTTCGATAGGCCGGGTGAAGCGTATGTGGATCCAGTGCGGACATTTGAGCTGCAAGAGCCTGTCGTGCGGACGATTGAACGAGTGCTGTTGGAGTGGGGAATTGCGCCGCTGCATTTGGTGACGGGGCAAGGGCATCATTTCGTGTGGCGAGTGAGGCGGAGTTCGGAGGTGGCGAGGCGCATTGTGAAGTTAAGTCCTGCACCTGAGACTGTGGATGCCTGCATGGAGCGGCTTGGGTCAGGGCCGCTTTCCGCGCTTCGGCGCGAGTCGCAGGAGGCGTTTTCGGCGACGTCGTTGTTGATGGAGTTCATCGCGCATCGTGTGAAGTCCGAGGCTGCGGCGCTTTGTGAAATTCCAGTGGAAATCACAGCGGTGCATGTGAGTCCGGGGGCGACCGGGCGGCGTGAAATTGTGTCGGTGGATATTTCTGAATACGGAGACCCACTGCACACGCGCATGGTGCGGATGCCGTTCACGAACTACCTCAAGCCATGGTTGTGCGGCGTGGTGAAGGGACTGGGAATTGAGAAAAAACTGCGGATGTTCCGCGCGGTTCCTCTTTTTGAAATGAATGTGCGCCAGGCTTTGGAGATCAGGCAGGATGAAAGGCAATTGTTGGATTTGGCGTCACGCGCCTGCACACGCATTCCGTTGCAAGAGGATGGCTCGGCTAACTTACTGGATGAATATTTGAAATCAACTCTCCGTCGCTTTCATCTGTATTATTATGCGTCAGCTCACGATCCTCGTGAAATTTGGCAGCGCACTTATGATCTAACTCCACTGAACCAACTTCCTGCGAGTGTGGAGGACTTGCTGTTGTGGCCGAATGACCGTCTGTTGAAACCTGCCGGAATTCAGTTGGTCACACGGGTTTTGTTAGCCGACGGATGGCATCCCCGCCACATTGCGGGATTGATTCGATCGAAATTCGAAAACCCGATTTTCGGATGGGGGGTGGATTGGCATGACTACGAGCCTAGCACGCGTGCGGATTTCTACACACGCCTGTTCGCCGGGCTATGGGCGACCGGCGTGAACACTTTGCCGTGTCACGATGGCGAAGAATCCGGAGCGATGGACCTTCGGATGCGGTTCATGCACCGAGACGACTTGGCTCTGTTCACTCAATCCGCATCATGAAACCTTGGAATATCGGCCTATCAACCGGATGTTTTTACATGCGCCGAATTTTTGATGTCATGGATGCGGTGCGCGAAAGCGGATTTGAGAGCATCGAGGTGTGCTCGTTTCCCAGTCACTTGGACTATCATAACCGCGATGATGTGCGCGATGCTGGCAAACGCTTGCGGAAGCTTGGTGTCCGGCCGGTTTCATTTCATGCGCCATTTTCAGAGTCGATCGATATCACGGATTTGGATCCAAAGCGCCGCGAACATGCAGTGCGGGAATTGATCCTAGCATGTGATGCCGCAGCAGCGATGGAAGTTGAGAATGTGGTTCTTCATCCCGGCCCGGAACGGCACGGGCGACCCGACGAAGCGGAATTTCTAGCAAGGATGAGAAATGCCGCAGAGTCGCTTAACAGCGTTGCGGAGCATTGTCGCGAGCTTGGAATCCACCTGGTGCTGGAAAACATGCTGCCACACCTCTTGTTTGGTCATATCAATGACATGCTCTATCTATTAGGCAGCATTAAAGACTGTGATGTCGGCACTTGTCTGGATACCGGGCACGCATTTCTCGCGCGCGAGTTGGATACGGTGATTTATAAACTATCAGGTCATCTTCACTTGGTGCATGTGAATGACAATCGGGGGGATCGTGATGACCACTTGACTCCGGGAGATGGCCGGATCGACTGGCCACAGGTGCTTTTGGATCTCAATCATTGTCAATTCAATGGAACCTTGATCCTTGAACTCGCCTCGAAGGAAAACGAATCGGTGACGAGCATGTTGGCGCGTGCACGGAATGCCCGTGATTTTCTAATTAGGCTGATGAGCGCGATGGACTGAGGCTTGCGCTGAAAAAAAGTTGGTTTTTATGAATTGTGATCTTGAACTCTCTGCCTGATTCTGAGAATTATGTTATTGTAAGGGATAGCACATGCCCCTCTGGAGAGGGGCCCACGGGCGTCGGAAAAGGGAACCGGCGTCCGTGGTCATTTGCTACACAATTTCAGGCTCTTTTTTGACGCAATGTCCTCGTGATATCCATGCGAGGAATTCTTGATTGCCATCCATGCCGGTGATGGGGGAGGGGATCAATCCTAGCCATTCGCAGGCATACTCGTGGATCACAAAATCACGGATTTTAGCAATAGCCCGCTCGTGCAATGCGGGATCACGAACGATGCCACCTTTTGCAATATCTTCTCGCTGAAGCTCGAACTGCGGCTTGATCAGGCAAACCACAGCTCCATTTTCCTCAAGCACGGAGAAGACGGCGGGTAAAACTTTCGTGAGCGAGATGAAGGATAGATCCATCACAGCCAAGCGCACCTTCTCACCGATATCTTCAGGGACCATGTGACGTGCATTGAATTGTTCTTTAACAATCACTCGGGGGTCGTTGCGAAGTTTCCAGACCAACTGATTTGTCCCAACATCGACAGCATGCACCCGCACGGCCCCGCGTTGGAGCAGGCAATCCGTGAATCCGCCAGTTGATGCGCCGACGTCAATGCAGGTCCAACCGGTGGGATCAATTTGAAATGCGTCGAGCGCCCCTTCGAGTTTCAAGCCACCGCGTCCGACGTAACGGAGCTTTTCCTTGATTTCGAGAGGGGCGTCCGGTGCAAGTTGCGCGCTGGGCTTGTCGATGATTCGGTCGCCGCTGCGGACTTCTCCGGCAAGGACGAGGCGCTTTGCCTGCTCGCGAGAGTCGCAGAGGCCACGACTGACGAGGAGGGCATCGATCCGTTCTTTTTTCATCAAATTAATGGTCGCCAGTGTAGTGTTCGTGGAGGAAATCCCGGCCGAAATCTCCTTTGAAATCGCGCCAAACCGCGTGGACGTGGTTTGCTTGATTTTGGACATTGGCGGCTTCCATGAGGAAGCTGGGCCCTTGGATGCGGTAATAGTATGCCTCGCCGGGTTTGGTCCCGCCAGCCCACCCGAAATGGATCTTGTCGATGCCGGCAGCCGTGATTTTCGCCATGTCCGCCTCGGCGATTTCAGGGCGGTAGCGACCGGTGTAGAGGGAGATGATTTCGAGCAATGCACTGCGCTGGGTTTCGGTCATCTCGGATGCGAGGATTCCGGCGGGGTTCAGGGCTTTGACTTGGCGTTGTTCGGCGCTGATGATGTCGGCCGGAGGTGCGGTATCGAAGATCACAGCGCTTTTTCCCGAGGCGAGGAGGGTCGTCACCAAGGTGCGCGCTAAATCTTCCTCGGCGGCAAGGACGCGGAGTCCCCGATGTTTGCCGGCTCGGACTTCTCCGGGGTTTGAGCCTAAGAATGTTGGAGTGACGGAAATTTCGCGGTCTTTGCCCAAGGTGATGTTGAAAGAGAGGTGGTGGCCCTCGAAGCGCCATCCCCAGCCGCTTGGATCGCCTGGCTTGCCGAAGACGGCCACGAAATATTTCCCGGGATCGCGGCGGATCGGGTCATTTTCAATTTCAGCGAGGACGCCTTCAAGAGTCATGATTTGCGTGGCCTTGAGTTTGCCCTTCTCGCTAAGTGCTGAGTCTAAAAGCGCCATTGCGGCCTCACGTTGGGCCGGATTCATCTCTTTGAGTGGCAGGCCAGCCCGCTCACGCGGCGTGAATCGGAAGTTTTCCCGCTCGCCGCTCGTGAAGGGGAGTGCCGCTTTCGCGCTCTGCGTGGCGTCAAGGCTGGAGAGGAATTTCTCAGCCGCCGCCGCGGAAATCGCATGCGGAAGATCTTCTGCCATCAGCGGCAAAGTCAGAAAGAGGAGGAACCAAAGGCTTTTCATTGGGGCAGCAGCCAATCACGAAGCTAGCGGGGTCGCAAGGAGAGTCTCTTGAAGAAAGGCGGCTGGGATGCGCACTTGTGCCTTGCCTATCCACCATTCCACCGCCAACGATTGCGGCGTGACGCGACACCGCACAGACGACCTACGAATTACTGGCCTTAATCCGCTCATTTCTCCGGCGGTTTTGGCGTATTATTTACCCCTGACCGAGCAGGCTTCCGAGCTTGTTGCCAGCGCCCGTGCGCAGGCGGATGCCATCCTCCGCGGGGAAGATGATCGCCTGTTGGCGATTGTCGGGCCATGCTCAATCCACGATCCTGAAGCCGCACTGGATTATGCAGCGAAGCTGAAGGACGTTGCAAAATCGCTGGAAAAGGACGTTTTCATCATCATGCGTGTGTATTTCGAGAAACCGCGCACCACGGTTGGCTGGAAAGGTCTAATCAACGATCCGAGCATGGATAACTTGTTCGATATCAACCAAGGATTGCGTATTGCACGGGGCTTGCTGCTGGATCTTGCCAACATGGGAGTGCCGTCTGCAACAGAGTTCCTCGACACGATTTCCCCCCAATACATCGCGGATTTGATCGCTTGGGGAGCGATTGGCGCACGCACCACTGAGTCACAAATTCACCGTGAGCTTGCCTCCGGACTTTCCATGCCGGTCGGATTTAAAAACGGAACTGGCGGCTCGATTCAAATCGCCTTGGATGCCATTCAGTCATCCTCCCGCCCCCATCATTTTCTCTCGGTCACGAAGCAGGGTGTTTCAGCAATTGTTTCGACGTCGGGAAATGAGTCGTGCCATCTGATTCTCCGCGGTGGAAAAACCGGCCCGAATTACGATCGCGCTGCGGTCGAGGCAGCAGCGCAAATGCTGCGCGAGCAAAACCTCACGGAATCCGTGATGATCGACTGCTCACATGGCAACTCGATGAAGGACTACCGAAACCAACCGATGGTCGCAAAAGACATCGGTCACCAAATCGCCGATGGTTCGAAAACGATCACGGCGGTAATGATCGAGTCAAATTTGGTCGAAGGAAATCAGAAGTTGTGTGCGGATCTCGGAGAACTTGTCCGTGGGCAGTCGGTGACAGACGCATGCATCGGCTGGGAATCAACCGTCGAGACTCTCGAGCATCTGGCATCGTCCGTTCGCAAGCGGCGTGAAGTTTCGGCGGCAAATTCCGCGCCGTAATTCTTTTGGATACATGTGAAATCCAAAAATCTGGATCTTTCGTGCATTTAAAGCAGGACTTCCGGGGCTTTTTGGTCTATAGAAGTGCGCTAACAACGAATATCGTTAAAGTTTGCGTGGGCGGGGGAGTGCGTCGATCCTGACTGTCATCCTCGACCCGCAAGCCCGTTCGTTCGATCACTTCCAATGACATTTTCGAGCTTCGCACCCATGACCAACCTCAAAATTGACTTTTACGATTACCATCGCTACTCCATTCTAATCGTGGATGAAGAGCCGACAATTCGGAATTATTTCTACCGCTTATTTTGTCAGAAGTTTGAGGTTTTAACGGCCTCATCCAGTGGTCAAGCGCTGACACTGTTGCAGAGTGCCAAGCCGGAAGTTGCGGTTGTGATGACGCGCCAGGCGAAGACGGATGAAGATTTTCTCGCTACTTTGGCGGATTGCTATCCAGACGTTGTGAGAATTCTATCGGTATCTTACCCGGAGATTGACGTGATCATCGGCCTCGTGAATCACGCGGGGACTTTCCGTTACGTCATCAGCCCGTGGGACGTTCCTCAATTGGAAGTGACGCTGCGGCGTGCTATCGAGTTCTATACGGTGAAGCGTGAGCGCGACGCGCTGCTCACCGCGAAAATGCAGGCAACCGGCTGAAGGTTACTCACATTTACTTTCCGGATTCCGGCACAATGCGCGCGCGCGGTGCCTTTTGAAACACACCCTCACTCGTGGTGAGGTGGA
>JBEGOB010000004.1:0-9593 GCA_041182265.1 Verrucomicrobiota bacterium | reverse complement strand
GACCCGATGGGCGGAATGGCCGGTTTTGCCGCGTCGGCAGCCAAACGCAGGTAGCGTCCGACGGTCTCACGGTTGAGGCCGAGCTCACGGGCGACCTTGCGTGCGGACCAGCCCTGGGCCGACAGCGTGACGATGGAATGTTGCAGGCTCACGTTGAGTTGGTTCATCGCGCTGGTCTGCGGCTCCCGCCGCACCCAACGCAACACCCACCTCAAAGTGGCTGGTTTTCATTCGCCCAACCCTGGCTGGTTTTGACCGCCCGCTGACACCACTCCCCAATCGGTGGATTCTTTTCAGCTGCATCGTTCCGTATAGGTTAACCGGAAATGTTCACGGGCGAGTGCCGGGCCTTGTGAACGTCCCCGGGTCAAGGTGGGTATCGCTCTGCAGTCCGAGTCTGGCCTGAGTGCCTCGTGGTCCGGAACGGAGCAATCATCCAACACCTCTCACTCCAATCGCGTGGTGACTGTTCGTTGAATCAGGGGTTTGGATTCTTCGAGAACTTGATTTTGTCACCCCGCACCTTTGCGATAGATGGTGATCTGATTTCTGCCATGGTAAATTGGAAACTCAACGAGTACTAACGACTACGGTGCCAAAAGTGATGTGTCCCTAAGCCAAACCTGTTGTTGGAAAGCGCGAGATGCTTTTTGGATAAGACGATGACTCAACACAACCTGTGTTCGCCAATCATTCTGTTTCGAAACCCTATGTATCTTGGGTTGCTTGAGTGATCGTCTCACTGAGGTTTTATTTTAATATGGACGTTGATGGTCGCGATGGATGCAATGATAGTTGATCTGCCGCAATTAGATGTGACGGATAGAGCTCGTTTTTGTTTAAGGTTAGGCATGAGTGCAGTGACAACGATCTGTTACTGTGGAGCCAATAGTATTTTATTGATGATGTATTTTGGTGGGTTTTATTAAAATTTGAATCTGCTGTTGATTTGATAAATTGAAGGCGGTAAAGCGAGCACTTTAATTCCCGGCCAAAATAATATAATTAATGATGAATGAGGTTTCTGATGTTTCAAACTGGGACCTCTGCACCAAGGTTTTCTGTGAATCCGGTGCCGTTCATTCATGTCTCAATGTTCCCGAGGGTAATATACCGAGTGATGTTGAATGAAATCAGAGGGTTTTGGATAATTCAAATGATGCCCTTAATATTTGATCATGACCTGGTGAATATGGTAGAACCTAACTGATCCGTTTAGACTCTTCAGAAAAATTGTTGGATTTGATGCAATCTGACTTATAGCCAAGTGTGATTTATTTTTCGACGTATTGATCAGAGAGTTTTGATAACTCGGGAGTGGTCTCTATTAATTTATTTTCACGATTTACAGAGCATCAATAAATTTTAAAAAATCAAAACGCCCCCAATAACCCCTGATTTTGCCGTGCGCCACAATCCGTCGATTCGGTGTGTTTGGTCGAATGATCTTCAAAAAGTTTGTCGAAATTTGGAGCTGCAGAGAAGGTGGCAAGTTTGGATAAATTGACAGGTTGAAATCGATTGAAACAGTTGTTGCTCTAGTTTACTGGTAGTGCAACACAGAAATTAGGGTCAATTCAAATTTTTAAACTAGACCCACTCGAAGTGTTTTTCTGATTTGCGGACTAATTTGTAATTCAGAAATTTCTCAAACAGAATCATCTAAAATATCCGGTGAGCCTTTTTCAAAAACCTCGAAACCTGAAACAAAGCGTTTGATGTTTCCTGAATTTGTGCTAGCGGCGGGAAGATTGTGAGAGGTTATTTTGTAATTCCGGTTTTGTGGTTGGTTCTATTTATTTTTCGAACCAGTCTTTGCGAGTTTTTGTGGTTAAAAATAAATTGTTTGATATATTTTTAACCTCTGCCGGTTCTAACAAAATAAATTTGCGCTAAAGGTTGGTTCGAAATTGTGATTTTCAAAAATCTGAGTTCAAGTCATGCGTGTTTTTATATATATTAATTCGCCAAAATTGAGTTGATGGTGGCTGGTGAAAATTTAACTTACACTTAAACGCGTTTTGCTCCGATTTTCTCTGAAGGTTTTAATTCTTTAAAGGCGTCTTGGTATATAATTTTCAAATTTTGATTTCAATCTGTTACAAAAATACCCTCCCCCCCTGAAAATGCAGAATTTAAGCGTGAATTTAGGCCGGTTAAGTGTATCGGAATTTTATCGCAATTACCACAGTTGGTGATTTCATTGCACCGTGATAGCGCGATGTTGTGTTGCCAGCGTCCCGAATCAGCTTCAGTGGCCGCGGATTGATGTGACTCTTTTAAATACAATGATAACGAACCTTCGTGATTTCCCTCTACAGCTAAATCCACAAGTTTGTCACCCAACTGCTCCAGCATCCATTCAAAGATCTGCATCTCTCGGTTGAAGGTGGCGCTCTGGGCTTTTTCGATGAAGCGCACCCCAACCGGGGCGTCGACGTTGGGCATGATCACCTGGCCACCTTGATCCGCCAGGGTCAGCCGCAGCTTGGGGTTGGTAGCCCTCTGCGATCCGGTGAAACCGCCTCCGGGCGAGCCTGGCGCAGTGGGTGACGGTTTAGGGCGCCTCCGCCGCGCCAACCGAATCGATGGCTGCCGAGACACAGACCTTGCCGCCGTAGTCCATGGGCGAGTCGCAGTGGGTCAAGATTTCCAGTCTCACGAGAGAAAGTACTGGCTTGCTTCCTTGCGGGGCGAAGTCTTGGCCGTATTCGGCCTGCTGATTTTCCGCGTCGGGCGACCGTAGTGCGGGTGATCGAAGCCCCTGGAACCGGCTGCCAGGAGACATCTCGGCGGGGCAACGAGTGGTATGGCCTCACGGAACAGGCTGAGATCGAGCATCGTTTCTGCCCCTGCCCAGCGGCGATTGAATCTCGCGGAGACGGCTTGGATGCCCATCGACGAGCGCGGAGGTTCGGGGAAGGTGGATTTCACGAAAATAGCTGAAAAACCTGAGGAAAATGACGAATCGAGAGGATGAGAAAAAATCTTACATGGGCTAGAGAAAAGACTTGGAATGACCCGATGAAGCAGTCAATTTCTCGCTCCCTGTAAGGGATCAATGTCCGGGAAATACAGCCTAGAACTGCTGGAGCCCCGGGTCATGCTCTCCGCCGACGGAATGGCGGGTGGCCTGATCACTCACGATCCTGCCTACGACCCGGCAGCCATAGGCGCGATCGAGGTAATGCAGGCCGAGTCCCCGGCAGCCGCGTTACAGCCTGCCATCAGCCCTAAGGCGTCCCTAGACGACTTGTTTGAGGGGTTGGAAGGAGAGGCTCTGGAGACGGCCCCGGCTCAAGATGCTGGTACGAATAGTAAATCCATTTTGGGTGGTAAACTTGGCGGAGACTCCCACCCAAAGTCGGGCGTCAGCGGATCTAGTGCTGCGCTCAACGCGCCTGCCACCGTGACCACCACCCCGGGCGCATCAGTCGCCATTCCGTTTCATGCCCAAGCCTTGGTGGCGGCTGGCCCGGTGACGCTCACCTTCACCGCGTCGGGCGGAGCCTCTTTGAGTTGGGACAGCACAGCGGTGACCGGGCTGGCCATCAACTCTGGTGCGGCCAATACGGTCAGCCTGCAGGGCGCACCGGATTTGCTCAATAGCTACCTGTCTTCGGGCAAGCTTCGCACCGGCGGCAATGGCTCGGTTGGTATCAGCGGCGCGGTGACGGCCTCGATTACGGTGACGCAGGCTGCCAACAGCTCAACGGCCACCGCGCTGCCCACTCTCATTTTGCCCCAGACCTTCACGGTGCCAACGGCCAACGGCCAGATCAGTTTGGCGGCCAATGCTCTGGGTACAGGCACCGACGCTGCCCTCCACACCCGCACGGTGGTGATCAGCCTCAGCGGCGCGGGCAGCACGCCTCTGACAGCGGCGTCTAATAGCGCCGTGGGTCTCAGTGCTCAGATTAATGCTAGCACCATTACACTGACCGGTACAGAAGCTGCGCTGAGCAGTTACCTAGCCACGGCCGGTAATTTGGTCTTCAACGGGAGCGCAGGCAGTTATAATTTGACGGTGACGGTTCAGGTCAGGGGTAGCGGCGGTGAGGTGCTAGCCTCTTCAATGCGAGTTGCTAGCCTTGCTGCGAGTGATGCAATTGCGCTCCAAGCCGAGAATGTCAAAATCGCAACCTCGATAGCCGGCACGACCCTGCGTTCTTCGACGACCGCGGTCGCTGTATCGGAGCGAGGCTTTGTTTACTCTCTGTCTTCGGTCAACACCAATCCGACCATAGGCGCCACTGGAGTGGGTCGGGTGCTTGTCGATCCAGCCAAGGCTGCATTTGAAGCATTGCTGACTGGCATTTCTGCGGGTCGTTACACGGTCAGGGCTTATGCGGTTTCGAACGGAAATACCGTGTACTCCTCAAGCACCAGCTTTGAGCAGGGTTTGATTCAAGAGTTCTTTGCCGGCCAAGGGGGCTCCACGGTGCCGACGGCGCCCACCAACGCGACACTATTTAATTTCTTGGGTGACCCCTACATCGCTAGCCAATCTGCCCTTGATATTTATGTGGCAGGGGGAAAACAAACCACCAATGAACGTTATTTGCAGAACCTGCAGGATTTGGGCGACAACTATTCCGAGCGGATCACCGGTTGGCTGACGGTGCCGACCAGCGGTTGGTACCGGTTCTGGGCTAATGCCAACAAGCAGGCGAAGTTCTGGATTGAGGATAGCAACTCGACCGGTATGCCGATTGACGGGTGGAACAGTGCGACCGGGAATGGTAGTTCCAACTGGAATTTCCCCAACGAGTGGAATGGTGAGAACAACGGTTCAGCTGCCCAGTATCTGGTCGCCGGTACGCCCTATCGATTTGAGCTGCTCCACTCGGAAGACAGCAACGAGCCCTTTTCGAGCTCGTTTTTCGGCGGTGCAGGGGTCGGCTACGGTTTCTTTCAGGTTGGCTATACAACTGGCGCCAGCAGCAATGCTTCGAGCTTGAGTCTGACCACCGGAAGCGATCTGCCCTACACCGCAAACCTGAAGCTGCTTCCCATGAGCTGGCTGACGGGCCAGCAAGGCCAACTGAGTTACAGGTTGCCCGAGGTGATTCCGGCTGGGCAGCCGATCTCAGTCTCGCCCGAGGGTTCGTCGAGCGTCTACCCGGTCGCTAAAGTCGAGACCTTTGCAGGATCAGGCGTCTCCAGCTCTGTCGATTCAAGCACTGCGACGAGCGCCACCTTTAACCATCCCAATGGCATTGTTCAGGACCGTTTTGGCAACACCTATGTAGCGACCTGGGTTGGCTTGCTGCGGAAAATTTCGCCGGATGGCGAGGTGACCACGATTGGTTCAGATCTTGGGTCGCTTTTGGGCTTGACGATCGATCGCACCAACGGCGACCTGTATGTCACCGAAGAGAACGATCGGGTCTTCAAATACACCAACACCAATGCGGCAAATTACGCAACAAGCGCGCCTGTTTACAACTCAGGTGTTGTTTTTGCCGGTCAAACCGCCGGTGGTTACCTCAATGCCGTGGGTGTCGCGGCTAAATTGGACATGGCCTTCGGGACTGCAGCTGGGCTTGCCGTCTACGGCGGCAACCTCTATGTGTCAGATAACAACAATGATCGAATCCGTGTCATCAATCTGACGAGTCAAAGCGTCTCGACCTTGCAGATACAGGGTACGACCGACGGCAATACGACCCAGCTTAATGCAGGCAAGACGACAGGTCTTGCGATCAACATCAACACGGGTAAGCTGTATTTTGGATCTCAGGGCCAACTCGGGGCTTTAGACAAAGTCTATGAAGTGGACTTGTCGTCAGGGTCTCAACGACTGATTGCAACGGGGCTCGAAAACGCCGATGCTTTGACGCTAGACCACGCAGGCAGGCTGTATGTTGCCAGTGCCGCGACTGGCACCGTATATAGAATTAATATTCAGGACGTCCCCGTGGCGACTACGACCGTTGGCACTACGCAGAACGTTCCTGTTTATGGGTTAATGACGCTGCTGGCAGGCACGGGCACGAAATCGACCCGCCTTGATGGCTACGGGGCGGCGGCACGGTTCAATGAAATCTTGGGCCTGACCGTGTCCAATGATGGTGGGCTGTTGGTGTCCGATACTGGCAACCACATGATTCGGCGCATTGGAGGCTATTCAACTCCTCAGATCCTGCCGGACGGCATGATCTTGGATGCGTTGAGCGGAGCGCTGAGCGGGTTGCCCTCGAGCTACGCCGGCATCTATACTCAGGCCGGACCCAGAGAGGGTATGTACGGGAGTGCTTCGATCAACAACGGGCAGTTGCAGATCACTCCGAATGCGAACTGGCAGAAGGGCGGCCTCCGGGTCGAGGGTGCGGGAATCCGGGCGAGCGAATACCGGATCGCTTTTGACCTGATCACAGATAACGATTCCACGCCCGCGGACGGAATCAGTTACAATTTTTCCCTTGCTGGCGATCCGATCACTTCCAACTGGACCATTATCGGGACGGGCAATGGTTTGACACTTGCCTTCAACAGTTACACGGCCGGTGGAAAAGCGGGAATACGCCTCTACTATGGAAACGCTGCGACGCGCAGCACCGGCTTGGAGACCACGCCATCCGGACAGTTGCTGGCTCACACCTCTAATACTTCCAATTGGCTTAGCAAACCGAGCGGGGTGCGGGTCGAACTGATCATCGATACGGCGGGTCGAGCGACCGTTAGGATCGACGGCAACGCGATTTTCTCCAATGTCCAGTTGCCTGCTGACTATCTGACTGCGGATCGTAGCCTCTGGGATCATGTCTTCATTGGTGAGACAGGTGGTTCAGCGACCCGGCATGCGATCGACAACCTGCTCATTGAGGAAAAGAACGATTCGGTTGGTCGTTCCGGATCCTACAGCCAAGATTTTGCCACGTTGCCTTCGTCGTTCACGACCGACAGCGCGCGCGAGGAATTGTACGGCAGTGCGGTGTTCCGTGACCAAATTGAACTGACCGCGAACGCAGGGGGGCTGGTAGGCGGTTTCCTGGTCAAAGGCGCTGGGGTGAATTCGGCGAGTTTCCAGACCACCTTCGATCTGATCACCAGTAAGACAAGCGGTGGTGCCGACGGGGTCAGCTACAGCTTTTCGGCGGGTGGCGACGCCTCCAACAATTCGCCGGATGCCGAGCTCGGTACCGGTAACGGACTGACGCTTTCCTTCCGCACCTACGACTCCGAGGGATCGAGTATTCGCCTGTACTACGGCAATGCCGCCTCGGGTCGAGCCATGACCAACACGGTCGGCAACTCGCAACTGTTGGCGTATTCGAATAACAACGCATGGCGCGGCACTACTGCCAAGGTGGATCTCTCCGTCGATCAGGCGGGGCGGGCCTCAGTGCGGATCAGCACTGACGGCGGTAAGACCTGGACGCAAATTTTCAGCAATGTGCAGTTGCCGACTGGGACGGGCGGCTATCTCGAGGCCGATCGGAGCACCTGGAACCACATCTTCAAGGCGCGGACGGGCGCCAGCTTTGATCGTCATGCGATCGATGATCTGGTGATTCGGGAGATCGGCTACGTGCCGCGGACCAGCCAGTCCAATGCGATCACCATCACCTCGATCACTGCGTCCCCCGGTTCGTCTCCGTCGGGAGAAGAGGTATCGAAGGCGATCGACGGCACGACCGGAACCAAGTACCTGAACATGACCGGTCCAGGCAGCGGTTTCACGATGTCCCTGTCGCAGCCAGCGGCCTTCAATAGCCTGCTTCTTGCAACGCGCACCAACGACGAGATTTGGCAATGGGATCCCAAGACCTGGGAGGTCTATGGGTCTAATGGCACTGGCGCAGCGTTTGCCGACAGCGCTGCCGCCAATTGGGTCAAACTCGGTGAAGGCAATACCGGCTTGTCCGACGCCAAAGGCGCAACCAGTGTCGTAAGTTTTGCTAATGCGACGCCCTACGCCCATTACAAGGTGGTGTTTCCGACCACCAAGGGAATTTCGAACTCGCAGCAATATATGCACGTTTCGGAGGCTCGTCTATTTGCCTCTGACGAGTTCCCCGTGGCGACGGTACTTGAGTACGCCACCGGTAACTCCGGTGCGGCCAAGCTGACGGTGGTTACACCGATCGACATTGGGATGCCTGCTCCGAGCAATCTGGTTGCAACGCGTTCGAGCAACAGCATCACTCTGACCTTTGCGCCACCGTCGCCTCTGGGGATGGACGCGGTTTCCGGCTATCAGTACAGCCTTGACAATGGCAGTTCTTGGACTGCTTTTGCCAATTCCGCCGGGCCCTACATCATCAATGGCACCGATAATGTTTCCACGTATGGCCTGAGGCTGCGCGCTGTCAGTTCTTTCGGGATCGGCTCCACATCCTCCACCTTCGCTGTTGTCCCCGCCGTAGTAACAGCGCTGTCCTTGGCACCTTCCATGAGCGGCGGGCCGGGCCAGATACCGGTGACTAGCAACACCCCTTCTTCTTTGTTCTTCACTGGCTTGGCGCTCGACGACGGCGATGGCGATTCAAACACTCAGAGTGCGCTCACGCTGACCCTGAGTGCTCCGTCGGCCAACGCGGTTTCCATCACCAACACTGCCGCCAGCACCACTTCCAGCGTGGTCAATGGCCGCCAGACCCTGGTGCTCAGTGGGACAGCCAGCCAGCTGCAGACTCTGCTGACTTCGGGTAATATCCGGTACACGGGCACGGCCACCGGGCTCACGTTGGAGCTGGCCAACTCCAGTGGTGGCAGGGTTCTCACCAGCATTGCCTTGGGCGTCCCCTCGCAGGTAAGCGTCAGCGGTGCCAGTGCGGCGCTCAGCCTGCCTACCACCGTGACCACCACTTCAGGCGCTTTGGTGGCGATCCCATTCCATGCCCAGGCCCTGGTGGCGGCCGGGCCGGTGACGATCACTTTCACCGCTTCCGGCGGCGCTTCCTTGAATTGGGACAGTACGTCTGTGAACGGCCTGTCCATCGGTTCTGATGCGGCCAACACCGTCAGTTTGCAGGGGGCACCGGATGTGCTCAACAGCTACCTATCTTCGGGCAAACTTCGAACTGGCGGCAGTGGCTCTGTAGGCATCAGCGGTGCGGTCACGGCTTCGATCACGGTGGTGCAGGTGGTCACTCCGGTCCTGAGTTGGGCTAACCAAAGCGTCACCTATGGAGACATTGGGCCTGTAACGTTGCCGACAGCTACAGTGAACGGTGCTCCGGTTTCTGGAAGTTTTGCCTTCTCCTCGGCAACCACCTCGGTGGTGTCCGTTTCCGGTGCCACTTATACGGCAAGTGGGGTGGGATCCTCGATCCTGACCGCGACCTTCACGCCCACCGATTCGTCCGCGTATCAAGCCGGTCAGACCGTGACTATGACCTTCACGGTGACACGCAAAGCCCTGACCTTGATCTCGCCGACGGTGACATCGAAGGTGTATGATGGAACAGACAATGCGACGATCACCGGCGTCCTTTCCGGTGTGGTGAGTGGTGATGTTGTTTCGCTGATCGGTACCGGCTTATTTGCAACCAAGAATGTCGGTGCCGACCAAGCGGTGACATCCAACTCGAGCTTGTCAGGATCTTCAGAGGGAAATTACACGCTCACTCAGCCCACCGGTCTCA
>JBEGOB010000003.1:0-7015 GCA_041182265.1 Verrucomicrobiota bacterium | reverse complement strand
CTCGATGTCGCCTCCGTTGATATGACAAGCCGCGTGCTCCAGATCATGGAGCTTGCAGCCGATCATCGAATTCCGCTGACCGCCGTTGATGCTGACGCCAATTCCACTCAAATTGCGCACGGTGCATCCGGCAATCAGGCAGTTGCTAGAATTTTGCAGTTCCACTCCATTGCCGCGACCGCCTTCAAACACCAAGCCTTCAATGCGCACATGGCTGGCCTTGGTCGCGGTGAGCATCGAGCCCGCGAGCATGGAGAAATCGACGACCGCCTTGCCGGAAGTGGCACCCGGATACAAGTAAAGCATGCCCTTGGCGCGGTCCAGATACCACTCGCCCGCTTGGTCGATTTCCTCCAACAGATTGAAGATGGCGTAAGGAGCTCCGGACTTGATGTCCGGCCAGCCGCTGAGGCGATTGTAACACCAGGCGGTGGTGAGGGTCTTGGCCTTCGGGTCGAGTGAGCCGACGGGGACAAAGCCATACATCCAGTTGGTCGCGAGGTAACCTTGGAGCCAGGCATCGGGTGCGGTCGTCCAACGCGATATGCGGTCGCTGGTGGTGAAAATTTGCGGCCGGTTTTTCTTCGGGTCCTCGTGGTCGATGTTGCCGTTATCCACCATGTCTCCAATCCTAACAAAGCCCGAGTTCGGCCAACGCGCTAGGGTTTGCAGCACGCCGTTGACCGAGAGGCTCACCATCGCTTGCTCTTGGATCGAGCCATAATCAGTGATGCCCAGCGCCGATAGCTTGCATTGCATGACTTTCCCCCGCGCTTCCTTAGGCAGGCGGGCCAGCACGGACGTGTCCTTCACTGGCGTGAAACCCGTCAACCGCTTGCTGCCGGAAATCACCGCTGTGCCAGGCGTGGCGGCGCGAATGGTCAAGGGCGCATGAGGCCCCGAACCGCTGTCGGGTTCTGTCAGCTGGATCGTTTCGGCGAGCGGATAGCGACCAGCGGCCATGAGAATGGTGGTCCCGCCTGCCACAGCCCCGGCCTCACGGTTCGCGGCGAGCGCACGATTGACAGTCGCGAACGGTGCCGCGCGTGTGCCCGAGTTGGCGTCGTTGCCATTGGGTGCGACATGCAGCACGCGTCCGGGTGTCGGCGCGGGCGTCACGCGCACCCGGCTTGCCTCGGGATCTCGACCCGGCAATTTCTGTAAAAGGCGGTCGCACTCGGTTTTGCACTCGGCACCTTCCATTTGATGAATCCTCGGATATTCTTGGATGGCCGCGATGGCCCCGAAATTGGCGCTGGCATTCGCAAAATCACCTGCGGCCTGAAAACTCCGTGCGTAACGCAAATGCGCGATGCTCCGCCACTGCGCAGTCAGTCTCAGGTCGGTGAAAACATTCGACAACGCGCGGCGCACTTCCGCCCAATTTCCAGCCTTCCACGCCGCATCCGCCGCCGTCATGTGACTCGTCGCCATGGCGGCATGGTCGATGGTCGCGCTGACGTTGATAACGCCGATTCCGGAAAAATAACTGTCGTTCTTGTGAATGGCCGAGGACTTTGACGAACCGTAGCTGCCCTCCGCTTGCACGGAGTCCCCGAGGGTCAACTTCGTGACATGGCTTTGACCGACGAAGTTCAAGGCCAACTGGGCTCCGCTGCTGAGATTTAGCGGCCCTTCGCCGAGTGCCGCTTGGTTGGCCAGAGCCAGCACGCCGCTTTTCACCCAAGCCTCTCCCGAATAGGTGTTGCGTTCGGTGAGCGTCAGGGTTCCCGTGCCGTCCTTGATTAAGGTGCCCGCACCGCTGATGATTTGCTTAGTTGATAGAGAGTGATCATCGCTGTGATGAAACGCCAGCGTGGCCCCGCTGGCGATGGTGACCGGGCCGGATCCGGGGGTGCCGCCATCGCCAATTTGAAGCGTGCCGCTGTTGACCATGGTCGTGCCGCTGTAGGTGTTTGCGCCGGTGAGGGTCAGCGTGCCGGAGCCGGATTTGGCGAGGCCTGCGGTTCCTGCAATTTTCGCGCGGATCGTCACCGACTTTGTGCCTCCTAGCGCGTTTACCGTGATGGCTGGAGTCGTGCCGGCCAAAGTGAGAACATTTCCTGCCAGCGTCCAGCCTGCGGGCGACGATGGATCCGCATCGCCGAAGACCAAATTGCCAATGGTCTGCGCCGATTCCAGTTGGACCGTGGTGTCGGTGCTTAGGTTCAGTGTATTGAAATCCACCGTGACGCCGCTGCCGGTGGGCACAGTATTTTTGAGCCAGTTGCCCGCCGTAGCCCATGGGCCGCCGGCTGGATTCGACCACGTGGCAGCGACGGCGACGGCATCGACGTCGGCCACGGCGGTTCCGATGAGCAAGTTGTCAAAACTCTGATGGATATTGGCATCAAACGAACTGCCCATGATGCGAATGGAATCCACGCCATCGAGGTCGCGGCCAGTTGCCGTGGCCATCGGCGCACCACTCGCATCGACGGGAGCACTGGCAGGCCCCACCCACAGTTCGACGGTGCTGGTGCCACCTGCACCCAACGTGATTTTGACAACGCCCGTTTTCATGTCGCCATGATTCGCTTCCGTCGTCGCGGGTGCGCCATTCATGCTCCAAACACCGGTATCCCAGACATCACCGATCAGGAGTCTTTCCTCCGTTCCCTCAAAAAACGTGAGTCCGCCGAATTGGGCTTGAGGATGCGGGTTCGCGGCGAAACCCCAGTCGAAAGACACCCAGAGCGTGCCGGAGGAAGGAAACGGGGTGGCGAGGCTTCGGGTGGAAGCGCTGTTCCCGGCTAAGACGCCCCCAGCGACATGGGCCGACGATGTCCACGCCGCACCGAAGCCCGTGCCGCCGTTTTGCCCGTTCAGCCCGCCGTCGGCATAGCTGAAGTCTTCGGAAATGATGACTTCAGCTCGTGACAGAGCGATGGTTCCGAGGAGCGATGCACAAGTGAGGGCGGCGGCAGCAAATAGCGGAAAAATTCTACGTTCCATGGAGCGGGCGTGGGGACGCTGTGAGATTTTCCGAACAAAACGTCGTCCGGCTTGTGGGCCACGCGTCCCCCGTCCCAAGATCGTATTTCGTCCCTGAAACCCGACAGGGGAAATCACTCGGACGTATTTTCCCCGCCAAGCCCCCAATGGATCACCTGCCGAAGCGCGCCTCGCGGAACCCTTCCATCCCTTGACCGAAGTCCATCTTGCTCTCGACCTGCACGAGACCCGTCATGGGGCCGGGCCGTCGTAAATTGAAATTGAAGCGCCATTTTTCCACCGCAATGGGGATCAATCCACCAACGCTCATCAAAATGCATCAAAAAACCATTTACAATGATGCAAAATGATGCTTACTTTCCCTCGTGAGAATCACCGTGGACATTGATGATGAAGTTTTGAGCGAATTGCTCAAAATCACCGGAGACAAGAACAAGAGTCCGGCAGTGGCGCGTGCGGTCACCGAGTTCGTGCGCCGCAAACAGGCACGCGAATTCGGCCGCATGATCCGCGAAGGAGTATTCGACTACCCAGCTCCAGCGGCGGACGCCGCAGGCCTAGATCCCGCCAACCCGGTCCCACCCCTTTACCAAGACTGAACTGCCATGGTGCTTGTGGATTCATCCGCCTGGATCGAGAGCCTCCGCCGGAATGGCGACATGAGGGTAAAACTCGCTGTAGAAGGCCTGCTCGAAGCCTACGAGGCCCAGTGGTGCTCCCCGGTCCGCCTCGAAGTGCTCGGCGGCGCCCGTCTGGAAGAACGTGCCCACCTCGGGAAACGCTTTTCGGTCATCCCCTACCGCCCCAACCGCGAGGACGACTGGGACCGCGCCGTCGCCCTCGCTTGGCGGCTCCGCGGCAAGGGCCTCACCGTCCCATGGCTCGATGTCCTCATCGCCGCCATCGCCATCCATGACGGTGTGCGGCTTTATGCCATCGACGCACATTTTCAAGAAATCGCCAAACACACCACCCTGCTACTCTACCAGCCCGGTTATGGCGGGAGCTTTAATGATGTGGACGACGGATGAAACACATGGGGCAGGCCGCGCAGTCCGCATCTTAGCGAAGGGAACGGTTGCCGGGCCCATCGACGTAACGGCGAGACGATCCGGATCAGGTCACTCTATTTTTCCAACTCACCTGCACCGATCATCGCTTCCGCCTCTTTAAGCAGGATGTGAGCGTTCATCCAGTCCACCCAAGGGCCGGTGTCATCAGACCACTTTCCCGACGAGGATTCCTGAAGCGTTCGGATGGGAGTTGCAGCCTCGGCCAAGAGTGCGCGGGCTCGCTCAGCCTCGCCCAGCTGGTGGTGCGCCATGGCCAACAGCAGCCGGACACAGGCCACTCTAGCCTGATCCGATGTCCCACGCTGCAATGAGAGCTCGCCCCAACGGATGGTTTGCGCCGGGTCGCTGCGGCGGTGATACCACATGGATAGGGAGTAGCAGTGCCACGCCCCGCCTTCCCCATCTCCCTGGTTGGTCCCTTCCGGACCGACGGCGTTTTCGAGAAATGCGCCCAACGTTCCGATCTTGGTCATTGTGGCCGAGTCGGCCGGGCGCAGCGTGCAGGCCTTAAGAATTTGCTCCGCGACGACCGGATTTTGGGTCGCTCCAAAACGATCCAATGCAACCCGGCGCACTTGTTCATACCGCGTCCAGTCGCCCACTTCGCATGTCGTGACAGCGGCCGGCAGGAGATCCGAGGAGATTTCAATCAAATCCGAACGATCCACCGAGGAGATCGATCCCGCGAGCGCGGTGAATCGTTCGGCAGCTTGTTGAATGCGTCCGGCATTGCGGTGCCACCCGCCCACCTCGCGATAGACATCGGCGGCTTCCAACGACGATGGTGCCAGATCGGTTGGAATGGCGGCCAGCAATTCATCTGCCTGCTCGATCTGACCGTAGGAAAGTTTTACGGCGGCTTGGGCGCAGGCTTCCCCGGCCTCGGCGTGACTTCTCAGTTTGATCTCCACAGAGCGGGCCGCCTCGGCCTCGCTGCGCAACCGCACCTGCTCGCGACGAGCCTCACTTTCCCGGAGAAATAACCAAGTTGAGCTACCAAACCCGACGGTTAGCGTGAAAAATGCGACTCCACCGACTGCGCAGGCCAGGCGGTTCCGGCGCATGAGTTTGGCCAAATGGTCACGCCGCCCCACCGTGCGTGCAATGACCAGCTTGTCATCCAAGTGCCGCTGGATGTCAGCTGCCAGCGCGCTTGCCGTGTCATAACGGTGCTGGCGCTTGGCTTGCAGGCACTTCATCACGATGGCGTCGAGATCGCCTTTCAGCAAGCGGGTGAGATCGCGGGGCTTGCAACAGCGGGCCGCGGCAAGCGCGCCAAGTTCCGCAGGAGAGCACTCGCTGAGAATCGCGGATGGCGTTTGGGGCTGGCGTTGGGCGAGAGCAAGAGGCAGCTCGCCGGTGTGGAGAGTGGTGGATTCCGCAGGACCGAATGGGGTCTTGGCGGCAAGGACTTCACACAACAAGACACCAAGGCTGAAAACATCAGTCCGCGTGTCCACGTCGAGACCTCCGCGCAACCCTTGTTCCGGGCTCATGTAATTGGGAGTGCCGAGGATGGGATCCGTTTCGCCACCCGGATCGAGGGGACCGCCGCCGGTCGCCATGGCGATGCCGAAATCAATGACCTTTGGCAGCGGCACACCATCATGCAGCGAAACCAGCACATTGGACGGCTTGATGTCGCGGTGGATAACTCCCTTCTGATGGGCGTGCTGGATGGCGTGGCAGACACGAATGAAAAGCTCCAAACGCTGCCGAATCGAGAGCTGATTTTTCTCACAAAACTCAGTGATCGGCTCGCCCGTCACCCACTGCATCACGAAAAACGGACGCCCCGTCGGAGTGGAGCCCGCATCCAACACGCGCGCGATTCCGGGGTGGTCCATCATCGCCAGCGCCTGCCGCTCCATTTCGAAGCGCTCGATGACGCGGGCATGGTCCAGCCCCACCCGGATCAACTTGAGCGCGACGTGCCGCTTCACCGGTTGCTCCTGTTCCGCCTGATAGACAACGCCGCAGCCGCCCTCGCCCAGACGCCGGATCAGCCGATACCTGCCAATTTTCAGACCGATTTCCCCGCCGCCACCCTCGTCGGCGGCATCGGCTGCCTGCTCGTCGCCCGTTTCATCCTCGATCTCAAAGGGCTTAAAGTCGAAGAATCGATCCGAGCTTTCCTGAATCGAAAGTAGCTTCTCCATGCGCGCCCGCAGCACGCCATCCCCGCGGCAGGCCCAATTCAGGAACCGCGCACGCTCGTCCACATCCGGAAACTCCGTGGCGGCGCGAACCAGCATTTCCTCAATTTCAAAAGTCTCGTTCATACACGCCTATTCACGTTCGTCTTGGATCATTTCATACAACTTCAGACGCGCGTAGGCCCACTGCCGCTCCACGGTCCGCTCGGTCACCTCGTGCAGCTCGGCGATCTGCCGATTGGTGAGGCCGCCGAAGAATTTGAGCGTCACGATGCGGGCGCTTGCCTCGTCCTTTTGCTCCAAGCGGTCGAGCACTTCGTCAATCATCAGCAAGCGATCTTCCGGCTCCACGGCGCAGATTTCCACGTCGTCGATGGAAATTTCCGCCAGCCTGTCGCCGCGTTTCAAGGCGGTTTTCCTGCGGGCACGGTCCACCAGAATGCCGCGCATCGCCTTGGCAGCCGTCCTGAAAAAGTGCGCCTTGTCATTCCAACAACGGTCATGCACTTCCGCCAAACGGAGCCAGGCCTCATGCACCAAGGCCGTCGGCTGGAGCGTGGCCGCAGGACCGTAGGCCGTCATCCGCCGCGCCGCCAAGTGCCTGAGTTCGTCATACACCAACGGCAACAATTCCTCAGACGGGATTTTACCGCCCAGAGGTGATTTCTCGGAAAATAACAACGGATCGATCATGCAGATAGCCCATGCCGGATGCACCCTAGCACACTCCAACATACGTGCTCCACCAAGTCATTTTATGCACGATCGGTCAACTTTGTTTCCAATCCCCGCGAACGGGGTGACTCATGCGCTCGTTGAGGGATTGCGGGG
>JBEGOB010000002.1:0-2938 GCA_041182265.1 Verrucomicrobiota bacterium | reverse complement strand
CGGGAGGAAGTGATGCGGTGTTGAGTGTGAGATTTTCAAATCCGGTGATTGTGCCGGAATAGTTGATGAGCGGAATTTGGCCGACGACAAATTGGGATCCACTCACATTGACCGAAATTGGTGCGTTGAATGATAGGTTTCCAGTGCTGATCGGCGCGAGGTTCGCAGGATTGTAAACCCCGATGTTGAAGCCGAGGATCGAGCCGCTGTGGGAGAATGAGGAGGGTGGCCAGGAAGCAACTCCGGCAGGAATGATCAGGCCGCCGGCGTTGATGACGGCCGGGCCGGTGGTGGTGGAAACTCCGCCGAGTGTGAGGGTGGCTGTGCCGTTTTTGGTGATGCCGCCGCCGAGGGAGGTAGCGTCTTCTAGGAGAGGGCGAGCGATGGTGATGTTGTGGCCAGAATCGATGATGGCTCCTGCTGCTTTGACGTTGATGATGGTGTTGCCATTGGTGGGGGTGGCGATGAAGGTGGCGGATGCGGTGCGGGACTTGAGGGTGCCGCCGTTGATGTTGATGATGTTGTTGCCACCGCCTGCATAAGCCAGGCGGTTCATGGTGAGTGTGCCACCCGTTTCGAGGTTGATGGTGGCGGTTGTGTTGTTGGTGGTGAGATCAAATAGCGTGGCGCTGCCGTTTTTGATGTTCAACGTGGCGAAGCTCCCGAATCCCAGGCCGAAGGATATGCCCTTGTCGATTCCGATGAATTGTGCGTCGCCGCTGTTGGCGGTGCCGTCAATGGTCAGCGTGCCGGCATTTGTATTACCATTGCCAATGATGTCCGCGCCGAGGCCGCCGAGTGTGGAGAAGGTGCCGCCGCTGATGAGCATTGTGCTGTTGACTCCAGCGTTGGCCCCCGCGCTACCGATCACGAGACCGCGGCCTCCTGATGCGGAGTCACCTAGATAAGTGGTGGTCACGCCGGGGAAGTTGTAGGTGGCAGGCTTGGAGCTGTTTGTGGGCGTGTTGCTTACGCTCAGGCGGTGGACGAATGTGCCGTTGGTCTGAGCGACTCCATTCACGTTCCAGTTCGAGCTGGTCGCCCAATCGGTATTAGTAGTTCCAAGCCACGTGTATTGTGTAGCGAATGCGTTGCCCGCAGCAAACGCGGTGATGGAGGTGACGAGGGCTAGAAATTGGCGGGTTGATTTTGGTTTCATAGAGGTTGGATGGTTTGGATTTTTTGAGGTTTTTTCGATTGGTGTCTCGGTTTTGTTCGGTTTGAGAGGATTTTTGAAATGAGTCGATTTCGTGCACAACTGGGGCGTGTCATTTGCTGACTTTGAGGCGAGCGAAGAGTTTTCCACCGGGTTCATTGGTCGGCAGCAGGTAGCTGATGGAATCAGCATCCTCGGTGGCGATTGCTGTGGTCCATGTAGTGTCTCCGAGGGTGGTCGAGGTTTCGATGGAGTAGGTGAGGTCGCCTGCAGTTTTTGCGTCCGTGCCCTTGTTGAAGGTGAGCAGGTTGCCAGCAAGGGTTCCGGGAGCTGAATTTCCGAGCTGGGGATCGAGGCCGAGGGCGTATTCAACGAGATTGCTGATGCCGTCTTGGTCGTCGTCGCCGTTTTCTCCGAGCATTGCGTTGTTCTCTGTCGCCCATTGGGCATAGCCAGCGCCAGCAATGATGAGCTCAATTTCCTTGTTGGTGTCGTCGTATGTGACGCTGTAGCCAGCGGGCAGGGTGCCGCCAAGAGTTCCTATGCGGTTGCCGGTGTAGGTAGCGATAACGTAGCTTCCGGGAGTGCCGAGGCTGACCGGGTTGATGGCGAGCGTGCTACCGGTTAGTGTCAAATCGCCGGTGATGACGATTCGGTCGGTGGTGGCGGCATTTACATCACAGGCGAAGATGCCAGCGATGGCGGTATTTGAGGCGACATCGAGAGTTTCGATGGTGCCGTCTGTGCCCGGAGCGATTTTCCCTCCGGGTGCGATGGTGACGTCGCCACCGATGGTTGCGGTTCCTCCGAGGGTGCCGCCGTTGACTAGCACTGCACCTGTGGCGCTGACTTGGTTGCCATCGATGAGAAGAGTGCCGGAGTTGACAGTGGTGGGGCCGCTGTAAGTGTTGTTGCCGCCAAGGATGATGGTGCCTTCGCCGGATTTGACGACCGAGATCGTTTCCGCTCCGTCGATGATGACGCCGTAGAATCCAATGCTCGTTGCAGCGGGTGGGCTGAGTGTTAGGATCGAGGGTGTAGCGCCTTCGTTGGTGACGGTGGGATTGTAACTGGTGAGGCCGCGCAACTGCTGGTTGTGTCCGTTCAGATCGAAAACCGTGGCGCTGCCGGTGAATACGATTCTGTTATCGATCGGGAGCCTGTCGTTGCCGCCGAGGATGATGGAGCCTCCGGTGGAATACATGAAGGTGTCGCCGGTCCATGAGCAGACGCCGTTGAGCGTGATGTTATCGCCGAAATTTCCCGCACGGAGAGTGGGGGCGACACCGGCGATGCTCTCGGTGATGTTGCCGCCGATGGTGAGGGAGGCTCCGTCTTGGACGCCGATGCGGGTGTTGGCGGTGGAGGTGACGACGACGTTTCCGTTCCAGGCGTTGGCTCCGTTCTGTGCCTGCAATGCGCCGCGCTGGACTGCTGAGCCGGTGTAGAAGTAGTTGGCCCCGGTGGCACCCGGGCCGTTGAGGATGATCGTCTGGCCTGTTCCCGTGGTGATGCCGCCGTCGAGGGCGAAGGTAGCGTTGTTGGAGACAGTGATGGTTCCGGTTGTGCCGTCTGCGGCTTGTTTGATGATCGCTCCGGCGCTGATGGTGGTGGCTCCGGAGAAATCATGGGCGGCTCCATTAAAATAGGCGATGCCGGTGCCGGACTTGGTAAGGGTGGAGGAATTGGTGATTTTCCCGATGCCAGCAAAACTGTATGGATTTCCGCTCAGGTTGTTAATGGAGATGCTGAGGGGCGAATAATCGCCTGCGATGCTCACTG
>JBEGOB010000001.1:0-3520 GCA_041182265.1 Verrucomicrobiota bacterium | reverse complement strand
GCGTGGGTGAGTGGAACCCGAGTTCAGGCTATCGGAGGTTTCCAGTTTTCCGGGAGGAGGGTATGGATCTGGTCTGTGGTGAAGCTGCGGTCGGCGAGTTTCTCCAGACAGTGGCTGAGATAGAGGCGGATGTTGAGATCGGCGCGCTGGGCGCTGGCGAGCACGGACATGATGGCGGCGACGGGTGGGCCGCTTTTCTGGGTGCCCAAATGCATCCAGTTCTTACGGCCGAGGGCGATCGGGCGCATGCCATTCTCGCACCAATTGTTGTCGATTTCAACCAAGCCATCGGTAGCGAAAACGCAGAAGCGTTTCCATTGATTGAGCAGGTAGTCGCAGGCCTTGGCGAGCAGACTGGCCGGCAGGGCCTGCTGGCGGATCTGGATGATCCGCTTGGCAAGGGCGTCGAGTTGGGCGGTCACGCCGCGTTCTTGGCGCAATTGAAGGCGGGCCGGAGCGTCAAGCTGAGCCTCTCGGGCCTCGCTCTCAACGACATAAAGTTTGGCGATCAAATCGAGCACCTCTTGGCTCTCTTGACACGGAGCCTCCTTGGGTGCCGCCTTGCGAGCCTGATCAAACTTGCGCCGGGCATGCGCCCAGCAGCCCGCATGGCTTTGCAGGTTAAGACCCAATGCCGTGTACACTTCGTAGCCGTCGGTTTGCAACCGACCCTTAAAATCGCTGAGAAAGTGGCTGGGGCCGGCCCGGCTGCGACTGTCTTGATAGTCGAAGTAAACCAAACCTCCGGGTTTGGAGTATTGCCAGAACCATGCGGTGTCGTTGCGTCCCTTGCCTTCTTGCTGCAAAACAGGCACCCGGGTTTCGTCGGCTTGAATGAACTCTCCTGCTTTGAGCCTCTGACCGATCAACCGAGCCAGTGGCTCCAGCAGGCGACCGCCGCTCAGGACGTGGCGGCCGGCCAGAGCCTCATCAAGGACAAGACCGTGATCACGCTGCCAGATGCGCATTTGACGGTAGATCGGCAAGTGATCGCAAAACTTGGCGATGATCAGTTCGACCACAGCCGAGTTACCCAACTGGCCCTTCTCAACAATCCGGGCTGGCATGGGGGCGGTCAAAATAGTGGCGCCGCCGCTGGCGCGCACCACGCGCTTTTCCCTCTTGAGCACCTGAACATAAAATTCAGCAGGCATCACCACCAGCTCCTCCTTGGTCTCGTAGCCAACCAGCTCACCTCCCGCCCCTTCCTCACAGGGAATGATCACCTCGCGGCGCGGCAAATGCGCCGGCAGCGGGATACGGCCAGGATGAGCCTTGCTATATCGCGGGCCCGTGCGCTGAGTTTTCGCAGGGGATCCCTTCAACCGCTTTTCCGCCTCGGGCAACGCTGCCTCCTTGGCCACCTCTTCCGCTTGCACGCCAGGCTCCAAATCCAGCAAGAGCACCTGATCCTGCGAAAGCTGCTCACCCTTCGGTCCGTACTTTTCAAGGCGCGCCAGTCGAAGTTGCTCCTCCCGAAGCTTCAATTCGAGTTCCAGCCGGGCAATGCGCTCTTTCGACGCAAGTTCCAACTGGTCCATACGCTTTTGGGATTCGAGCTCCAACTCGGTGATGCGTTCTTTGGATACAAGTTCCAACTCGGTGATGCGTGCTTCCGATGCAAGCTCCAACCGAGTAATACGCTCTTGCAGCTCGAGTTCCAGCAGCGCGATGCGCTGGTCGCGAGCGGCCACCGCCATATTCATTCCCTCGAAAGTTTGGGTCACAGTCCGCCGCCCTTTTTCGGAAAGCTCTGCCAATGCTTTCTCGACTTCGGAACCAAAGAACGGGTGTGGGTTCGGTGCGGACAAAATCTTATGTTATAAACTTGATCGACATCATGATAGCATATCAGAGAGTTAAATCAAGATATAGTTTTAGATATTATGCTAATTTATGTATTCTGTTTTATCAACTCTGTACCAATCGCGCTTGCATGACTTGCTCATGTCAATACCACTCAGCAGAAGTGTTAATTCAGCTTGAGTCATTCGCACGCAACGCCCAGCACCAGTGCCGCCAGTTGGTTCAGAAGGCCAAGAAAAGCTTCCTCGCTCCAACCGCTTTGCGCAAATCCACAAGCCGCTCCCATCCCAGTAAAGTAACTTCAGGCGATTACGGCCTCGATTACAAAAACCAAAGACATGCCCGCTGAGCGGATCCGCCTCCAACAAGGCGCGCGCCAGCGCAAAAAGTCCCTCGAAGCCGCGCCTCATGTCTGTAACTCCGGCCAATAGGTGCACCTTGGTTGCCGATCCGAGCGTAATCATGCTTCGCTCCCTCCTTGTCCGCTGACCACTTTCCATAGCGCCCGCACCTCCTCGATCTTAAACCGCTCCGCGACTTCCATACGGACTCCCGCAGGACTCACCAGCACGTAACGCGGCACCACACCAACAATAGGACCAACCGCGTCCACTTCTACCGGGATCCAGGTCCCTCGACCTGCTTCATCCTTTGAACCTGCCCCTCTCGCGCCATAGCGCCGCCGCCACAGCGACAGACTTACCGCACTCACCCCACGCTGACGGCAGAAATCTGCCACACTTCCATTCCAACTTTCAGACTCCACGACAAGTCGTTCCCGTTCTCGCTCAGTGTATCGCTTCATGACCCCCAGCATCCCCGACCTCTTCACCCCTCACCATACGCGTTTGCTGAGGGGCTTACCCTGTTTCCGTTAGCGCGTCTGAATCACGCGATGATGTCTTTAACGACATGACCGGCGACGTCGGTCAGGCGGTAGTCACGGCCGTTGTGGCGGTAGGTGAGTTGTTCGTGATCGAACCCGAGCATGTGCAGGATGGTGGCGTGGAAGTCGTGGACGTGGACTTGATCTTGAGCGACGCGGATGCCGCAGTCGTCGGTGGCGCCGTAGACGGTGCCTCCTTTGATGCCGGCGCCGGCCATCCAGGAAGAAAATGCCCAGTGATGGTGTTCCCGGCCTGCCTGGTTGGGGGCTTCTTTGAACGGGGTGCGTCCGAATTCGGTGGTCCACACGACCAGCGTGTCATCGAGCATGCCTCGTTGTTTCAGGTCTTGCAGCAATCCAGCGATGGGCAGGTCGACATTTTTGGCGAGCGGGCCGTGGGCATTCATGTCGCCATGAGAATCCCAGTTGTTGCTGGAGCCGCCGTCGATGAGTTCGATGAATCGGACGCCACGTTCGGCCATGCGGCGGCCGACGAGACATTGCCAGCCAAATCCTTCGGTGGACCCTCGTTTCAGGCCGTAGAGGTCGAGAGTGGCGTCGCTTTCTTGGGAGAAGTCGAAAATCTCTGGTGCTTGCATCTGCATGCCAAAGGCGGTGGAGAATGAACGCATGCGAGCGGCGAGCATGGGGTCACTGCTGCGGGCGAGCAGGTGGCGTTGATCGCGAGCGGCCATGGCTTTGAGTTCCAATTCCTGCAGCCGCGAGGTGGGGGCGCGTCGCGCGATGTTGGCGATGGGCTCAGCTCCCGGTACGACGAGAGTGCCTTGATGCGCGCCAGGAAGGAAGTCGCTGGACCAGACTTGGTTG